>CAIMXF010000559.1 GCA_903845345.1 uncultured beta proteobacterium
CGCCCGTCACGCGCGGCGCGTCGGGCGGGCCCGCGAGCGCGTCCGCGCGGGCGGGAGGCTCGCCGCCCAGCAGCGACTCGGTGGCGCGCAGCGCCTCGATGCGCTGGCGATCCTCGGGCGCGCGCGGCGCGACGAACACGCTCTGGCGCGCGGCGAAGGCCTCGAGCTCGTCGGCCAGGCGCGCGGCCTCCTGGGACGTCGCGTACATCGCCGTCACCTGGCGCTGGCCATCCTTGCCGAACACCACCGACTCGACGCGCGCGCGCCAGATGCGCAGCGTCATCGCCTCCACGCGCACGACGTCGTTCTCGGTCTGCAGGCGGCTGTTCAGCTGGTTGCCGGTACCGATGCGCGACGACTGCCACGTGCCCTGCAGTTCCACCCACACCAGCGCCGACCCGAAGTCGAAGCGGCCCCAGATCGCGCCGGCCGACTGGAAGCAGAAGGCGGCGATCGCCAGGCACACGGCGGCGTAGCCGACGGTCGCGGTGTTGCCCCAGCCGTCGGCCAGCACGCGCGACGGGTCGAACCCGTGCACGTAGACCAGCGCGCAGACGACGCCGAACACGGTCAGCAGCGTGCCCCACAGGTCGAGCATCACCAGCCAGCTGTGGCGCGGGCCGCGCAGCGCGCTGTCCAGCGTCACTGCCGCGGTGCCGGGCATCGGCATCGGCTGCGTCTCTTCCAGCAGCTCGCCCGCGAACTGGCCCGATCCCGCCGCGCCGTGCGTCACGGGTTCGATGCGCGTGTAGCGGCGGTTCGGGATCTTCTCGACCCACTGGTTCTGCAGCATGCGATCGAGTTCGGTGACCAGCGACGCCGGCGGCCCGTTCATCGACAGCGTGCGCTGCTCGCAGCTGCGCTCGGTCTGCGGCGAGGCGTCGAGCTGCGCGTGCAGCGCGCACAGGATCAGCACGACCGCCACCAGCGCGCACACCAGCAGGAACGCGGCCTGGCCCGTCATCGAATAGCGCACCGACGGCAGCGCCGCGCCCAGCAGGTTGGCGGCGACCGGACCGACCACGGCCGCGACGATCAACGCGATCAGCGCGCCCGTCCCCAGCTGCGCCTGGTTGCCGCTGACCAGCGGCCGAAGCAGCACCAAGGCGCCGAACACGAAGTAGACGATCGAGATCAGCGGCCGCGACTCCTCGGTGCCGAACAGGCCCCAGGCGAACAGGAAGCTCGCGAGCGTGACGAGGAACGACAGCGCGTTGAAGAAGTGGCGCTGCGCCAGCTCCTGCACGACCACCGGCGCCGTGATCAGCCGCGGCACCGCGTGGTACAGCACGCCGTTGAGCGCGCCTTGAGGCTCGGGATATTCGAGGCCGCCCTGGCGCAGCGTGGCCTTGTAGAAGTCGGCGCGCGCCGAGTTGCCGGTGGCGCCGATCGCGACCTCGGGCGCCAGCGAGCGCGGCCGGCCGCGGCCGAAGAAGGAGCGCAGCCGGCGCGCGGCAATCACCGCGAACGACAGTCCGGCCGCGAGCAGCGCCACGCCCACCAGCAGCGGCGCGACCCCGAGCCGCGTCGAATGCGCCTGGATCGCGCTGCGCGCCCACAGCAGGCCGACGAGTCCGCCCGCCAGGGTGATGCCGGCGCAGGCGAACAGGAACGTGTTCTCGACCCGGAACGGGTTGGGCAGTTCGAGCCGCTTGTTGTCCGAGCTGTAGTCGTAGGCCATGGGGCTCCCGCAGATGAGGGAGCGATTCTAGGAGCGGGCGTCGGCGCCCGTGCCGCGTCAGTGGCCGGCGTTCGGCGCGGCGTGCGCCAGGAACTGCGCGATCGCGTCGACGACGCCGGGTGCGAGGGGCAACGACGGATCGGCGTAGGTCGCGAAGTTCGCGCGCGGGTCGTCCGCCGGCGCGGTCTTGAGGACGTGGTTCACGCCGGGCAGCAGCACGAGCTCGGCGCGCGGGTTCGCCTGCTTCAGGAGGCGGGCGTCGGCCTCGCCCACCTGCAGGTCGCTCTGCCCCTGCAGCACAAGCACGGGCTTGTCCACGCCCGCGACGAGTCGCGCGGGGTCGTACGAGAAGTCGCTGATCAGGAATCCCTGGACGGCCGGCCTGAACAGCGGGAGCAGCGCCGGATGCATGCCGGTCGTGTCGACATGCTCGCCGCGTTCCAGCTTGTCGATCGCCGGCAGCGCCTGGTCCAACAGCGGCGCGTTGGCGGGATTGGCCTTGAGCTGGGTGCGCAGGACCTGGCCCAGCGGCCTGCCGGCGGTCGACACCAGGACCAGCCCGCACAGGCCGGACACGCGCGCGGCCGCGGCCAATGCGACGAGCCCGCCTTCGCTGTGCCCCAGCACCCAGACGCAGGGCGCGCCGGTCTGCTTCCTGAGCACGGCGACCCAGGCGCCGACGTCGTCCACGTAGTCGGGGATGGTGACGGCGTTGGCGTCCGGCGCGGCGGTCGCGCTGGCGTACATGCCGCGCTTGTCGATGCGCAGCGTCGCGACGCCGCGCGCGGCGAGCCCCTCGGCGAGGAGCCGGTAGGTCGACCCCTTGACGCCCAGCGGGTTGTTGCCGTCGCGGTCCGTCGGGCCCGAGCCGGGCACGATCAGCACGGTCGCCGTGGGCGGCGACGACGGCGTCAGCAGCGTTCCCTTGAGCAGGCCCGCGCCCGCCGGGGCGTCGAGGAAGGATTCCTGCGGGGCGGCATGCGCCGCAAGCGAGCCGCCCAGCAGGAGGGCGCCGCACAACAGGAGGCGTGTTGCAGAGGTCATGGAGGTCTCGACGAAGGTTGGAGGGATTTCAGGACTTGTCGCGGGGGGCGGTGTCGCCCGTGGGCGGCTTCGGCTTGCGCCCGCGCCGCGCCAGCGCCTCGCGCAGCAGGAATTCGACCTGCGCGTTCGCGCTGCGCAGTTCGTGCGCGGCCAGGCGCTCGATCTCGGCCCACAGCTCGGGATCGATGCGCAGCGGGTAGGACTTCTTGCCCGGACTGGCCATGCGTCGCCCGGCTCAGCTGTAGAGCGTGCCGGCGTTGATGATGGGCTGCGTGTCCTTGTCGCCGCACAGCACGACGAGCAGGTTGCTGACCATCGCCGCCTTGCGTTCGTCGTCGAGCGTGACGACGTTGCGTTCGCTGAGCGCGGTGAGCGCCGCCTCGACCATCGCGACCGCGCCCTGCACGATCTTGTGGCGCGCGCTGATCACGGCCTCGGCCTGCTGGCGGCGCAGCATCACCTGCGCGATCTCGGGCGCGTAGGCGAGGTGCGTGAGGCGGGCGTCGGTGACGGTCACGCCGGCGCTGGAAAAGCGCGCGGACAGCTCGGTCCTCAACGCCAGCGCGACATCGTCGAGGCCGCCGCGCAGCGTGATCTCGCTCGCGTCGTCGCTGTCGGCCTCGTCGTAGGCGTACAGCGAGGCGACGTGGCGCAGCGCGGCCTCGGACTGCAGCTTCACGTACAGGTCGACGTCGTCGACCTCGAAGCGCGCCTTGGCGGTGTCCTCGACGCGCCAGATGATCACGGCGCCGATCTCGACCGGGTTGCCGCGCTTGTCGTTGACCTTCAGCGCGGGCGAGTTGAGGTTGCGCGCGCGCAGCGAGATGCGGCGCTTGATGAAGAACGGGTTGGCCCAGCGCAGGCCCTCGGCGCGGTCGGTGCCGGCGTATTGGCCGAACAGCGTCACGATGGCCGCCTCGTTGGGCTGCAGCGTGTACAGCCCCGCGAAGATCGCCACCGCGCCCAGCACGCACAGCCCGCCGGGCAACACGTGCGACAGCAGCACGGTGGCGGCGTCCATGTCGTCGCGGATGGCGATGAAGCGCGACAGCGCCACGAGCACCAGCACGACGCCGATGGCGGCCATCGCGTAGCCGTTCACCGAGGTGAGGCGGCGCTCCGAATACTCGTTGCGCAGCGGCTGCGCCGTGCCTGGCAGGGCGGTGTTCGAGGTCATGAAGTCATCCTGATGGAGATCAAAGTGATATCACTCTAGATCGGGCTTCACCGACTGTCAATCCCCTTCGAGGCGTGCGTTTCTGCCACCTTTTGGCGTTCGGCGGTGCGCGCCGGCCACGGCGCCGCCTAACATCGCGGGCTGTTCCGCCGAACGAGGAGGCCCGGACGTGACCCTTGCGCTGCCGACCGTGCGCCGCGCCCTTGCGCTGAAGTGGGCGGCCGCGGCCGTCGGCCTCGCCGCGATCGCCGGGCTCGCCGCGTGCGCGGGCGGCGGTGCGAGCGCGGCGAAGTCGTCCGCCGACCCCTATGCGACGCGCGTCGCGCCGGGCCTGCGCGGCTATCCGTTCGCCGCCTCGCGCACGCAGACGCAGGACTACTTCGGCATCGCCGTCGGCGACGACTTCACGTGGCTGGAGAACGCCGCCGACCCCGTCACGCGCTCGTGGCTCGCGGCCGAGAACGCCTACAGCCGCCGCTACCTCGACGCGATGCCCGCGCGCCCGGCGCTGCACCAGCGGCTGCAGGCGTTGGTCGGCTCGACGTCGAACGCGTACTCGTCGCTCGTCGAGCGCGGCGGCCTCGTCTTCGCGTTGAAGACGGCGCCGCCCCTGCAGCGACCGGTGCTCGTCGTGCTGAAGTCGGTGGACGAGGTGGCCAGCGAGCGCACGGTGTTCGACCCGAACGCGGCCGCGCCGGACGGCTCGCTCGCGATCGTGTTCTTCCGGCCGTCGCTGGACGGCCGCAAGGTGGCGGTGGCGGTGGCGTCGGGCAGCGAGGCGGCCACCACGGTGCGCGTCATCGACGTGGCGACGGGCCAGGCCTTGTCCGACCAGATACCGCATGTGGTATCGGCGGCGGTGGGCGGCGACATCGCGTGGAGCGTGGGCAACGGCGGCTTCTTCTGCACGCAATATCCCGCGCCGGGCAACCGGCCCGCGGGCGACGGTCTGGCGCAGGTCGTCTTCCACAAGCTGGGCGCGAACCCGGCGCTGGATCGCGTCGAACTCTCCACCGGACTGCCGCGCCTCGCGCGCATACGTCTCGAGAGCGCGCGCGACGGCCGCAACGTGCTGGCGCTGGTGGAGAACGGGCGCGGCGGCGACGTCTCGCTGTACCTCAAGTCAGCAGACGCGAACGGCGAGGGCGGCTGGCGGCGTCTCGCCTCCGAGACCGACGGCGTGCGCGACGCGCAGTTCGGCGACGACGACGCGATCTGGGTGCGCTCCGTCGCCAACGCGCCGCGCGGCAAGGTGCTGCGCCTGCCGTTGGCCGACACGAAGACGATCTCCTGGGACAAGGTGCCCACCATCGCCACGCCGCTCGACGGCGCGCTGCAGCGCTTCGCGGTGGCGGGCGGCACGCTGTACCTGGCCGAGGGCCCGACCGGGCCGTCGCGGCTGCGCGCGATCGACGTGCGCACCAGGCGCGGCGCGGTGGTGGCGCTGCCGCCGATGAGCGGCGTCGCGGCGCTGCTGCGCGTGGGTCGTGGCGACGTCGTCGCGCAGGTGACCAGCTACGTCGAGCCGCCGTTGTGGACGCGCGTGGGCGGCGGCCGCACGAAGCGCACGTCGCTGGTGACGACCTCGGACGCCAACTTCAACGACACCGAGGTCGTGCGCGAGTTCGCGGCCTCGCGCGACGGCACGCCGGTGCCGGTCGACATCCTGCGCCGCAAGGGCACGCGCCTCGACGGCCACAACGCGGTCTTGCTGACGATCGCCGGCGCGATGGGTCCGGGCGCGACGCCCGACTTCGACCCCGCGCGCCGCGTGTGGCTCGATCGTGGCGGGGTGGTGGCGGTCGCCACGTTGCGCGGCGCGCCCGAAGGCGGCGAGGCCTGGCGCGCCGACGGCCTGCGCGCGAAGAGGCAGGACACCGTCGACGACTTCATCGCCGTGTCCGGCTACCTCGTCAAGCGCGGCTACACGCAGCCGGCGCTGCTGGGCGTGCGCGGCCAGGGCGACGGCGCACTGGTGGCCGGTGCGGCGCTGGTGCAGCATCCCGAACTGTTCCGCGCGGTGGTGGGCGCCGGCGGACGCTACGACCTGCTGCGCCTTGAGCGCGACCCCGCCGGCGAGTACGACACGCCGGAGTTCGGCAGCGTCAGGGAGCGCGCGCAATTCGACGCGCTGTTCGCGCTTTCGCCGCTGCGCGCGGTGCGCGACGGCGTCGCCTATCCGGCCGTGCTGCTGCAGGCCGGCGAGCGCGACGGCCGCGTCAACCCCGCGCAGTCGCGCAAGATGGCGGCGCGGCTGCAGCAGGCCGATCCGAGCGGTCGCGCGATCCTGCTGCGAACTGATTTGTCCAGCGGACAACCGGCGCTGGCGAGCCTGGCCGAGACCGTCGACCAGGCCACCGACGAACTTGGATTCCTGCTGCACGAGGTGCTCGCCGCGCAGTGAACCGCGTGCGGACAAAAAAAGGAGGCACCGCGGTGCCTCCTTGTCGTCGCGACAGGACGCCGATCTCAGCGATCGCGCTCGCCGTCCTTCTTCTCGCGGTCGTCCTTGTGCTCGTGCGGCGGCTTCTTCTTCTCGTCCTTTTCCTTGTCCTGCTTGGGCCTGGCGCCCGGCTGCTCGCCTTGTGCGGCCGGTTGTGCCCCGGGTTGCGCGCCCGGCTGGACCGCGGGTTGCGCGCCCGGTTGCTGGCCCGGCGGGTTGCCGCCGCGGCGACGCGCGTCCTGCGGGTTGCCCTGCTGCGGCTGGCCTTGCGCGCCGGGTGGCTGCTGGCCCTGCGGCGGCTGGCCAGGTTGGCCCGGCTGGCGCGCTGGCCCCGGCGGCATGGCCGGCTGTTGCTGGAACTGCGGCTGTGCTTGCGCCGGCTGGCCGTAACCCTGGCCCGGTTGACGCGGCTGGCCCTGCAGCGGCTGCGGCTGGCCATTGATCTGGGCGGGCGTGCGCGGCGGCTGGTCGAATTCGGGTCGACCCTGGCCCGGACGCTGCTGACCCGGCTGAGCCTGGCCTTGCGGCATCGGCGGCTGGCCTTGTGGCTGGGCTTGAGGCTGTTGCACGCCGGGTTGCTGCATCATCGGACGCGCCCCGCCGGGGCCACCGGTGCGGATCGGTTGCGCCGCGGGCAGCGCCGCCGGCGCGCGGCCCGACTGGTACGTCGGGATCGCCTGCTGCGAGGTCGGTTGCGGCGCGGTGGGGCGTCCCGCCGGCGCCAGGCTGGCCGCCAGGTGCGCGCGCGCGGGCACCGAGTTCTGGAACGCCTGGCCGTTGGCCGTGGCGCCTGCCGGGGCCTCGATCGTCACGTTGGTCACGTTCGTGATGTTGGTGACGTTGTTGGTCGTGTTGTGGCTGTTGATGTCCACGTTGCCGCGCACGCGCATGCCCACGTTGACCACGGCCGGCGCGCTCACGACGACCGCGGGCGGCGTGCCCAGCGGCGCGGGCACGATGATGCCGGCGCGCGAGCCCGGCGGCGGCGGCACGAAGATGCCTTGCGGCCCCATCGGCGGGCGGCCGAAGCGCACGCCCGGCGCGGCGATGGCGATCGAGATGCTCAGCCCTGGCGGCGGCGGCACGAAATGGCGCTCCGGCGCGCACCAGAAGCCCGGCACGAAGACGACGACGTCGGCGCGGTGCTCGTAGTACGGCTGCACCCACAGGAAGTTCGGACGCGGCGGCGCCTCCCAGCGGCCCGCGGACCAGAACCAGCGTCCTTCCCACGCCCAGTAGCCGCCCGTCCAGATGGCGTCGGGGTAGGGCTGTGGCGGCGGCACTTCGACCAACATCGGCGGCGGCGCCCACTGCACCGCGATCGGCGCAGGCTGCTCGAGCGGCGGATCGACGTAGACGCTGACGACGGGATCGTTCTCGGCCGAGTAATCGGGCGCGGGCTGCTGGTAGACCGGCGCGGGACGCGGGGGCGCGACGTAGCGTGGCGCGGGCGCCTCGACCACGCAGGCGGAAAGAAGGGCGGCCGCGCCGAGCGCAGCGCCCAGCGTGCCCAGGCGCAGGACGGCCTGGTTTCTTGGAGTCGTCATGTAGAAAAATCCTTCAGGGAGTCGCCCCGGCCGTGCGAGCTGGAAGGGCCATTGTCATGGCGTGTGCCGAATCAACGCTCCAACTGCGGAGTTGGTGGGCAGGGGACACGCAAATTTACATTTCGCTGTGGCCTGGCTGAGGGCGCTGGCGACCCGTGGCCGTCCGTCGGGCGGTCGCAGCGGCCCCGAAGCGGCGGCGTGCGCGACGCAGGCGTCGGAACGGAAGTCGTCGAGGGGATCGACGAGTCGGTCGTTGGCGATGCTCTGCGCCACGAGCGGTTGCCGATCCCTCACGCAGGCCGTCGTGTCCCCCGATGCCTTGCGCGCCCGGAATCGACCTCGGCTCCTGGCGAACGCCAATGTCTGAGGGCGATCGCCCAAGACCTCGTGCAACCCCGTGCCGACCCGGGTGTCGCGGCGGGATCATCGTCCGTCGCCCTCACGTCGGCGAGCACATGTCCGTCATGCGTCCAGAAGGCTCCGGTGTGGCACCCGGGCATGCCGGTCTCTCGGACGCCATGAACGGCTCGCGCCACGTTGGATGCCATCTCGTCCGAACGGCGTACGGTCGGCTGCGCCCTTGTCTTCGAGCCAAGCTGTCGCACGCATTCAGGCGCGTCACCCCGGCGTCGACTCGCCCGCTCGCGGGCGTCGCGCGCGCGACGCGTGCGACGCGTGCGCGACGAGCTGCACGGCTACGCGTGTTCCCGCGGCCGGGGATCGGCCGGTACCGTGTTTTCCTGGCGCGCCGCGAAGGCGCGGGCGTCCTTGGCGAACTCGCGGCGGAGCGTGTATTGGCGGCTCATCAGCACGATGATGGCAGGCCACATGGCCAACGCGGCGATCGGCAGCTTGGCAACGTAGAAAGCGGGCACGAGGATTACGGCGCCGATCGACAGCGCGGCGAGCACCCAGCCGGATTTGCTCAGCGCACGGCGGGACAACTCTTCGAAGCGGGCGTGGCGCTCGTACTCGGACAGGCCGGCCAGATGCGGCCCGTGGAACCAGTGCGGCAGCGGACGGGTGAAGCCGTTGCGCCAGGCGCGGTCGCGGCGCCCGGCTTCGACGATCTCGTCGGCGATCTGCGAGGCTTGGGATTTCGGGATCATCAGGCATCGTACTCAGCGCGTCGAGAGCCGCACCATCCCCCTTTGGAGGTGTGCCTCCAATGCGACGCGTCACGCGGCAGCCGCGTCTCGTTCAGCGCGTATTCTTCAGGCCACCCACGAGAGCCGCCCATGGACGACGACAGCCCGCCGGCCGTCGTCCTGGCCGCGGCGATCGAGCCGTGCAGCGATCGTTCGTCACGGTCGGTCATGGACGCGCGCGTGCGCACGGGCAGCGCCAGTTCCACGCATTGGCGCAGGTGCAGGCGCAAGCCGCGCCGGCCGACGTCGCTCCCGCATGGCTGGACTGGATTCACGCGGCCTTCGTGGGGAGGGCGGTGTCTCGAGCTTGACGACGTTGGCTTGCCGATCGCGGCCGCGTCGAACGGCTCGACGCCCAGGAACCGCGGGCGCGGGTGCGGCCTTCCTGGCCCGGGGCGGCCCGGTTTGCGCCCGACGGTCGCGAGGTCGATCATCGAGCGGCCGGCGCGAAAATGGATCAGGCCGATCTCGTCCTGGCGGCGCTCGACGCGGCAATCGAGCCCGTTGCAGCAGCAAGGCCGGCGGGGAAGTCGACCATGCGCCGGAAGAGGTGGTCGATTTCGCGCGTCCGGGGCATCGGCCGGGCCCTTGCAGGCACGGGTGTCTCGCGGGCGCGCGCGACGCGCCCGCCTGCGCTCAGCTCGCGCGCATCGTGTCGTTGGGCGCCGGCAGGTACAGCTGTTCCGGGGGTACCAGGATCCACAGCAGGATGTACAGCGCGAGGCCAGACCCGGCGAACACGATGCCCAACGTGAAGATCAGGCGCCAGACCCAGGACGGCACCCCGGTGACCTGCGCGATGCCGCCGCACACGCCGCCGAGCCAGCGATCGCCGAGGCTGCGGCGGAACTGGTTGAGGGGGCTGGCCGGCGCGCTGGTGCGGCCGGACGGCAAGCCGTCGAGGATGCGGGCCTTGGCACGCGCGAACTCCTCGTCCGAGAGGACGCCGCGTTGATGGAGGTCGGCCAACTTGCCGAGTTCGTCGCTGTCTGACATGGTGGTCTCCTGTGAGGCGAAAGCGTTGATCGATGAATGAAGATTACGCTTCGCATCGGAGCGCTGCCAGCGTTGTGCGACGGTCTGCGGTGCGGGCCGACAGGGCCTCGCCATTGGCCGACAGGGTGTCTTGCCCGACGCCGTCACGAGCCGCCTGCGGGCACCGCTCGATCGGGCCGGCGACGGTCGATCGCCCGTGCCACCGCAGGCGCGACGGCTTCAGTGCTTCACGTTGTCCTTGTTGAAGCCCTTGGTCGGCGCCATCGTCGGCCGCGGGCCGTCGTTGGAGTCGCTGCAGGGCGCCTGCCATTCGCGCAGCTCGGTCGCCAGCAACTGGTTGCCATCCTTTTGCGCCAGGGCCATCAGCTCGAAGACGTTGGCGTCGGTGACCAACTCGTGTCCGAGGCCCAGCTTGAGTTGGCGATAGATGTGTTGCGGATCGGTCGAGTTGTCCTGCGTCTTCATGGGTTCTCCTGCAAAGTGAATCCCCTCGCGGCAACGTCTGTGCCCAGGTCCGGTGGACGTTGCGTGCAGGGCAGTGTGCCTTGCGGCGAATAGCCCCGCGCCGCTACAGGCGCAATTTGCCGGAATAGCCTGTGAGCTCGAGGTAGCCGTAGCCGACCGCCTCGCCCCCAGCGCCGCGCAGTGCGGACAGGCCTTCCCAGTAGACCGACCCGGTGGAACCGCGGCTGTCGAGCTCCTGGTCGTCCTGGAGCGCCGCCACGCGCCAGCCTCCGGCGGGCGTCGTCAAGGTCCAATCGACCGGATAGCTCGCCTGCGTGCGCGGACTCGTCCAGCGCCGCAGCACCTCGAAGCGCACCTCGCTCGCCGCGAAGACGCGGAGCACGCCGGACGCGCTTCGGAACGAGCCGCCGGCCCACAACGTGCTGCCGTCGCCACGTCGCAGGCGGAATGCCGTCAACGCGCCGCCGTCCAGCAGATTGACGCCGATCCAGTCCCAGCCGACGGCCTCGGCCGGCAGCAGCTCGTTGCTCCATTCGTGGTCGAGCCATGCGCGCCCGTCGACGTCGCGCGCCCGCGCGCCCACGCGCTCGAGGCGCCCGCGCACCGCCAACTGCGGCTCGCTGTAGTAGTGGCTGGCCTGGCGCGGGTCGGGGCCTTTCTGCGAGTAGCCGGCGTCGCCTTGCAGCAGCAACGGCTGCGTGCCGGACAACTCCAGCGACAGCGCGAAGCGATCGCTGCGCACCTCGACGCGCAGCGCGCTGCTGCGCGACGCCTCGGTGGCAGCCGAGCGCTGCAGCGACCAGTCGCGCAAGCGCACGACCTGCGTGCCCGACGCCGCCGGTGTCTGCGCGAGACCGAAGCCTTCGCGTGCGGCCCGTTGGTCGTGCATCAGTCCACCGCCGCGCGCGCCTGCCGCGAGGTCGGTCAGCGCCACGTGCGCGAACACGAGCTGGCGCGCGGCGAAGCGGCTGGCGGAGTCCTGTGCGAGCTCGGTGCGACTGCGGAAGAACGTCACCTGGAAGCCGAACGCCGGCACGGGCCTGGCCGCGGCCAAGGCATCGTCCGTGCCCAGCCAGCCCGTGACGTACCACCACTCGATGTGGGTGTCGGGGTGCGCGCCGTGATCGGCCGGAAAGCGCAGTGCACGGTGCGTGATGCCGAGCGGCGGCTCGACCAGGGCACCCGGCTGCGGCGCGGACTCGGCCAGCGCCGCTCCGCCAGCGGTGGCGCGCGCGGCGATCAGCGCGAGCGGCAGGCCCGTGACGAAGGGGCGGCGGCGCACTTACCAGTCCTCCTTGACGGCACGCACGACGTCGCGACTCGCGGCGGCATGGCCGCTGCCCCAGGCCGTCAGCGCGCCGGCCAGGATCACGCCCAGTCCCAGCGTCAGCAAGGCGACCGGCGGCACGCTCATCTGCATCGTCCAGTGGAAGCTCTGCGGATTCACGATCTTCACCAGCACGACGCTGACCGCGAGACCGAGCCCCAGGCCCAGCACCGCCCCGACTGCGCTCCACAGCGCGCCTTCGGACGCGACCAGCGTCAACACCTGGCGCCGCGTGAAGCCGAGGTGCTGCAAGGTGCCGAACTCGCGCCGCCGCGCCAGCACCTGCGCCGAGAAGCTCGCCGCGATGCCCGCCAGGCCGATCGCCAGCGCCACGCCTTGCAGCCAGCGCGTGACCGCGAAGCTGCGGTCGAAGATGCGCAGCGAGTAGGCGCGCAGCTCGCCCGACGTGCCGATCTCGATCGGCGAGCCGGAAGACACCGCCGACTTCAGGCGCGCGACGACGACGGGCTCGTCGGTGCTGCGACTGTCCAGCCAGACGGCCAGTCCGGTGATGCGATCGTCGCCTGTCAGGCGCAGCCAGTCGGCGCGCGACATCAGCAACGCGCCTTGCTGGCGGGCGTAGTCGCGCCAGATGCCGCGCACCACCGCGCGCGTGGCCACGCTGCGGCTCGGCCGCGACGAGGCGGACGTTCCTGGCGGCGGCAGGGGCACGTCGATGATGTCGCCCTTCCTCAGGTGCTGCAGCGCGGCCAGCACTTCACTGGGATAGACCGCCAGCAGTTCGGCTCGGGACGGTGATGCCGGCGTCGCGTCGGGAGCGACGACCCACGGGAGCGACGGCACCGCTTCGTCGGGCGCGAGGTCGCGTACCAGCAGCATCGCGTCGGGTTGGTCGGGCGCCAGCGTGATCGGCACGAGGCGTTCGGCGCGCGCCTGCCGGATGCCGGCCCCGGACGCGGCGGTCACGACGGCCTGCGGCAGGAAGACCGGCGTGTCGCTGGCGCCCGGCGGCGTGCGCACATAGAGGTCGGCCGGCAGCACGTCGTCCAGCCAGACGATCAGCGAATCGCGGAAGCTCGTGACCATGACCGTGAGCGCCACCACCAGGCTCAGGCTCGCGACGACGCCGGCCACCGCCGCGGTGGCCGTGTGGCGCTGGTCGACTGCGCGCGCGACCGCCAGCGCTGCGACCGGATTGCTCGCGCCGCGAAAGCCTTTCAGCAGCAGCGAGACGACCTGAGGTACGAGGCTGATGCCCCCCAGCAGCAGCACACCGACGCACGCGTACGCGCCCCATGGGATCGCGTGCCAGGGCGGCACGAGCGCGAGCGCACCGGCGAGCGCGATCAGGCCCAGGCCTGCCCCGGCGGGCCAGTCGCCGCCGCTGGCAGTGCTCAGTCCCTTGAGGCTTTGCGCCGGCGCGAGTCCTTGTGCGGCGCGTGCAGGCCACCAGCCGCCGGCGAACGCCGACGCCACGCCCAGCGCGCCGTGGGCCAGCGCCGCCAGCGCGCTCCACTGAAGCGGCGGCGCGCCGTCGCCCAACGTGCCGTTGCCGAGATCCCCGCCAAGCGTGCGCAGCGCCGCAGCGGCCAGCGCGGTGCCGAGCGCGAGCCCGGCGACACCGCCGATCGCCCCCACCGTCAGGCTGTCGGTCCAGACGAGCGTGCGGCGTTGGCGTCCGCTCATGCCCAGCACCCCCAGCAGCGCGAGCTGCGGGATGCGCTTGGCGACGGCCAGCGACTGCACCGAGAACACGAGGAAGCCCCCGGTGAACAAGGCCACCAGCGACAGCACGCTGAGATTGACGCGGTACGACTGCGACAGCCGTGCCATGCGCAGCGCCGCCTCGTCGGGCGCGGCGGCGCGCACGGCGGGGCCGGCGTCCAGCGCGGCCATCACGGCGTCCTGGCGCGCGCCGGGAGCCAGGCGCACGTCGATGCGCGACAGCGAGCCGAGGCGGTCGAAGTGCGTCTGCGCGCCGGCGATGTCCATTACCAGCAACGGCGGGCCGTCGGCGGCGATGCGGCCGCCGATCGCGAAGGCCTGGGTGCGGCCGTCGACCTGCAGCGTGAGGTGATCGGCCGTGCCCAGCAACGCGCGTGCGGACGCGTTGACGAAGACGAGATCGGGGTCGAGCGCCGACAGCGGCGCGGCCGGCGAGGTGTCCGCGGCGGCCGTGCCGGCGGCGGGTTCCGCCACGGGTCGTGGCAGCCAGCCGGGCGAGATCCACGGCGCCACCAACGCGTCCAGGCCGAGCAGGTGCGCGGGATGCGACTGGCCGTCGCTGCCGCGCACTCCGACGGACAGGTCGATCACCGGGCTCGCCTGGGCCACGCCTGGCGCCATGGCGACCCGCGCGTACAGCTCTTCGGGCAGCAGGCCGTCGCGCGGACGCACGCTGAAGTCGGGGGCGCCGCTGGCGGCATGCACGGCCGTCGTGAATTCCGCCAGCGCCGACGCGTTGATCAGTTGCACCGCGAACGCGAGCGCGACGCCCAATGCGACGGCCATCACCGCGGCCGCCTGGCGCCAGGGATGATGGCGCCATTCGGCCCAGAGCAACTGGGCGTGCAGTGCGACGATGGCGCGCAGGGGCGAGCGCGGCGGCGAGGAGGCGAGGGCGAAGGACAAGGGCGCGGTCGGCAATGGAGTCCCTGCATCCTGCCATCAAACGAAAGTCGCGCTCGGCGCCAACGGGCCGGTTTCGTCCGGGAAATGTCGCGCGCTGCGCCAAGTCGCGCATTTGTCGCCGATGTGGCAGCCATGGCCGCGCGGGGCCACCATCATGCGTGCATCCGCCGTATGCTTTGCGCCAGGACAGAGAACGACAACGTCAACGAACGAGACAACCCATGACGCTTGCCACGCCCACCGCCGGCGCCACCCCCGACTCCACCGACATCGCCGCGAACACGCGCGTCGTCCAGCGCATCTGTCCTTTGTGCGAGGCGTGCTGCGGGCTGAGCCTGACGGTGTCGGGCAATGGCGCGCAGGCGCGCGTGATCGCCATCCGCGGCGACGATCAGGACGTGTTCAGCCACGGCTACCTGTGCCCGAAGGCGATCGCGCTGAAGGACCTGGAGGACGACCCCGATCGCCTGCGCCAGCCCTTGGTCAAGCGCGACGGCCGCTTCGTCGAGGCCAGCTGGGACGAGGCCTACGCCGAGATCGCGCGCCGCCTGCCGCCTCTGGTGGCCGAGCACGGTCGCGACGCGCTCGCCTTCACGCTGGGCAATCCGAACGTGCATCGCCTGGGGCTGGGCCTGTACGTGCAGCGCGCGCTGCGGGCGGCCGGTTCGCGCAACGTGTTCAGCGCGTCCACGCTCGACCAGATGCCGCGCCAGCTCGCCAGCGGCTGGATGTACGGCCATCCGCTGACGGTGCCGGTGCCCGACATCGACCGTTGCGACTTCCTGCTGATGCTGGGCGCCAACCCGATGGCCAGCAACGGCAGCATGTGGACGGTGCCCGACTTCCGCGGCCGCGCCAGGGCCATGCGCGCGCGCGGCGGCCAACTGGTGGTGATCGACCCGCGCCGTACCGAGACCGCCGGCATTGCCGACGAACACCATTTCATCCGCCCCGGCACCGACGTGTTCCTGTTGCTGGGCCTGCTGAACGTGCTGTTCGACGAAGGCCTCGTGCAACCGGGCCGGCTGGCCGAGTTCCTGGCCAGTGGCGACACCGGCATCGACGCGCTGCAGGCCGCGGTCGCGCCGTATGGCCCCGAGCGCATGGCCGAACGCTGTGGAGTGCCGGCCGCTGCGCAGCGGGCGCTCGCGCGGCGGCTCGCCGCGGCGCCGCGCGCGGCCGTCTATTCGCGCATCGGTTCGAGCACGCAGCGGTTCGGCACGCTCAACTCGGTGCTGGTCGATGCGCTGAACATCCTGACGGGGCATCTCGACCGCGAAGGCGGCGCGATGTTCCCGCACGCCGCGGCGTTCGCCGCGAACACGCAGGGCAAGCCGGGCATCGGGCGCGGCCTGGCGACCGGGCGCACGCGCAGCCGCGTCTCGGGCGCGCCGGAGGTGCTGGGCGAATATCCCACCAGCTGCCTGGCCGAGGAGATCGAGACCGAAGGCCCCGGCCGGATCCGCGCGCTGATCTCGGTGGCCTCCAATCCGGTGCTCTCGGCGCCCAACGGCGCGCGCATCGCGCAGGCCCTGCGCGGGCTGGACTTCATGGTGAGCGTGGACATCTACGTGAACGAGACCACGCAGCACGCGGACGTGATCCTGCCGGGCCTGTCCACGTTCGAGGAGCCGCATTACGACGTCAGCTTCCCGCAGCTGTCGTGCCGCAACCACGCGCGCTACAGCCCGCCCGTGTTCGCGGCGCGGCCGGGCGCGCAGAGCGAATGGCAGTCGTTGCTGCGCATCGCCGCGATGCTGCGCGGCGAGCCCGATGCCGGCAAGCCGGGCTTCGATCTCGCCGCCTTCGACGAGCGCCTGCTGGTCGACGACCTGCGCCGACTGGCCGCCGGCGTGCCCGACGAATCGCAGTCCGCGATGCTGGACGCTCTCGGCGCCACGCCCGGCCCGGAACGCCTGCTCGATCTCGCGCTGCGCGCGGGCCCGCACGGCGACCGCTTCGGCCAGAAGCCGGGCGGCCTCAGCCTGGCCGCGCTGAAGGCCGCGCCGCACGGCGTCGACCTGGGCGCGCTCGAGCCGCGCCTGCCCGAGATCCTGCGTACGCCCAGCGGCCGCATCGAGCTGTGGCCCGCGCCGGTCGCTGCGGAACTGGCCGCCGTCGATGCCGCGCTGCGCGAGCCGCCGCCCGACCTGGTGGTGGTGGGTCGGCGCGACGTGCGCTCCAACAACAGCTGGATGCACAACCTGCCGACGCTCGCCAAGGGCCCCGAGCGTTGCACGGCCTTGCTGCACCCGGCCGACGCCGCGCGCCACGGCGTGCAGGCCGGCGACCGCGTGCGCCTGCAAGGCACCGGCGGGCGTTCCATCGAGCTGCCGGCGACGTTGTCCGACGAGATGATGCCCGGCGTCGTCAGCGTGCCGCACGGCTGGGGTCACGACCAGTCCGGCACGCGCCTGGGCGTTGCCGCGCAACGGCCGGGCGCCAATCTCAACGACCTGCTCGACGACCGCTTGCGCGACCCGCTGTCCGGCACGTCGGTGCTCAACGGCGTGCCGGTGACGCTGAGCCGATGTGCGCAGGGATAGCCAGCCTTCGTGCTGCAAGCATGGCGATGACCCGTTCAGCATGCCGCGCCTTCGTCTGCAAGTGGCGCGTGCCGCGCATGCAGCACGCGGGTGCGGCGCACCTGTGGCAGCCGAGCGTGAGCCGGCTGGGCAGAAGATCCGGCAAATCGAGCGGAGCGCTGCCTTCCGGGCGATCCCGGCGCTAGATCGGCGTGGCCACGGGGACCGGCACGCGCACGCCCTGCGCGGTCAGTTCCAGCACCCGGTCGCAGCGCGCCGCGGCCGGCGGCGAGTGCGTGACCATCAGCACGCCGGCACCGGTGCGGCGGGCGGCGTCGACGAGCACGTCCATCACCAGGCCGGCGCTGCGGGGATCGAGGTTGCCGGTGGGCTCGTCGGCCAGCACGAGGGCCGGTTCGTGCACCAGCGCGCGCGCGATCGCGACGCGCTGCAACTGGCCGCCCGAGAGCTGGCGCGGGGCACGGTCGCCGAGGCCCTCCAGGCCGACGGCCGCCAGCATGCGGGCGACGCGGTCGCCGCGCGGGCGTCCGAGCAGTTGCAGCGGCAGCCCCACGTTGTCGGCCACGCTCAGGTGCGGCAGCACGTGGAAGGCCTGGAACACGAAGCCCAGATCCTCGCGGCGCAACCGGGCGGCCTCCGGTTCGGACATCCCCAGCACGTCGCGGCCGGCCAGAGTGACCGAGCCGGCGTCGGCGGTGTCGAGTCCGGCCACGCAGTTGAGCAGCGTCGACTTGCCGACGCCCGATTCGCCCAGCAGCGCGACGAGTTCGCCGCGCGCCATGGCCAGCGAGACGTCGCTGAAGACGAAGGCGTCGCCGTAGCGCTTGGCGAGGCCGGCGACGGTCAGGAGAGGAGCCGCATCGGCTCGTGTGAGGTCGTTCATTCGGTGCCAAGCATACGGGACCGGTTCTGCTCGACAGCGCCGTCGGCCGAACTTCGTGCGCCGCGGCGAGTCTGCCGAATAAGCAGATTCACCATTTACGTGACTTTGAGACGCCCAGGACTGTCCTCGTCGCGACCTCTGCCGCACAATTGGCCGGGTTTCGGCTCATCGCCAGGCGGCGTCGGCCGATATAGCCTGGGCATCGTCGCCCCGATCCGGGGCACGAACTCCGAGCCTGCTCCATGGGAGTCAGGCGCTGGAATTGCCCGCGTGCAACCTGGCGCGGGCCAGGGCTTTTTCTTGAGGTGACGGGTGACGGCTGAAATCGATTCCTCGACGTTGAGCGGGCTCGTGAAGGTGCTCGAGCGGCGCAGCACGCGGTTCTGGGCCGGCACGGCGATCGTGGTCGCCTTGGCCGGCATTGCCGCGGCCACGGGTCTGGGCATGCTCGTCGGCGGCCACGGCGGCCTGATCGCGCTGAGCGTCGCGGTGTTCTTCGCGCTCGCGGCCCTGGTGCTGGCCGGCGTCGTGATCCGCCTGGCCCGCGTCGTGGCCGACACGCGCGCCCGCCAGGCGCTGCATGCCGTCGACGACGACCTCACCGGACTGTCCAACCGCCGCCACTTCCTGGAACTGGTCGAACGCGAGTTCGCCCGCTGCCGGCGCTACGGCGACGATGGCGCGCTGCTGCTGATCGATGCCGACCACCTGCGCCGCATCAACGAGCACCTGGGCCAGCTGTGCGGCGACGCGCTGCTGCTGGAAGTCACCAGGCGCGTCGGCACCACGCTGCGCCAGCCCGACCTGCTGGCCCGCTTCGGCGGCGCCGAGCTGGCCGTGTTCCTGCCCAACACCGACCCGCTGGGCGCACTCGACGCCGCCGAACGCATCCGCCAGCAGGTCGCCTCGGCACCTTACACCTGGCAGCAGACCCACGTCGTGGCCACCGTCAGCATCGGCGTCTCCACCGTCCACCAGGGCCAGCTGAGCGTCGACACGATGGTGCACGAGGCCGAGCAGGCGCTCGAGGCCGCCAAGGAGGCCGGCCGCAACTGCGTGCGCACCGGGCCGATCAAGCCGCGCAAGAACGGGGAGCGCGTGTCGACCTGAGGCCGTTCGCGCATCCGCAGCAAACAGGCGGGACTCGCCAGAGGCCCCTGGTCGCGGAGGCCCGCTTCCCGCGGCCGCTCGAAGCGTGCTGCGCCTACAATTTCGAATGGATAGCAGACTCACGCAGCAGCTGGCGTTCCTCGATGAAATCGAACGGCTGAAGGTCGTCTACCGTCGCAACAGGACGCTGGATCGAAGTCGACAGGAGAACAGTGCCGAACACTCATGGCACGTCGCGATGTTTGCGCTGGTTCTTGCCGAACACGGGTCTGCGCCGGATCTCGACCTGTTCAAGGTGATCAGGATGTTGCTCATCCACGACCTGGTCGAAGTCCATGCCGGCGACACCTGGATCTACGATGGCGCCGCCGTGTCTGGACAGGCTCGGACGGAAGAGGCGGCCGCGGCGAAGCTGTTCGGAATGCTCCCCGCCGACCAGGCGACCGAGTTCATGAGCCTGTGGCTCGAGTTCGAACAGCGAGAAAGCGCCGAAGCGAAGTTCGCGGCCTCGCTCGACTCGCTCCAGCCGCTCTCGAATCACCTGCTGTCCGGCGATCCGCACGACGAGGGGCCCAGGCCCGGTGCCTTGGAAGTCATGGACAAGAAACGGCATATCGCTGCCAGCTCCGAAAAATTGTGGGAGGCAGCTCAGGAGTTGATTCGCGAAAGCGCAGTCCGCGGTCTCTACCGATGACCCTGCGCCGAGCGACAATCGGCCAGACTCCAGGAGCCTCCTTGCCATTCGCGAATCTTGACCTCGAGCGCATCCGGGCTGAGTTCCCGGCGCTCGCCTGCGACACCGTGTTCCTCGACAATGCGGGGGGCTCGCAAGTGCTTGGCCGCGTCGCGGACAGGATCCACCACTATCTGCTGCACGACAACGTGCAACTCGGGGCGAATTACCTCGCTTCCCGCAACGCTGGCGATCGTGTGCTGGCCGCGCGCCGCTCGATCGCGGAACTCGTCAACGCCGTCGACGACGATGAAATCGTGATGGGACCCTCCACCACGGCACTGATCGGCACCCTGGTCGAGGCACTGCGTCCGGGATTGCGCGCGGGCGACGAGGTGGTCGTGACCGAGTCCGACCACGAGGCCAACATCGGTGCCTGGGCGCGGCTCGCCGAGGTGGGCGTCGTCGTCCGAATCTGGCGTGTCGATGTCGCGCGCCTGGGCCTGGCAGTCGAAGATCTCGACGCGCTGATCGGGCCACGCACCAAGTGGATCGCGATGACGCAGGCGTCGAACATCCTCGGCTCGGTCAATCCGGTGGCCGAAGTCGCGCGTCGTGCCCATGCCGTCGGGGCACGACTGTGCGTCGACGCGGTGGCCTATGCGCCGCACCGGCTCGTGGACGTGCAGGCCTGCGGGGCCGATGCGGTCGTGTTCAGTTTCTACAAGGTGTTCGGCCCCCACTATGCGGTCTTGTGGGCCAGGCGCGACTTGCTGCTGTCCCTGCCCAGCCTCAACCATTTCTTCATCGGCCAGGACGTCCTGCCCTACAAGCTTCAGTTGGGCAATGTGAACTACGAGCTCTCGTACGGATGCGCAGGCATCGCCGACTATCTGCGCGACGTCGGAACCGAGCTCGGCGCCGTGGGGGACAACCGTTCCCGCATGCAGGCGGCGTTCGACGCCTTCGCGCGCCATGAAGACGATCTTGCAGAACAGGTGCTCGGCTGGCTGCGCGACCGACGAGGCGTCCGGATCATCGGCCTGCCTTCGGTGACGACGGGCGAGCGCGTCCCGACGATCAGTTTTGTCGTCGAGGGCGTCATGTCGGAAGCCATCGTCGGCCGCGTCGACGCCCATGGCATCGGCATCCGCTTCGGCGATTTCTACGCCAGGCGCCTGATGGAAGCGCTCGGGCTGCAGCAGCACGGCGGCGTCGTGCGAATATCGATCGCGCACTACAACACAGCGGATGAAATCCGCCGGCTGTTGATCGCGTTGGACGCCGCGATCCCCTGAGCCTGCGACATCCGGCGCAGGCCACGGGCGGCCGGCGCGTCTGACGGCCTGGCGGTGCCGCGAACCGCGGCCGGGGTGGTCTTCTGGTCGGGCTTGCGCCCGCGCGGTCGGGACGATCCGCGCTACTCGCTAACATCGGGTCGCCGGCACACGTCGTGGCGGGGACGGAACTCATCGATGAAGCCTTTCGCACCTTTGCTCCTTTCTGCGGCTCTCGCGCTTGCCACCTCTGCCGCCGTGGGCGCCGACGGATCGCTCCCCGCTCCCGCGGCCACCGTGCCGCCCGCGCCCGTCGCGCGGGTCGAACCCGTCAGCGACACCTATTTCGGCGAGACGCTGGTCGATCGCTATCGCTGGATGGAGAACGCCAAGGATCCGGACTGGCTGCCCTACATGACGGGCCAGGGCGCACACGCCCGTGCGGTGCTGGAGGCGCTGCCCGGCCGTGCCGCGCTGCTGGCGCGCATCCAGAAACTGAGCGGCGATTCCACCGCGACCAGCGAATTCAGGCGCGTGGGTCACCGCCTGTTCTACGAGCAGCGGCCGGTGGGCGCCAACAACTTCAAGCTCTTCGTGCGCGAGGGTGATCCGAGCCGCGGGCACGACCGCCTGCTGGTCGATCCGACGACGCTCGATACCCCGGGCCATCACGTCTCGCTCGACTGGTGGGCAGCGTCGCCGGACGGCCGCATGCTGGTCTTCGGGCTCTCCAGCGACGGCAGCGAAGACTCCACGCTGCATGTGCTGGACGTCGACACCGGCGTGCAATTGCCCGAGCACATCGCCAACACGGAAGACGCCAGTCCGAGCTGGCTGCCCGACGCCTCCGGCTTCTTCTACAACCAGCTCACGGGTGCCGTGGGCACGCCCGATCGCTACCTCGATTCGAAGCTGCGCTTCCATCGCCTGGGCACCGATCCGGCGGCCGATCCGGTGCTGATGGCGCGCGGGCTGGATCCCGCGGTGGCCTATGACCGGATCCAGATGCCCAGCATCGTCGTGCCGCGCGGCAGCGACCGCGCGGTGCTCGTGCTGTCCGACGTGCGCACCGAACGGCGGCTGTTCGTGGCGCCGCTGGCCGACGCCGTCGCCGCCAAGGCGCACTGGCAGCCCGTGGCCGACTTCTCCGACGAGGTCACCGACTTCGTGGTGGCCGGCGATGCGTTCTACCTGCTGTCGGCCAGGGGGCATCCGCGTGGACGAGTCCTGCTCACGTCGGCGAGCAAGCCCGACATCGCGACGGCGCGCGAACTCGTGGCGGAGTCCAACATCGTGCTGGAGGAGATGATCCAGGCCAAGGACGGCCTGTACCTGCGCGGGATGGATGGCGGCCTGGGAAGGCTGCAGCGCGTGGACGCACGCGCCAGCCCGGCCCGCGTGCATACCGTACCGCTGCCCTACGACGGCACGCTCCGGCAAGTGGAAGGCGATCCTGGGCAGCCGGGCGTCCTCGTGCAGATGACCGGCTGGCTCAAGCCGCCCACCGTCCTCGCGTTCGATGCCCAGGGACGGGCGCACGACACGGGCCTCACTCCGAAGCCCGCGATCGATACCCGTCCCTACACGAGCGAACGCCGCTTCGCGACCGCCAGGGACGGCACGCGCATCCCCTACGACCTCATCTATCGCAAGGGCCTGAAGCGCGACGGGAGAGCCCCCGCCTTCATCTCGGCCTACGGCAGCTACGGCTTGGCCGCCTACACCCCTGCGTTCAACGCCCGCACGCTGGCGCTGGTGGACCAGGGCGCCATCGTCGGCTATGCGGACGTGCGCGGTGGCGGCGAATACGGGCGCCAATGGCATCGCGCCGGACAACTGGAGAACAAGCCCAACACCTGGCGCGACCTGATCGCCGTGAGCGAGGACCTGATCGCCCAGGGCTACACCGCGCCAGCGCACCTGGCCATCGGCGGGCGCTCGGCAGGCGGCATCACGATGGGCCGCGCGCTCACGGAACGCCCCGACCTGTTCGCCGCCGTGGTGTCGGGCGTCGGCTGGCACGACCCGCTGCGCTACGTGGTCGAACAGGACGGCTACGGCGAGGAGCCCGAGTGGGGCGCCATCAGCGACCCGGCCGGCTACCGGGCGCTCAAGGCCATCGACAGCTACCAGGCCGTCGTCGATGGCACCAGGTACCCGGCGGTCCTGCTCACCACGGGGCTGTCCGATCCCCGCGTCGCGCCGTTCCACGTCGCCAAGATGGCCGCTCGTCTGCAGGCGGCCACCAGCAGCGGCAAACCCATCCTGATGCGCGTCGATGTCGACGCCGGCCACGGCATCGGCTCGACCCGCGCCCAGGCCGACGCCGAGGCTGCCGACACCTATGCCTTCATCCTTTGGCAGACGCGCGCCGCGGCGGCCGTGCGTTGAACATGCGTCTGCGGCCTTGACGCCGGGCTCGTTCGTCGGGCCGCAAGCCTTTCCAAACGCCGGGTGCGTGGCGGCGACCGCCATTCAACGGACGCCGCCGGCCGAGACGGGGCCCTTGCGAAGGGCTGCTTTGCGACACCTGCGTTGCCATCCAGACGATGCGGTAGAACTTCACGTCGAAGGGCAGCGCGGCGCTGTCGACGAGCGATCGGCCGGCACCGCGCGCGCAGGACGTGATCGCAAGAGCGGTCATGGCGACACCCGAAACGGCGGCCGAGCCTCGCAGTTCAATCGCCGGCGGCCACGAATCCCGCGCCTGCATGCGACAAGTCGCAAAACGGCTTGTTGCGAGACTGTCCGCATCGGCACAGCCTGGCCTCGGTCACGCGGGCGACGGTGCGGCCCGTTCCGGCACAGATCTCCAGGTTGCCACGAACCAGCAGCGGCCCATCGAGCAGGGGCGTGACTTCGAGCGTTCCGTCGCGCGTGCCGAGGGGGTCGACGTTCCCGGTCGGTGGTTCGCCGCTCGCCTTGAATTCGGCCGCGACATGGCTGCCGTCGCACCAGGGCTTGCGGCTCGACTGGCCGCAGCGGCAGAGTGTCGCGCGCAGGCCGTCTGCGGCGTGGGCGACCGTCAGGGGCGCGTGAAACGCGTACGGACCGTTCTCGCGGAGACGCAACGTGTTGACCGGCGGCGGGGGCTCGGCGCCTTGGCCATCGAGGCGGTCGTAGCGGATCGCGCCCGAGGGGCAGTTGTGCGCGACGGCCACCAGCGCCGCCACGTCCAGGGCATCTGGCAGGATCCAGTCGCCCGGCGTGTTGGCCTTGAAGACCATCGGTGCCTCCAGCACGCAGTGACGCGAGTGGATGCAGCGTCGACCTTCGAAATGGATCACGATGTCCTTGCCGGCCACCGTCTCGACGGGCGATGCGGAGGCGGGCTCGGGTGTGGGCGCGGCGGCGGCGGCCGGATTCGGCGCAGGCGTCGCCTCGGAGGCGCCTTCTGCCGCCGGCCGCGCGACGCACAAGGTGTCCATGCGCTCGCGCTGCTTGGCGAGCATCGCGATCACGCCCGTCCAGGTGGATCCCGACTCGCCGTCGACGGGTACCACCGGCAGTTCGAGCGCCCGCTGTCGCAATTGGTCCAGCCGCTCCGCGACGAAATGCGCCGCGCGCTCGCGTGGCAACGCAGCAAGACTGCGCAGCGGAGTGAACGTGAGGCCGGCATGGGGATGCGACACGTCCGCATGCGCCGGGCGGGCGGCCAGGCCTTGTCCCACCGGTACCAACGCACGCATCAGGGCGAAGCTGGCACCCAGCCAGTTCGCCTTGGCAACGCGATCGGTGTCGCCGAAACCCTGCAGCAGGCAGCGCAGCGACGTCGTGTACAGCGAGTTGCCGATGTCGAGCCAGCGTGCGATCTGCGGATGGTCGACGTGCACGCGATCGGCGACCGCCTTCACCGGCGGGTTCATCACCGGGTTGGTGGCCGCAGGCCAGGCAGGCTCGAACGCAGGATCCGCGGAGCGTTCGGAGCGCAGTTCGTCAAGCACGCGCGAAAAGCGCGCGAAATGCGAGTCGGCGTTGGACGCACCCGCGCCTTCGCCCTGCGTCACGATGGTGTCGATCGCGGCCAGCGCACTGCGCAGGTCGGTGATCGGCGCGACACCCGGCAACGGCGCCAGCGCCGCGTCGACCTGCAGCCGCGGATCGCCTATGAACAGGGCGCGCTCCCCCGTCTCGTCGGCAAAGGCCTTGAGCGAGTCGGCCAGGGTCTCATAGAGTTCGCCCACCGTCTCGTAGTCGCGTGCGCCGGGGCTCAAGCGTTCGAGCGGCACGTGGCGCCGATAGGTCTTCGGGACGTCGAATCCTTGGCCGTCCTCCAGGTCGACACCGGTCGGCCGCTCGAGGTACTGGAAGTGCTCGATCGTGGCCTCGCAGAACGGGGCCAGCCGTATCACGAAGCCCGCCGGGTAGGGCCCGGATTCCACGGGCAGGGGCGGTCGCGTCATGTGGCTCGGCGCACCCAGCGCGTTGAACAGGTTGCCGACCAGGCACAGGTGCGACATCTCCTCGTACGCCACGCCGGTGATGAGTGCGCGCCACCGCTCGACGGCGGCTGCCTGGGCCGGGGTCCAGCGCGGATCCTGCCGTTTCAGGCTGAATGCCGCGTACAGATAGCAGCACATCAGGTGATGCTCGATCTCGGCGGCCTCGATCAGCCAGTAGATCAACTGCTCGCGCGAGGGCTTGGACATGGGGGGATCCTTCCATAGGTCGAGGTCGGCTTGACGCTTGGCGCGCGTTCGACCGTGCGTGGCCATTTTGCTTCGGATACGTCGATCCGCAGCGGCACCCGGTTCAACGATCCGTCCCCTGCCCAAGCGCAGGATCAGTTCGGCAAGCCATCGCGAGCCCGCATCCTGTCGTCGACGCCGAACGCGCAACAGCGACAGGGTCCAGCGAGGTATCGACAATGGCGGATCGCACACCATCAGCCTGGGATCGCCGGCGAAGGAGGTGCCGGCGCCTTCGCCCGCGGTAGCGACTTGACCGGCCCGATGCCAACTCGGCCGCCATCGGCACGTGTAGCCCCTGAACGCTGGCGGGAGTACGTGGACGACGCGTACGACGCTATCGGCGACTCAACGACCCCACCCAGAGGGCGCAGACGGCTTGCCGGAGCTCCGAAGTGAAATCCCGATCGAAGACGCTGAGCGGGGCGCGGCGCAGATGCGAACGGAGTTCCACTGGAAAGTCGAGCGTCTGCCAAAGCCCGAGCGTCAGGCTCCAGGTGCGCAACAGCAAGTCGATCCCCTTGGCCCGGTCGACGCCCAGCCTGCTTTGCGACAGTGCGCTTGCCGCCATGTCGAGTCCCCTTGCGAGCCCGTCCTTGAACGCCAGCATCGCCGGCACCGGGAGGTTCTTTTCGAGGACGGCGTTCGTCATTCCTGCCAGCGGCAGCAGATGCGGGTTGGCCGCCACGGCTTGCGCATACAGGGTCGAGAATTGTTCGGCCGCCGCGCCGGCTTGCCTCGGCAACGCCCCGAGGGCCGGCACCACCACCCCAAGAAGGGATGTGAAGCTGTCCTCGAGAAGCGCGATGAAGATTTCTTCCTTGCTGGCGAAAGACAGGTAGACCGACCCCTTGGCGACACCGGCGGCCTCCGCGATGGCGGCGACGGAGGGAAGCTCCCGGGACGCATCGAACAGCTCGCGGGCGGCAGCGAGCAACTGCGCTCGACGCAGCGAACGCTCTTCGTCGTTGAGGTGGGGACGTGCCAAGGATTGCCGTCGTCAGTCGTTTCGCATGAGCAGGAATGCTACCTTGCGTTGCACGCTGCGCGGCATGAGCCGGTTGCTCCATGCGGTGGCGGCGTTGAGCCACCCTGGAACGACGGAGGCGCGTCCCCGCTCCAGTGCGCGCAGACCGATGCGAACGACGGGCCGGCTACGCATCATGACGAGGCGCTGGTAGAGGGTCGCCTTCTGGCCCGATACCTTCAGGAACTCGGTCGCCGTGATGCCGGGCGAAAGCACGGTCACGGTCACGCCGCGCGGACGCAACTCTTCGTGGAGCGCTTCGCCGAACAGCAGGACGTAGGACTTGCTGGCGCTGTAGGCCGCGTAGGTCGGCGTGGATTGGTATCCACCGATGGAGGCGACGAGCAGGATCCGTCCTGAACCCCGTCGGGCCATCGCACCACCGAACGCGTGCGTGAGTTCGGTCAGCGTGAGCATGTTGAGCTGCAACATGTCCAAGGTCCGCTGCAGGGGTTGGTCGACGAATTCGCCGAACAGGCCGTAGCCGGCGTTGTTGATCAACGTGTCGACGACGATGCCCTCGGCGTCCAGCCGCGACAACAATTCCGCGCCGACACCGGTTCGGGCCAGATCCAGTCCGATGACCTTCACGCGCACGTCGTGTGCGCGTTCGAGCTCGGCGGCCAGCGCCTGCATCGGCTCGACTCGACGTGCCACCAGAACGAGGTTGTCTCCCCGCGCAGCAAGCTCACGCGCGAAGTCCACACCGAAGCCACTGGATGCGCCCGTGATCAGGGCCCACTTCCCGGAATTCGCCATCTTCAACTCCATTGAATGACCAAGGGTCAATGAACGAACTATAAATGACCGGCGGTCATATAACAAGAGAAATCGATCAGCAGGAAGGAGATCGGTGCATTGCACGACAGGGCTTGCTCGACGGCTGGAATGGCGGGTTCCGCCGCGACGGGCAGTCCGTACTCATCAAGCCGGCAGGGGCGCGTCGATCGTCGGTCGCGCGAGGCGGCGCGGCATCGAGCGGCGCAACGCCCACCGGTGACCCTCGGTCAGGCCAGTCGCAGATCTCGCCGAAAGGAACGCGGCGTGACGTGGAAGCGAGCCTTGAACTGGACGTTGAAATTGGACAGCGTCGCGAAGCCGCAGGTCGTCGCGATGTCCGCGATGGGCCGATCGCTGCGGCTGAGACGCAGGCAGGCTTCGCTGCAGCGAACGTCGTTGATGTATTCGCTGAAGTTCTTTCCCACTTCGCGCCTGAAGTAGCGGCTGAACGCGGCAGGCGTGACGTGAACCAGACGGGCGGCCTCCTCCACGGCCAGTGGCCGCTCGAGGTTCGCGTGGATCCAGTGGATCACGCGGTCGATGCGGCGATCCTCCCGGCTGCGGGGCGAGGTCAGCGTCGTGCTCACCGCGATGGGCTCCAGATCTTGCGGGCTTTCCGAGAGTCTTTCGAGCACCTCGAAAAGCGTCGCGATCCTCCGCAGTCCCCGGGCTTCGACGATTCGTTCGAGGGAGGCGCGGACCTCATTGGCCGCAACGCCTTGGATCCTCAGACCCGACGAGGCGCGAGTGACCAGCTCCTTCAGGCGGGCGAGTTCAGGAATCGGACTGCCAACGATCAGGTCGGGTGCGAACTGGACGACCGTCGCGACGTGAGGCTCGCCCCGATGCGCAAGGGAGCTCACCCACGCGTGCGCCACATCGGGCCCCAACAGCACGAGGTCGCCCGCATGGAACGGCTCGACATTGCCGGCCACGAAGCGAAGGCCGCTTCCCTGTTCGATCCAAGTGAGTTCCAGGTGGCGATGCCGATGGCGCGCCGTCCTGAACGAGTCCAGTGTCAGACGCATGACCCGCAGCGATTCGTCCGGGTGAGCAATGTGCTCCTCGATGTACTTCATGGGCCGGCCATCCAGGCATTCGGGTCAGAAAACAGTCATTTGCAGTGATTGTCAGCCATTCCGGATTCGCGCTCACGTCGAGATACTTCACGGTCGCCAGTTCGTTGCGCGAAGCATTCGCGAAGCGCTCATGAAATCCCCATTCGACATCGACTCACGCTATCCGCTCACCGACGATCACATCGCCCGGTTCTCGCGCGACGGATTCATCAAGCTGAAGGACGTGCTGCCTGCGCAGGCGCTGAGGCACTACGGCCACGAGATCACCCGCCTCACCGTCGAGATGAACGGGCAGAGCCTCCCGATGAACGAACGCAGCACCTATGACCGTGCCTTCCTGCAGGTCATGAACCTCTGGCAGCACAGCCACAGGGTGCGTGAATTCGTGCTTGGCCGACGGCTCGGGCGGATTGCCGCCGAACTGCTGCAGGTCCGGGGCGTTCGCCTCTACCACGACCAGTCGCTCTACAAGGAACCCGGTGGCGGCATCACGCCCGCGCACGCCGACCAGTACTACTGGCCGCTTGCCAGCGACCGCACCGTCACGGCCTGGATTCCGCTGCAGCCCGTTCCGACGGACATGGGCCCGTTGGGCTTCTTCGCCAGGAGTCAATCGGTGGAGTTCGGACGCGACCTCGGGATCTCCGACGAAAGCGAGGAGACGATCGGCGCGAACATGCAGCGGCACGGGTTCGAGCTTGTCGACGGCCCGTTCGATCTGGGTGAAGTCAGCTTCCATCTGGGCTGGACATTTCACAGGGCCGGCGCCAACCTCTGCGAACGTCCGCGTGCGGTCATGACCGTCATCTACATGGACTCGGACATGCTTCTCGCCCCCGCGGCCAACGAGGTGCAGCGCAACGACGCCGCGCAATGGTGCCCGGGCGTGGTGCCCGGCGCGCGGATCGACTCGCCGCTCAATCCGGTGATCTGGAGCTCTCCAGGCATCGCCAGCATCGTGCAGGGTCGGGCACGCGCCCATTGAAAGCCGTCAACCGGAGCCACTCATGATTTCGATCCCTTCTCTCTCGCGCATCGTCCCGACGCTGGCGCTCGTGCTCGGGCTGTGTGCCAGTCTCGCGGTGCAGGCACAGGAAGTCGTCCATGTCGAGACAGGACACGTGGACCGGCTTGCCGCCTTTCCATCCCGCTTCGTCGCGCCACGAAACGTGGACGTCTGGCTGCCCGCCGGCTACGCACCGTCCCATCGCTACCAGGTGCTCTACATGCAAGACGGGCAGATGCTCTTCGACGACAAGACGACCTGGAACGGCCAGTCCTGGCATGTGGATCGGGCCCTGGAGCGGCTCATGAAGTCCGGCGCGATACCGGACACCATCGTCGTGGGCATCTGGAACAACGGCGACTACCGCCACGCCGAGTACTTCCCGCAGAAGTTCCTCGAGACGATGCCCGTCGACCAGCGTCAGAAGCTGATAGACGGCGCCCTGAAAGGCAAGCCGCTCGCCGACAACTACCTGCGCTTCCTCGTCGAGGAACTCAAACCGGAGATCGACCGTCGCTACTCGACGCGTCCAGGTCCCGCCAGCACCTTCATCGCCGGATCGAGCATGGGCGCGCTGATCTCGGTGTACGCCATGAACGAGTACCCGCAGGTATTCGGAGGCGCGGCGGGCTTGTCCACGCACTGGATCGGCGTCATGACGCGCAACGCCGTCATCCCGCTGGCAGCGTTCAACTACCTCGAACGCCACCTCGCCGATCCACGCACTCACCGCTTGTACCAGGACCATGGGTCGCTGGACCTGGATGCGCTGTACGAGCCCTATCAGTCGTTCGTCGACGAACTGGTGCGTGAACATGGATACGGAGAGGATCGGTTCATGACCCGCGTGTTCGACGGACAGGGTCATAACGAAAGGGCCTGGGCCATGCGCCTCGAGATCCCCCTGACCTTCCTGCTTCGCGGCGAGAAGGCGGAATGAAGGCCCTGCGTTCTTGCGCAGCGATGGTCGTCGCGATCGCGTGCTGCGCGCCCGCCGCCGGCGCCCGGGTCGAAGACGTCACGTCGCTGGTCAATCCGTTCGTGGGAACCGACGGGACGGGTCACACCTTCCCGGGGGCCAGCCTGCCATTCGGCATGGTCGCGCCCAGTCCCGACAATGCCGACCGCGGCTGGGACTACACGAGCGGCTACCAGTACCGTGCCAGGCGCATCCTCGGATTCTCCAACACGCACATGAGCGGGACAGGCATCGGAGAACTCGGGGATGTGTTGCTCCAGCCGGCCCAGGGAGCGCACTGGAGCCTGTCGACCACCGACTTCTCATCGCGTTACGACAAGCCGTCGGAGTCGGCTCAACCCGGCTACTACGCGGTCGGATTGCCTGCGCACCACGTCACGGTGGAACTGACCGCGGCGCAGCGCGTCGCCTTCCACCGCTACACGTTTGCACGAACGGGCCATGTGCAGGTCCTGCTCGATCTGCAGCATGGCATCCGGTTCAACGAGAATCCGCGGGTCACACGCAGCGAAGTCGGCACGGACGCTTCCGCTGGCGAGATATCGGGCACGCTTCACAGCGCGCAATGGGTCGATCGCGAGGCCTCCTTCGTCGTCCATTTCGATCGGCCGATCGATCGTCTCGAGGCGCTGCCTGCTCGTCCCGGTGACAAGGCGCCGCGCTACCTGCTCGAATTCGACCTGGGCGACAAGCGCGTGCTCGAGGCGAGGGTGGCCATGTCGACCGTCGACGTCGCGGGCGCACGCCGGAACCTGGAACAGGTGGCGAGCTCCGGATTCGACGACGTCCGCGCAGACGCCCATCGCACATGGGGCGAATTGCTCGGGCGAATCAGCATCGATGCACCGCCGCGGCAGATGAGGACCTTCTATTCGGCGCTCTATCACGCCGTGCTGCATCCCAGCGACATCGCCGATGCGGACGGACGAGTGCGCGGTCCGACCGGCGAGGTCATCGTCGCGCGCGGCGGACATTACTACTCGACGCTGTCGCTCTGGGACACCTTCCGCGGCGTGCATCCCCTGCTGACGCTGCTGGCACCGGAGCGGGTCGACGGGATGATCCTGACCTTGCTCGACCATCAGCGCGCGATGGGCTACCTGCCACTCTGGACGGCATGGGGCCGCGAAACATGGACGATGATCGGCAACCCGGCCCTGCCTGTCATCGCCAATGCCGTCTCCGAAGGCTTCCACGGCTTTCCTCGCGACGAGGCGCTCGCGGCGATGGTGCAGACCTCCACCGCCGAGCGCCACGGCGCACCGGCATGGGCGCAGCAGGACTGGTCGACCTATGCGAGGTACGGCTACCTTCCGTTCGACGTCGCACCCGGCGAATCCGTTTCGAAATCGCTCGAGTACGGGATCGGCGACGACGCGGTTGCACGCGTGGCGCAGGCAACCGGCCACACCGACCTCGAGCAACGATTCGACAAGCGCGCCCAAGGCTACCGGCTGCTCTTCGATCCTGCCACCCGGATGATGCGGGGCCGCGATTCCGCGGGACGCTGGCGGACGCCCTTCGATCCGCTGACGCCGACCTCGCCCTTGAACAACCCCGGCGACTACACCGAAGCCAACGCCTGGCAGTACACGCTGACGCCGGCGCTGCACGACCCGCAGGGGCTGGTCGACCTGCTGGGCGGGCGCCAGCGCTTCGAGGCGTGGCTGGACGCCTTCTTCACGACCCAGGCGCCCGGCGACGACAAGCACCTCGGCCAGGAAGCGCTGATCGGCCAGTATGCGCACGGCAACGAGCCCAGCCATCACATCGCCTACCTGTATGCCTACACGGATTCACCCTGGAAAGCGCACCTCCTGATCCGGCGCATCAGCCGCGCCTTCTATTCGGATCGACCCGACGGCGTGACCGGCAACGACGACTGCGGGCAGATGAGCGCGTGGTACGTGCTGTCCACGCTCGGCTTCTATCCGGTGGTGCCTGCCAGCGGCGACTTCGTCGCGGGCGCACCGCAGGTCCGGGCGGCGACGTTGCGACTGCCGGGCGGCCTGATGCTGAAGATTCATGCCGACGGCTTCGGCGAACGTCATCCCTTTGCGGCGTCGATCCGCCTGAACGGCCAGGCACTCGAGCCCACGACGCTCCACTATCGCGATCTGATGTCCGGCGGAGACCTGCGCTTCGAGATGAGAAGCGTGCCCGTGAAGGCAAGTCCAGCTTCGCAACGGCGAGGAATCGAATGACCAACTCGAAGTGCGGATCACCCCGCGCCGTCCAGGGCTTGAATCGTCGTGACTGGCTTGCCGGCACCGCGGCAATGGCGGGCGCCGCCCGGGCTTGGCCGCAAACCACGGCCGATGCCGCGGACCCGGCTTCGCATGCGCATGGCCATGTTCATCCCGCCGACGCTTCTGCGGAGGCCGCGGTTGCTGACGACCTCGTCCAGCCGATGCTGGACCTGGCCGACCGCGTCGTGGAGTCGCTTGCCCGGCTCGGGGAGCCGGTGCCCACGCAGGCCTGGGCGGCCATCCGGCAACTCACCGCCGACGGCGATTTGCGACAGGCGGCGTCCCGGGCGCTCGCGTTGCTGCAGTCGCGAGTCCTGCTGACGGCCACGGTCACGCCGGAGGCACGCGTCAGTGTCAAGTCCGCCGTCTCGGGTGCTGCCTCGCTGGTGCAAGGCGGCTGGCGGGTGTATCTGGTCAAGATCGTCAACCCGGCGTGCGTCCCTGGCCGTCTGGGGGCTTCGAGTCCGAGTGCCATTCCAGTCAATGGACTCTATCCCCCGGAGGTTCATTCGGGCGGAAGCATGGGCCAGGTCGGCGCGCCGACAACGCGTGGGGACGTGGCGCTGAGATGGATGGACCTCGAGGTTCATGACGCTGCGCCGCTCGAAGCCGTGCTGCAGGCGTTGCCTGTGGACTTCAAGATCGTGTGCATCTACGCACGAGACCCAGGGCTCCACACCGCCACCATCGCGCTGGACATCGGCCCGGGCACCGGCGACATCGGCGGCCGCGACAGGGCCAGCATCGCATTCGACGTCCAGCGTGCCTCGATCGTGCGCCTTCGCATCCATGACGCCGATGGCCAGCCGGCGACTTGTTCCCTGCTGATCACCGATTCATCGGGAAGGGTCCTCCCGTCGCAAACCCGACGCTCGCCACCCGACATGTTCTTCCAGCAGAAGATCTATCGTGCCGACGCCGCCACCGTTTCGCTCCCGCCCGGCAGCTACCGCGTCGATGCGACGCGGGGTCCGGAATACCTGCTCGACAGTCGAGTCCTCAAGGTCTCGGGGCGGATCACCGACGAATGGACCTTCCAGCTTCGACGCTGGGTCGACCCGGGTGCCCGGGGCTGGTACAGCGGCGACCACCACATCCACGCTGCCGGGTGCGCCCACTACGAACATCCGGAGGAAGGCGTCGGTCCGGAGATGATGGCCCCCCAGGTACTGGGCGAGGGACTCGCCATCGGCAGCGTGCTGACGTGGGGACCGGGCTTCTACACGCAGAAGCTTCACTTCAGCGGCCGTGACGACCCCGTCTCCACGCCCGGGCACATCCTTCACTACGACCTCGAGGTCTCCGGCTTCCCTTCATCGCATTGCGGCCACCTGGCCTTGCTCCAGATGAAGGAGATGGACTATCCAGGCACGCGTCTCATCGAAGAGTGGCCGAGTTCCAACGCGCCCGTCCTGCGCTGGGCACGCCGGCAAGGCGCGGTGACGGGCTATGCGCACGCCGGGGTCGGCCTGTGGGCAGGGACGACCGACCTTCCCAACGAGCGCATGCCGGCGTTCGACGGCATCGGCGCCAACGACTACATCGTCACGCTTCCCGAAGGCCTGGTCGACTTCATCAGCACCTGCAATCATCCGCCGGCGGCCGAGATGAACATCTGGTACCACACCCTCAACGTCGGCCTGCGGTCGCGGATCGCGGGCGAGACGGACTGGCCCTGCTTCTTCGAAGAGAACATCGGCATGGGGCGCAGTTACGTCAAGCTCGACAAGGCCTTGAGCTATGCGGGCTGGTGCGAGGGTCTCAAGGCGGGACGCTCCTACGTTTCCGAAGGGCGAGCCCATCTGATGGACTTCGCGGCGCGATGCGGCTCCGAGGCGACGCAGGTTGGCGGTGCCGATCTCAGACTCGAGACGTCGCAGGTCGTCACCTTCACCGTCGATGCGGCCGCGCGACTCGAGCCGGAGCCGACGGCAGCGACCAGGCTGTTGAAGAACCTCGCGCCCCTCGACAAGCCTTACTGGCATGTGGAGCGAGCTCGCGTCGGCGACACCCGCTCCGTGGTCATCGAATTGATCGTCAACGGATATCCGGTCGAATCGCGGCCGTTGCTCGCCGACGGATCCATGCAGACCCTGGCTTTCAGCGCCCGCATCGAACGCAGCACCTGGGTCGCCTTGCGCATTTCCAATGGCGCCCACACGAACCCGATCTGGATCGACGTCGGCGGAAAGCCGATCCGGGTCCTGCGCAGCGCGCGCTGGTGTCGGGCGGCGGTGGATCAGTGCTGGAGCCAGAAGAAGCTCCGCATTCGCGCCAGCGAGCAAGCCCAGGAGGTGCTGCTCTACGACCGCGGCCGCGAGTTCTACGATCGCATGATTGCCGAGGCGACGTCGTGATCGGCCGCGCCGGCCCGCGGCCCTGGCTCGTCTGGGCGGCCTGTTGCCTCTGCACGCAGGCATGGGGAGGCGCCGCGCCTTCGCCGGCCGTTCCAGGAATGCGTCGGGTCGCGAACATGCCCGATGGCGCACCCGCCATCGCCGTGATCGACTCATCGGGCCACGTCGTGCGGCGCATCGAATGCATCAACAACGGCTGGTACGACATCGACGGCATGGCAGCGCGCCTGTTGGGATCGCCCGTCTTGATGGCCGCAGTCGTCGAACGCGACGGAGCGATCCGCAGCGAGGACCTCGGACCTGGCAAGTTCGACTGCGTGGTCGTCGATGCGAAGTTGCCCGCCGGCGGGCCGGAGAATGCACGGCCATGAACTGGTTTCGACATCTCGTCCCGGGGCTACGCCGGCTCGCCTGGGCGCTCGGCGCGGTGCTGGCGCTCTCGCCCGGCACTGCTGGCGCCGCTGCGCTGGAGATCGATCACGTCGAACCGCCGAACTGGTGGGTCGGCATGAAGGACAGTCGCCTTGAAATCATGATGCACGGGCCCGGCATCGCGGCATGGCGCGCATCGCTCAGCCGCCAGGACGTGCGACTGGTGAAGACCGAGCGCTCGTCCAACCCGAACTACTTGTGGCTCAGCCTGCGCATCGGCGCCCATGCACACGCAGGCCCGATGACGATCCGGCTGCAGCGTGGAGCGGACAGCAAGGATGTTCGCTATGAGCTTCGGACCCGCGCAGCCGGCTCCGCACAGCGGCAGGGCTTCGGGCCTGCGGACGTCGTGCTCAACCTGATGCCCGACCGGTTCGCGAACGGAAATCCCGACAACGACGTGGTCGCTGGCTTTGCCGACACCGTCGATCGTCGCGTCGACGGGGCGCGTCATGGTGGCGACATCCAGGGCATCATCGACCACCTCGACTACGTCGCGTCGATGGGATACACCGCGATCTGGCCGACACCGATGACGCAGAGCAACCAGCCATCCTTCTCGTACCACGGGTACGCCGCCACCGACACCTACCGGATCGATCCCCGATTCGGCACCAACGAGGACTACGTGCGGCTCGTGTCTGCGGCCCGCCTGAAGGGGCTCAAGGTGTTGCAGGACATCGTGCCCAACCATGTGGGCTCGAACCATTGGTGGATGAGAGATCTTCCGGCGCTCGACTGGTTCAGCAACCACGACCAATTCGTCCTCACCAACCACGCGCGAACGACCGTCAGCGACCCCTACGCTTCGCAGGTGGATCGCGAGCTATTCATCCACGGCTGGTTCGATCCGGCAATGCCCGACATGAACCAGGACAACCCTCACGTGGCGATGTACGAGATCCAGAATGCGATCTGGTGGATCGAGACCGCGGGTCTGGCCGGTCTGCGCGTCGACACCTACTCCTATTCGGACAAGGCGTTCATGGCGACCTGGTGCCGTCGGATCCTGGACGAATACCCGCGCTTGAACATCGTGGGCGAGGAGTGGAGCACCAATCCCGCGGTGCAGTCGTACTGGGCACGCGGCCGAACGCAGTCCGACGGCTATGCATCGACGCTTCCCGGGGTCATGGACTACGTCCTTCAAAGCCAGTTGGTGCGGGCTCTGACCGAGCCCGAGGGCAACGGCACCGGCTTCGCGCGCCTCTACGATGCACTTGTCGAAGACCGTCTCTACGCCAACCCGGAACGCATGATGCTGTTCGACGGCAACCACGACAATCCGCGCATCTACAGTGCCCTCGGGAATGATCCCGCCCTCGTTCGGATGGCGGTGGCGTATGTCCTGACGATGAAGCGCACACCGCAGATCTACTACGGTACGGAAGTGTTGATGTCGAGCCCGGCGCGGCAGGACGCCTTCGATGCGTTCCGCGCCGATTTTCCTGGCGGATGGGCGGGCGACACGGTCAATGCCTTCACTGGCGCCGGTTTGACGACCGAACAGCTTCAGATGCAGGCGTGGATGCGCAAGTTGTTGAACTGGCGCAGGCACCAGCCGATCATCCATTCCGGCAGGCTCAAGCATTTCATGCCCGAGGGCGGCGTCTACGTGCTGTTTCGGTACGACGCCAGCGGCACGGTCATGGTCGTGTTCAACAAGAGCAACGCGGCCGCATCGCTGGACATGGCACGCTTCCAGGAGGTACTGCCGATCGGAGCTTCCGTCACGGATGTGCTTGGCGGCAAGTCGTCGACGATCGGCCGCCGGCTCGTGGTGGAGCCGCGCTCCGTGTCGATCTTTCAGACCGAGGGGAGCGCAGGCGCGGGACGGCCACGATTGCAATGAATTGCCCACTCCCTCGCGCCAGAGGCCCGAGGATCGACGCTCGAACGTCTGCCAGGCCGCTGACAATTCGTCGAGGCGAACGGCAGTGGCGGGGCCAGGCCGGCCGGGGCCGATCCATCAGGCAGTGACCGAAGCTGGCGCCAACCGCGGCGCGGCGCCGTCGTGGCCGCTGCGGTGGCATCAACCCGGCCTCGACCCCGGCGGCCCGATCAGCGTCTCGACGAGCACCGCCAGGCGCGTCTCGGCGTCGACCGCATCGGCCTCGACGACGTGCCGATGCGCCATGCTGCGCAGCCATGTGATCTGCCGCTTGGCCAGTTGGCGCGTCGCGGCGATGCCGCGTTCGCGGATGTCGGCGAGGGCTGGGGGATCGGCGGCGTCCAGCGCCTCCCACGCCTGCCGATAGCCGACGCAGCGCATCGAGGGCAGGGCCAGGTGCAAGGCCGGGTTCGCACGCAGCCGGCGTACCTCGTCGAGAAAGCCGGCTTGCAGCATCGCGTCGAAGCGCTGCGCGATGCGCTCGTGCAGCCATGGGCGTGACGCGGGCTCCAGCGCGATCAGCGCGCCGGCCAGCGGCGCCGCTTCGCGTCGCGCGCGCAGGTGCAGCGCCGACAGCGGCGTGCCGCTCGCGCGCCACACCTCCAAGGCACGCTGGATGCGCTGCGAGTCGTTGGGCTTCAGCCGCGCGGCGGTGATGGCGTCGACCTCGGCGAGTTGCGCGTGCAGCGCCGGCCAGCCCGCCTGCGCGGCCTCGGCGTCGATCGTGGCGCGGATCGCCGGGTCGGCGGCGGGCATCGCGTCGATGCCGTCGACCAGCGCCTTGAAATACATCATCGTGCCGCCCACCAGCAGCGGCCAGCGGCCGCGGGCGCGGATCTCGTCGACCAGCCGGCGCGCGTCGGCGACGAACTGCGCGGCGGAGTACGACTGCTCCGGGCCGATGATGTCGAGCAGGTGATGCGGCGCGGCGGCCTGTTCGGCGGCGCCGGGCTTGGCGGTGCCGATGTCCATGCCGCGGTAGACCAGCGCCGAGTCGACGCTGACGATCTCCACCGGCCAGCGCCGCGCGAGCGCGAGCGCCAGCGCGGTCTTGCCGGACGCGGTCGGGCCCGCCAGGCCCAGCCACTGCAGCGCCGCGGTCACTTCGCGAGCTCGCTCAAAAGCGTTCGTCTTCGCGCAGGTAGCGCCACTGGCCGGGCGGCAGCTTGCCGAGCACGACGCTGCCGATACGCACGCGCTTCAGGCCGGTGACGACCAGGCCGACGGCCTCGCACATGCGGCGGATCTGGCGCTTGCGGCCCTCGCGCAGCACGAAGCGCAACTGGTCCTCGTTGGCCCAGCTGACCTTGGCGGGACGCAGTTCCTTGCCGTCCAGCCACAGGCCGTGGCGCAGGCGCTGCAGGTCGCCGTCGGGAAACTGGCCGCCGCTGGGGTACTCGACGCGTACCAGGTATTCCTTCTCGACGTCGGAGTCCTCGCCGATCAGGTGGCGTGCGATGCGGCCGTCCTGCGTCAGCACCAGCAGGCCGGTGGAATCGATGTCGAGCCGGCCGGCCGGCGCGAGCATGCGGCCGTGGCCGGCGTGCCAGCGCTCGCGCGACGGATCTTCCGGCCAGTGGTTGGCCTGCGTGACCAGCACCGACGCGGGCTCGTAGCCGTCCTCGGCCTGGCCGCTGACGTAGCCGATCGGCTTGTGCAGCAGGATGGTCACGCGGTGCGCCTGCTGCGTCTTGGCGGCCTCGTCGATCTCGATGACCTGGTGCGGGAACACGCGCGCGCCCAGCACGGCCATCTCGCCATCGACCTTCACCCAGCCGGCGTCGATCCAGTCGTCGGCCTCGCGGCGCGACGCGATGCCGCGCTCGGCGAGCACCTTGGACAGGCGCTGGTCCTCGCGCCGCGGCGCGTTCGGGTCGAGCGGCGGCTGCCGCGGCGGATGCGGCGGTGCGACGGCCGCGTGCCCCGTATCGTCGCGGCGTCGCGGCGGCGGGCGGTCGTTCGGGCCGGTGGGGCGACGATCGTCGCGCGGCGGGCGCGGCCGGTCGCCACCGAAGTCGCGCGGGGCGGCCTGGCCACCGCGGCCGTCGTCACGCGGGCCGTCGTAGCGCGGCGGGCGCTCGTTCGGGCCTTGCGGATAGCTGGGGCCGCGGTCGCGGTAGGGCGGACGATCGCCGCCGTAGGGCGCGCCGCCGCGGTCGTTGCCGTGGCCTTGCGGGCCGCGGTCGGCGCGCGGATCGGTGTCGCGGCGGCGATCGTCGAAGCCATCGGCTGGCGGCGGGCGACGGTCCTCGCGCGGCGGGCCCGGCGGGAAGCCGGTGGCACGGCGGTCGTCCTTGCGGAACGGCGCGCGCGGGGCGTCGGACGACGGCGGCCGGCCGTCGCGGAACTCGGGGCGCGGGCCGCGCTCCTGCCACGGGCCGGGACTGGTGCGCCGTTCGCCCGGCCGATCGGGACGCGGCGCATCGCCGTGCGCGCGGCGCGGGCCGTCGCGGCGGTCGCGTTCGGGCGCCGGTGCCGATGCCGGCGGCGGATCGGCGCGCCAGACGTTGCTGGGGGTGTCGCGGCGCGGCTTGGGCAGGTCGCGCAGGTCGGGCTTGTTGCCGCGCGTGGCGGCGTGCTCGGTGGGCTTGCGTTCGTGCGGGCGCTGCTCCATCACGCGCTGGCCGACCTTGCGCGGGTCGCGCCCTTCGGCATCGGAGGGCGTCGCCTCGCTGCGCGGCACGCGGCGGGGCGTCGAGGGCGGCTTGTCGGAAGGCGGCGGCGGGGAGGAGGAATCGGTCATGTCAGGGTCAGCCGCAAAGGGTACGTGGGAACAGGGTAGTCCGGAATCAGCGTCCGCGCAGGAAAAGCGCGTCGAGTTCCTTCATCGTCACCTGGCGCCAGGTGGGGCGGCCATGGTTGCATTGGTCGGAGCGCTCGGTGGCCTCCATCTGTCTCAGCAGGCCGTTCATCTCCTCGAGCGTGAGACGGCGGTTGGCGCGCACGGCGCCGTGGCAGGCCATGGAGGCCAGGACGTCGTCGCGGGCGCGCTGCACCAGGCTGCTGGCGTCCACCTCGGCCAGGTCGGCCAGCACCGAGCGCACCAGGTCGACCGGATCGGCGTTGAGCAACGCGGCCGGCAGGCTGCGCACCGCCAGAGTCTGCGGCCCGAACGTGGAAACGTCCAGGCCCAGGTCATGCAGCGTCTGGGC
>CAIMXF010000560.1 GCA_903845345.1 uncultured beta proteobacterium
CAGCCGCTTGGCGGCGATCTCGAACGTGGTGCGCGTGCGCGTGGAGTTCTCGAAGAACAGGTTGAACACGCTCTTGCCGCGCAGCAACGGCACCTTCTTCACGTCGCGGTCGTTGACGGACAGGAAGGTGCCGGCGGTGTCGAGGATCTGCGTGAGGATCGCGCGCGGCAATCCCTCGATGGACAGCAGGTGGATCAGCTCGCCGTGGGCGTTGAGCTGCGGATTTCGTCGCGCGAGCATCAGGTGGTCTCCTTGACGGCGAAGGTGAAGCGGCCGTCGGCGCCGCGCGCGAGCGACAGGCGTTGCGAGGCGGGCAGCGTGAGCTTGGCGGCGGCGAACGCGGGCGCGACGGGCAGCTCGCGCCCGCCGCGGTCGACCATCACCGCCAGCTCCACCGACGCGGGGCGTCCGTAGTCGAACAGCTCGTTGACCACCGCGCGGATCGTGCGACCGCTGGCGATCACGTCGTCGATCAGCAGGATGCGCGCGCCGTCGATCTCGAACGGCAGGCTGGTGGTCGCCTCGACGGCGCCCAGCCCGCGCTCGCCGAAGTCGTCGCGGTGCAGCGTGCTGGAGATCGTGCCGACCGGGCGGTCGGTCTTCAAATCTGCATTCAGGCGCTGCGCCAGCCAGGCGCCGCCCGACCAGATGCCCACGAGGATGGTGTCGGGGGTCAGCAGCCGGGCAACGCCATTGCGGAGCTCGGCGTAGAGCTGCTCGGCATCCAAAAGCAGGTTTGTCATTCGTGTTCCCGGAAAAACTGTTCGAGGATCAGCGCCGCCGCGGCCGAATCGGCGTCGCGGGCGCCCGCGGCTTCCACGTCGACGGTGGTGTAGCGCTCGTCGACCTCGTGCACCGGCAGGCCGAAGCGCGCGTGCAGCTGGCGGCCGAACTTGCGTGCCCGCGCCGTATTGTCGTGCGCGGCGCCGTCCGGATGGAAGGGCACGCCGATCACCAGGCCATCGGGCGTCCATTCCCGGATCAGCGCCTCGATCGCCTTGAAGCGCGCATCGCCCTCGAGCGCGAGCGTGCGCAGCGGCTGCGTCAGCCTCATCAACGTGTTGCCGGTGGCGACGCCGACGCGCCTGGTGCCGTAGTCGAAAGCCAGGAACGAACGAACAGCGCGGGACGACGATTCGCCCATGGCCGTTCCGTTCATGCGTGCCCCGCCTCCTGGCTGAGCATGCGCGGGTCGACGCCCAGCAACGCGAGCGCGCGCTCGTAGCGCTTCTCGATGGGCGTGTCGAAGATGATCTCGGGCGCGGCGTCGACGTTGAGCCAGCCGTTGCGGCCCAGTTCGTCCTCGAGCTGCCCGGTGGCCCAGCCGCTGTAGCCGAGCGTGACCAGCACGCGGCGCGGCCCGTTGCCGATCGCCATCGCCTCGAGCACGTCCTTGCTCGTCGTCATCTCGAGGCCGCCGGGCACCGACAGCGTCGAGTTGTACTGCGTGGAGCCCTCGATTCGCTCGTGCAGCACGAAACCGCGCTCGGTCTGCACCGGACCGCCGTAGAAGACGGGCTGCTCGCCGAGGTCGTCGCTGCCGAGCGTGAGGTCGACCTTCTCGAACAGGTTGCGCAGGCGGATGTCCACCGGCTTGTTGATCATCAGCCCGAGCGCGCCCTTCTCGCTGTGCTCGCACAGGTACACGACGGCACCGGCGAACGCCTCGTCCACCATGCCGGGCATGGCGATGAGGAACTGGTTGGTCAGGTTGATCGGTTCGGAAGCCATTGCCGCGATTTTAGGACAGCGCCGGCCCCACAATCGGCCGCCATGGAGATCTCGTCGACTAAAACCGTGCCCCGCGCGCTCGTCTGGTTCCGCCGCGACCTGCGCACCGCCGACCACCCCGCCCTCGCCCGCGCGTTGCGCGACGCCCAGGCCGTCTGGTGCGTGTTCGTCCTGGACAAGACGATCCTGCGCGACCTGCCGCGCGATGACCGCCGCGTCGCCTTCATCCGGGCCAGCCTCGTCGACCTGGACGGCCAGATCGACCAGCTTTCCAGCGGCGGCGCCTCGCTGATCGTGCGCCACGGCGACCCGGTCGACGAGATCCCGGGCCTGGCTGCCCAACTCGATGTCCAGGCCGTCTACATCCACCGCGACGACGATCCCGCCGCGCGCGCGCGGGACGCCCACGTTTACGAGTGCCTGCGCGCGGACGGCCGCGCGATGTACGGGCTCAAGGATCACGTCATCTTCGAGCGCAAGGAGATCCTCACCGGCGCCGGCACGCCCTACGGCGTCTTCACGCCCTACAAGAACGCGTGGCTGAAGGCGCTGCACGCCCGTCCGGACATCCTGGGCGACTGCGGCAGCGACGTCGACGGCAGCGCGCTGGCCGCGCCGCCGGGCAGCATCTGGCGCGACGACGCGGCCGTTCCCGACCTCGAGGACTTCGGCTTCGCGGCGCCCCCATCGACGCCGCACGACGACTCCGGCCTGCGGGCCGGTTCGCAGGGCGGCGAGCAATTGCTGGCCGAGTTCCTCGACCGCATCGACGACTACGACGCCACCCGCGACTTTCCGGCGACGCTGGGCCCCAGCCACCTGGGCATCCACCTGCGCTTCGGCACGCTGTCGCTGCGCCGCCTCGTGGCCATCGCTTCAGAACGCATCGAAGGCGGCAGCCGCGGCGCGCAGACCTGGTTGTCGGAGCTGATCTGGCGCGACTTCTACCACCAGGTGCTGTTCCACCACCCGCACGTCGTGGGCCACGCCTATCGCGCCGACTGCGATGCGATCCGCTGGGAAACCGGCGCGCTGGCCGACGATCATTTCGCGGCCTGGTGCGACGGGCGCACCGGCTACCCGCTGGTCGACGCCGGCATGCGCCAGCTCAACGCCACCGGCTACATGCACAACCGGCTGCGCATGATCACGGCGAGCTTCCTGACGAAGGATCTGGGCATCTCGTGGCAACGCGGCGAGGCATATTTCGCGCTGCACCTCAACGACTTCGAGCTCGCGTCCAACAACGGCGGCTGGCAATGGGCCGCGTCCACCGGCTGCGACGCGCAACCCTGGTTCCGCATCTTCAATCCGGTCACGCAGAGCGAGCGCTTCGACCCGCAAGGCGCCTTCATCCGCCGCTGGGTGCCGGAACTGCGGCTGCTGGGCGGCAAGGCGATCCACGCGCCGTGGAAGGCCAGGCCGGCGGAGCTCGCCGCGGCGAAGGTGGCGCTGGGGCGCGACTATCCGCTGCCGGTCGTCGACCACGACGTGGCGCGAGAGAAGACCTTGGCGCGGTTCGGGGCGAAGGGCAGCGGTCGTCCCGTGGTCGACAACGGTGCGGACGAGACATCCTGAGCGCCGCGGATCAAGCCTGTGCAAGGGCGCGGGTCAGGCGATCGATGTCGAGTGCTTCGAGGAGCTCGTCCTTGTCCAGCAAGGGCAGCGCCAGCGCGGCGCAGAGCTGGCGAGCTATCGTCGACTTGCCGCTGGCCGGCAGCCCCGTCACGACGACGAAGCGCGGCATGGCAGGCTCAGAACAGCTCGACGTCGCTGACCCGCTTGTCGTCTTCGATGATGCCCTGGCGCATCAGCTCGGCGTGGTTGCTGACCTGGTCGCGGCCGTTGTGCTTGGCGTGGTAGACGGCGCGGTCGGCGCGTTCGAAGGCGGCGGCGGGGGTGTCGCCGACCTCGATGGCCGTGAAGCCGACGCTGACGGTGATCTTGCCGGCCTGCGGGAACGGGTACTCGCCGACGACGCGGCGGAAGCGCTCGAAGGCGACCGCGGCATCGGCCTCGTCGTTGCACAGCAGCAGCACGACGAATTCCTCGCCGCCGAAGCGGTAGAGCTGGTCGGAGAAGCGGAACGCGCCGCGCATGATGCGCGACAGCAGGAGCAGCACCTCGTCGCCGATCAGGTGGCCGAAGCGATCGTTGACGGTCTTGAAGTGGTCGATGTCGACCACGCCGAGCCAGTAGCGCGAACCCGAGGCGTGACGGCGTTCGCCGTCGTCGAGCTTGGCGTCGAGCAGCGGCAGCGACGACACCTTGTAGAAGCTGTCGTCGAAGATCTTGCGGTTGAGCAGGCCGGTCAGCGTGTCGCGCTCGCTGTAGTCGAGCAGCGTCTGCACGTTGCGGTAGATGCGCAGCACGCCGAACACGAGGCGACGCGTCTTGACGCCGATGCCGCGCACGGTCTGCAGCTCGATGACGCCCACGGCGCCGGTGTCGGACATCACCGGGAACAGCGTCGTGACGATGCCGTCCACCTTGGATTCGATGATCTTGGAGGTGGTCAGGCACTCCAGCCACTCGGGGCGATCGACGGCGCGCGGCAGCGAGGTGAGATCGACCCAGGCCGGGTCGGCGGTGGCCGCCGGCGAATCCGCCAGCAGCGCCGCCCGCGTGAGCCAGCGCTCCTCGCCCTGGTCACCCACCAGCCGGTAGACGGCCACACGCTTGGGCGCGAGGAAGTCGCGCATGGCATGCGCCAGGCTGACGTCGAGGGTATCGCGGTCGCGCAACCCGGTCAGCGAGGCAAGGTGATCAATGATTTCCGACATGGATATTTGGAGCGGTGATCCCAGTTATCGGCCGAGTTTCACCCCGACTGAAATACTCATGCAGGCATCGTCTTCGCGACATTCTCCTGGATCAGGGCGATCAGTTGTTCTTCATCATACGGCTTGCCGAGGTAATGGTCGGCACCGAGCTGAATGGCCAGGTCGCGGTGCTTCTGGGCGATGCGCGACGTGATCATGATCACGGGCAGGCCCTGCCAGCGCGGGTCGTGGCGCACGTTGCGCAGCAGGTCGAAGCCGTCCATGCGCGGCATTTCGATGTCGGTGAGCATCACGGCGGGGCGCTCGACCTCGAGCTGCTCCAGCGCATCGAGGCCGTCCTTGGCGACGGTGACGCGGAAACCTTCGCGGGTCAGCAGGCGCTGCGTGACGCGGCGCACCGTCAGCGAATCGTCGACCACCAGGATCAGCGGCGCCTTGGCTTCCTGGACTTCCTCGACGATCACCGGCACCTGCGGCACGCCGGCGTCGGTGGTCGGACGCTGGCCGTACACGGCCGCGAGCGCCACCGGGTTGTAGATGGGCACCACCTCGCCGGTGGCCAGCAGGGACATGCCCGCCAGGCCCGGCAGGCGCGCCAGCTGCGGCCCCAGGTTCTTGACGACCACTTCCTGGTTGCCCACGACCTGGTCGACGTGCAGCGCGACGCGCTGTTCCGCGCTTCGCACCAGCACGATGGACGTCGTCTTGCCCGCCAGCGTGCCGTGCGTGCTCGACTGCAGCAGCGCGCCGAGCCAGAAGAACGGGACGTCGTGCGCGCCGTCGCGGTAGATGCCGCTCAGGTAGGCCTGCTCGACCTCGGCGTTGTTGGCGCGGCGCACCACTTCCACCAGCGAGGCCGGCATGGCGACGGTGAGGTCGCCGCAGCGCAGCTGCACGACGCGCGTGACGGCCGTGGTCAGCGGCAGCAGCAGCGTGAAGGCCGTGCCGCGGCCCGGGGCCGAGGCGGTCTCGATGCGGCCGCCGAGCGCGGTGATGTCGGTGCGCACCGCGTCCATGCCGACGCCGCGGCCGGCCAGTTCGGTCACTTCGTCGGTGGTGGTGAAGCCCGGCGTGAAGATGAGGTTGGCGAGTTCGGCGTCGGACGGCGTCGCGTCGGCGGCGATCAGGCCGTTCTGGCGGCCACGCGCCTCGATGCGCTGCAGGTCGAGGCCCGCGCCGTCGTCGCGGATCTGGATCCGCACTTCGTTGCCCTGCTGCGCCAGCGTGACGTCGATCGTGCCGATCGGATCCTTGTCCTGCGCGCGCCGGGCGTCCGGCGACTCGATGCCGTGCACGACGGCGTTGCGCAGCAAGTGCTCGAACGCGCCGGCCATGCGGTCGAGGACGCTGCGATCCAGCTCGATGGACGACCCTTCCACGTTCAGGCGCACCTGCACCGACGTTTCCTTGGCCGCCTGGCGCACCACGCGGTAGAGGCGCTCGGACAGCGCGTCGAACGGCACCATGCGGGCGCGCAGCAGGTCTTCGGACAGCGCGCGCGTCAGACGCGCCTGCGCGGCCATCTCGTCTTCGGCCGACTGCACCGTCTGCGTGATGCTGCGTTGCACCGTGGCGACGTCGTTCACCGACTCGGCCATCATGCGGGTCAGTTCCTGGAAGCGCGTGAAGCGGTCCATCTCGAGCGGGTCGAACTCGACCGACGAACTCTTGCTCGCCTCGAGGCGCGACGCGATCTGCGTGTCGGCCTGCAGTTCGATGTCGCGCAGCTGGCGGCGCAGGCGATCCAGGTTCTCCGTCAGTTCGCGCAGCGAGGCGCGCATCTGCGTGACGTCGCTCTCGAGACGCGAACGCGTGATCGAGACTTCGCCGGCCTGGTTCACCAGCCGGTCGAGCAGCGGCGCCTTGACGCGCACCGTGGCGGTGGCCGGATTGCCGGTGGCCGCCTCGATGACGCGCTGCACGCGCGACGGATTGGTGGCGCTGAAGCGCGCCCAGTCGATCACCTGCGGCGCGGCATCGGACAGCGCCTTGGGCACGAACTGGTGGATCGTCGATTCGGGCGCGGGCACCGGTCCGGACTCGACCGCGGCGGCCGGCGGCTGCGGCACCACCGCCTCGCCGGCCGGCGCCGGTTGCTCGAGGACGGGCTCGGCCACGACCGGCGCGACCGCCATGGGCTTGGCCGGCTCGCGCGCGGCGACCGGCTCGGGCGCACGCGGCGCCCTCTGCAGGCGCTGGAATTCCTCGTCGAGCGCATCGACGCCGGTCTGAAGCGTCGCGATCGTCGGCGGGTTGACCGAACGGCCGCCCACGCGTTCCTCGAACGCCGACTCCAGGCGGTGCGCCAGTTCGCCCAGGCGCATCGCGCCGGCCAGGCGGGCGCTGCCCTTGAGCGTGTGCAGCGCGCGCAGCGCGCCGAAGGCCTCGGACTGCATCTCCGGCGCTTCTTCCCACGCCCGCAGGTGCGAGGCGAGCGTTGGCAGCAGTTCCTGCGCTTCTTCGGCGAAGATCTCGAACAGCTCGGGATCGATCGCATCCTGCGCGTCCAGGTCCTGCGCGAAGCCGGTGCCGTCGTTCTGCGGCTCGAGCACTTCGCGGCTCTGGCCCGTCTCGGCGCGGACGGCATCGTCCAGCACACTGAACCTGACCGCGCCCAGGCCGGATTCCGGCACGGCGGC
>CAIMXF010000561.1 GCA_903845345.1 uncultured beta proteobacterium
AGAGCCCCAGGCTCGCCAAGCTGCGCAAGGGCGTGATGGAGCTCTACATCTCCGACCATCCGCTCGATTGCCTCACCTGCAGCGCCAACGGCGACTGCGAACTGCAGGACATGGCCGGCGCGGTCGGCCTGCGCGAGGTGCGCTACGGCTATGACGGCAAGAACCATCTCGAGGCGAAGAAGGATGAGTCCAACCCGTACTTCACCTACGACGCCAGCAAGTGCATCGTCTGCAACCGCTGCGTGCGCGCCTGCGAGGAGACGCAGGGCACGTTCGCGCTGACGATCTCGGGCCGCGGCTTCGAATCGCGCGTGTCGCCGGGCATGGACGAGCCGTTCATGGAGAGCGAGTGCGTCAGCTGCGGGGCCTGCGTCAGCGCGTGTCCCACGGCCACGCTGCAGGAAAAGACGGTCATCGACCTCGGCATGCCCACCAGGAGCGTGACCACGACCTGCGCCTACTGCGGAGTGGGCTGCGGCTTCAAGGCCGAGGTCAAGGGCACCGAGGTGATCCGCATGACGCCGTGGAAGGACGGCAAGGCCAACGAGGGCCATTCGTGCGTGAAGGGCCGCTTCGCCTGGGGCTACGCGACGCACAAGGATCGCGTCACCAAGCCGATGATCCGCGCGAAGATCACCGACCCGTGGCGCGAGGTGTCGTGGGACGAGGCGATCGGCCACGCGGCTTCCGAATTCAAGCGCCTGCAGGCGAAGTTCGGCCGCGATTCGATCGGCGGCATCACGTCCTCGCGTTGCACCAACGAGGAAACCTACCTCGTGCAGAAGCTGGTGCGCGCGGCGTTCGGCAACAACAACGTCGACACCTGCGCCCGCGTCTGCCATTCGCCCACCGGCTACGGCCTGGGCCAGACCTACGGCACGTCGGCCGGCACGCAGACGTTCAAGTCGGTGGCCAAGTCGGACGTCATCCTCGTCATCGGCGCCAATCCGGCGGCGGCGCACCCGGTCTTCGCGTCGCGCATGAAGCGCCGCCTGCGCCAGGGCGCGAAGCTGATCGTGGCCGATCCGCGCGTCACGGAGATGGTCGACGGCCCGCACGTGAAGGCCGACTTCCACCTGCAGCTGCGCCCCGGCACCAACGTCGCGCTGATCACGGCGATGGCGCACGTCGTCATCACGGAGAACCTGCACGACGCCGCCTTCGTCGCCGAGCGTTGCGACGACAGGAGCTTCGCGCAATGGCGCGAGTTCGTCGCCCGTGCCGAGAACTCGCCCGAGGCGTTCGAGAGCGAGACCGGCGTGCCGGCCGCGCACGTGCGCGGCGCGGCGCGCCTGTACGCCACCGGCTCGGCCACCGGCACCGCCGCCGACCTCGCCGCGCTCGCGGCCGCCGGCAGGCCGCGCCCCAACGGCGCGATCTACTACGGCCTGGGCGTGACGGAGCACTCGCAGGGCTCGACGATGGTGATGGGCATCGCCAACCTCGCGATGGTCACCGGCAACGTCGGCCGCGAGGGCGTGGGCGTCAATCCGCTGCGCGGCCAGAACAACGTGCAGGGCTCGTGCGACATGGGCTCGTTCCCGCACGAGCTGCCGGGCTACCGCCACGTCGGCGGCGCGGAGGTGCGCGAGCTGTTCGGCAAGGCCTGGGGCGTGACGATCCTGCCCGAGCCGGGCCTGCGCATCCCCAACATGTTCGACGCCGCGCTCGCCGGCGAGTTCAAGGGCCTCTACTGCCAGGGCGAGGACATCGTGCAGTCCGATCCCGACACGCAGCACGTCTCCAGCGCGCTGCAGGCGATGGAATGCGTGGTCGTGCAGGACATCTTCCTCAACGAGACCGCCAAGTACGCGCACGTGTTCCTGCCGGGCTCGTCGTTCCTCGAGAAGGACGGCACCTTCACCAACGCCGAGCGCCGCATCTCGCGCGTGCGCAAGGTGATGCCGCCGCTGTCGGGCGTGGGCGACTGGGAGGCGACGGTCAAGCTCGCCAACGCGCTCGGATACCCGATGGCGTATACGCATCCCGAGCAGGTCATGCAGGAGATCGCGGCGCTGACACCCACCTTCGCCGGCGTCAGCTACGAGAAGATCGACCGCCTGGGCAGCGTGCAGTGGCCGTGCAACGACGCCACCGCCGAGGCCGGCACCGACATCATGCACGTCGACCGCTTCGTGCGCGGCAAGGGCCGCTTCGTGATCACGCAGTACGTGCCCACCGACGAGAAGGTCACGCGCAAGTTCCCGCTGCTGCTGACCACCGGCCGCATCCTGTCGCAGTACAACGTGGGCGCGCAGACGCGGCGCACGTTCAACTCGCAGTGGCACGACGAGGACCGCCTCGAGATCCACCCGCAGGACGCCCTCGACCGCGGCGTCAGGGACGACGACTGGGTCGGCATCACCAGCCGCGCCGGCGAGACCGTGCTGCGCGCGACCATCACCGAGCGCGTGCAGCCCGGCGTGGTCTACACGACGTTCCACTTCCCCGAATCCGGCGCCAACGTGATCACCACCGACAGCTCCGACTGGGCCACCAACTGCCCCGAGTACAAGGTGACGGCGGTGCAGGTGATGCCGGTGGCGCAGCCGTCGTCGTGGCAGCTCGCCTACAGGAATTTCAACGAGGACCAGGAACGCTTCCTGGCCGATGCGCGGCTCGGCGCGGCCGTCAGCGTCACGGGCAAATGACGCCGGCGCTGCTCCCCGCCGCCGACGCGACGGGCGCGCAACGCCTGGACGTGCGCGTGCGCCGCGCCGGCGCGGTGACCGACTCCCAAGACTGGCTCGCCGACGAGGTGCCCGTCGCCCTCATCTTCAACGGCATCTCGCACGCGGTGATGCTGGCGACGCCGCTCGACCTCGAGGACTTCGCGCTCGGCTTCGGCCTGACCGAGGGCCTGCTGGAGCGCGCCGACGAGCTCTACGGCATCGACGTGGTGCCCGATCCGGCCGGCATGCGCATCGAGATGGAAGTCTCCGGCGCCTGCTTCGCGCGGCTGAAGGACAGGCGCCGCTCGATGGCCGGCCGCACCGGCTGCGGCCTGTGCGGCACCGAGAGCCTGGAGCAGGTCGAGCCGCCGCTGCGTGCGCTCGCGCCGATCGCGACGCCGTTGTCGCCGCCGGCCATCGCCGCCGCGCTGCGGGCGATGCCCTCGCACCAGGCGCTGCAGCAGCGCACCGGCGCCACGCACGCCGCGGCCTGGTGTTTGCTCGAGGGGCAGGTGCGCCTCGTGCGCGAGGACGTCGGCCGTCACAACGCGCTCGACAAGCTCGTCGGCGCGATGGTCGGGTCCGGCGTCGATGCGCGCGACGGCTTCTGCTGCATCACCAGCCGCGCGAGCGTGGAGATGGTGCGCAAGGCGGTGGCCGCGGGCATCACGGCGCTCGTGGCCGTGTCCGCGCCGACGTCGCGCGCGGTCGGCACGGCCCGGCGCGCGGGCCTCGCGCTCGCGGGCTTCGCGCGCCACGACGACCTCGTGCTCTATTCGAACGCCGACCGCTTCCAGCCGGGCTGACCATGGATCTCGACAACCTCATCGTCATGGCCAACCGCATCGGCAGCTTCTTCGCCGCGCAGCCCGACCGCGACGAGGCGCTGGCCGGCATCGCCGAGCACATCAAGAAGTTCTGGGAGCCGCGCATGCGCTCGCAGATCCTCGCGGCCGTCGGCACCGAGGCCGGCGCCGGCCTCAGCGAGATCGTCACCGCCGCGCTGACCGCGCACCGGGCCATGCTGCAGCCGGCCTGAGACGACGGCACCCGCGCGAGCGCGGGCGTGCGAGGGCGGCGGCGCGCGTCACGCGCGCGGGGCGAATCAGGAGACGACCAGCGTGATCCTGGCGGTGGCGGTCGGGCCCTTGCTGTCGTGCACGGTGACCGTCATGCCGTAGGTGCCCTTGACCGCGCCGATCCAGTACGTGTAGCCGCTCGACATCATCACCAGGCCGGCCGGCGCGCCGCTGGCCGTGTAATTCAGCGAGCCGCCGTCGTTGGACTTGCCCGCCAGCACGGTCGCGAACGAACCGCCGGCCTTGATGGCGAAGGTGGCCGCGGCCAGCGTCGGGGCGTTGGTGGCCACCGGCGCAGCCGCGGGGGCGGCGACGGTCAGCGTCTCGGTCTGCGAGGACGCGTAGCCGTAGCTGTCGGTCACCGTCGCGGTGAAGGCGTACGTGCCGGCCACGGGCGCGGCCCAGCTCAGGGCGCCGCCCGTGCTGGCCGCGAGGCCGGAGGGCGCGCCCGTCAGGCTGAAGGCGAGCGTGCCGGCGTTCGGGTTCGACGCCGACAGCGCGCCTGCGAACGCGGTGCCGGCGGTGGCGCTGAACCTGCCGCCGCTCGAGAACACCGGCGCCGCGATGACCTTCAGCGCATACGTACCGGCGGCCGACTTGCCCGTGGCCGTGCTGGCCGTGGCGGTGAACGAGTAGCTGCCGGGGACCGGCGCGGCCCACCTGAGCGTGCCGGTGGTGTCGACCGTCAGGCCGCTGGGCGCACCCGACAATGCGTAGGCGGTGGTGGTGCCCGAGGGCGCCGTCACGTTCAGCGACTGGCTGAGCGCGCTGCCCGCCTTGCCGGTGAACGAGCCGCCCGGCACGGTCGGGGCGACCCCGGTCGCGGACTGCGTGGTCACCGCGCTGCCGGTCAGCACCTGGAACAGCTGCGTCGCATTGGGCGTGCCCCAGCCGGTGGCCTGGTCGAAGCCCGTGCCCGCGCGGCAGGTGGCGCAGGTGCCGTTGGTGCCGTCCATCACGTCGCCCATGGCCGCGGCGTAGTTGCCGGGAACGGCGGCGATCGACTTGTAGAGCAGGGTGTGGATGTCGCCGAGCATGGCCTGCGAGGCGGCGCTGCGCATCGCGTTGGCGACGGCGATCACCCCGGCCCATTGCGGCGCGGCGATGCTGGTGCCGCCGTAGGAGTTCCACACCGTCGCGGCGCCCGGCAGGGTCAGCGCGACGTACTCGCCTGTCGACGGATTGGCGTTGAACGCGACGTCCGGGACGGCGCGGCGCACCAGCGTGCTGCCGCCGGCGGGCGTCAAGCCACTCTGCCAGGCGGGCAGGGCTTCGTACGCGCTCATGCCGCCGCCGCCGCTGGACCAAGCCGCTTCGTAGCGCGTGCCCGACCCCGACCAGTTCAGGCTGGTGCCGCCGACGGCGACGACGTTGGGCGAGACCGCCGGCCACAGCACCTGCGACCCGGAGTCGCCCGCGGCCGCGACGTAGGTCATGCCGGCGATGGTGAAGTGCCAGTCGACGGTCGACGACCACGACGCCTCGACCGAGCCGAAGCTCATCGAGACGACGCCCTTGCCCAGCGCGGCCGCCAGCGTGTTGGCGCCGAGGATGCTGGTGGACATTGCGTCCGGCATCTCGATCAGCACGATGCGCGCGAGCGGCGCGATGGCGTGGGCCCACTGGACGTCGAGCTTGCTCTCCGGCACCCAGGTGGCGTTGTAGGCCGGCGCGGTGGCCGTCATCGTGCCGGCGGTGGTGGCGTAGACCTGCGAGAACGTGCAGTTGGAAGGCGGCGTGGGCAGCAGCTTGGCGGTGGTCGCGACAGCGACGTTGGTGCAGGCGGGCAGGCCGAACTTCGCCGAGAAGGCGTTCAGGTCGGACAGCGCCGTGGCGTCGTGGTACGCATCGACCAGGTAGATCGTCTGGCCGGCACCCAGCGCGGCGGCCTGGGCCGTCGTGAGAGAGGCGCCGGACGCCGGCAGCGCGACCAGGCCGTACGCGGCGCGGATCTGCGCCGGCGTGTGGACGGCGCCGACGATGGCGGTGGCCTGCGGCGTGGCCGTGTCGCCGCCAGCGGCGGCGGCACGGACCCGGGAGACCTGGGCGATGCGCTGCGCCAGGGCCTGCCGCGACAGGCGCGCGGTGTCGAGGCCGTTGGCGACGCTGGCGTCGATCTGGAACTTGTTGGCCGGCTGACTGGCCGAGGCGTTGGTGCCTCCGGCATCGATCTGGCTGGGCTCGTCGAGCAGCGCGGGCGCGAGGTGGTACGCGGGCAGCGCTTCGGTGCGCGCCATGACCGCTTGGACCGCGGCGTCGGTGGCCGGGCTGTCGATCGATTGCGACGCCGTGGCGGAGGTGGCCGGCGTCGAGGTCGGGGTGACGCCAGCGGCCTGCGCCGTCGAGTCGGTGCTGGTGCCCCCGCCGCACGCCGTCAGGCTGGCGAGGAGGACGAGGGAGAGAGCCAGGGCAGGGGTGGCTTTCTGAGCCGGGGAAAAGCGATTCAAGACCGATCCTTCGATGAGCTGACTTCATCGGCGGTCGGTGTGTGTCGCGTTGTCTCCCGACGCCGCGAGGCATCGTGAACAGCACGCCAGCACACCGGCGCGCCGGGTGTGGACAAGCAGCGCGGACCACGAAGGGACCAGCTGCCAGGCGCTGTTGAATCGACGCGGGCCTCAGGGCGGGCTTGATTCAGTGCAGCGAGTGCGTCGTGCTCGAACCGTTGAGTATCGAGCCAGACTGATGGGTTGCCGTATCGCAACGGCAGGCGAATATTACCGAAGTATCTACTGGACCATCCGGGAAACTGCAACAACATGCAGCTCATCAATAGCTCGACCGTGTGATGATGGTTTTCGAGCCATGGTCGAGCAAAATCGCACCAAAATTGAGCCCTCCTTTCCCTCTGATCGCGGAGATCGGAAGTATTCAGGGATTTCTCGTTGCCTTCGAGCCACGATTCACGTGGACCGTTATTGGCGTTCGGGAGCGCATCCCCTGGCGGGCACGAAAATTAAAATCCTCGCGCGACCGCGGCGTTCCTGCACGGGTTTGCCCGCGACGCTCCTGCCGGACGTGCTTCCACGAGTGAGGGAACGGGCTGCGAGCCGTTCCGGAACTGCTTCGGATTCGAAACTCCGCCGTCGCGGTGGATATGCAGCAGGCCTGCCGAAAATCTCATCCATCAATCGCATATGGTTCGGCATGAATTTGATGCGAAGCAGCAAATATATTCGCGGCCAAACGCGGGAACAGAATCGACCCGGCAACGCTCGAACGCTAACCGGAGCATGCGGCGCAAGATCGATCAACGGTCGAGCAGGAATGCACTGCTGGACGGGCAAGTTCCCTCGCGAGACTCACCGAACCGGGTAAGTGAAAACGATATGTCGCCGATCGGCAACGGCGGGAACATGGGTTGCAATGGGTTACACGCAATTAGCCCCCGTTAGCTCGGCCATACCCTCAACCGCTAGGAGAAGATTCTTATGAAACTCAACACCACGCTCGTGGCCCTCACGCTGGCACTGGCTGGCGGCGCCGCCTCGGCCTCGACCGTCGGCACGCTCTACGACCTGACCGAACTCAACGCGACCGGCAACACGGTGGCTCTCGCCAACGGCGGCGAGCTCGGCCCGGACGTGTACACCGCCTACCTGACCGACGCCGTTCCGACGAAGACCGACACGTACGACTACGTGTACAACTTCGCCCTGAACACGACGACGGATCTGGACCTCGCGATCAACAACTACCTGGGCCCCGCCGCCGACGGCACGGGCACGATCGCGCTGTACGCCGGCACCTCGACCGGCGGCCCCACCACCGGCGCTCCCATCGGTGGCGCGTTCTCGTTCGCCGACGCCATCGTCCCGGCGACGATCTCGAACGTCGGTGCGGGTTCGTACTACCTGGAAGTCATGGGTTCGCCGGCTGCCGGCACCGCCGGCACCAGCGTGAACTTCACGGTGCTGGCGCCTTCGGAAACCGGCCCGCTGCCCGCCGTTCCGGAACCCGCCAACATGGCCCTGCTGCTCGCCGGCCTGGGCCTGGTGGGCTTCATGGCCAAGCGTCGCGCGCGCGACTGAGCGCCAGCGCATCCTGGCCGGCATGCCGAGCCGGAGCCCCGAAGAAAGCAGCCCTCGCGCTGCTTTTTTCTCGTCCGCCTCAGCGCCCCAGCGGCGCGATCGCCTCGGCGACCGCTTGGGCGCTGATGGCGTCGGCCTGCATCGGATGCATCGCGCGCAGCACGTCGTCGCGCCGCTTGGGATCGCTCAGCAGCGGCCAGTTCTCGGCCAGCGCGCGCAGCAGCTGGTCGGTGAGCCTGTCGAGCTTGGGCCGCGTCACCGTGGCGAGATCCGGCGCATCGGGAAACGGGCCGTGCCTGGCGACGTCCCAGCCGCGGAACAGCTCGTTCTGGGCCGTCTTCGACGCCTCGATCTGCGCTCGGAAGAATGCCTCGGCCCAGGGCAGCGGCACGCCGAGGTCGCTCGCCCGGCGGCCCAGCGCGGCGATGACCTGCGCCTCGCGCGGCAGGTCCTCGATCGCAACGCGATGGTTCCACTTGAACTGCGCCACGTCGGGCGCGAGCAGCAGGCGCGCGTCGATCAGCGCGCGCAGCGACTCGACGCCCCACGGGTAGGCCAGCCACTGCTCGTGGGCGCGCGCGAACGCGCCGCTCTCGATCGCCTGGTGCAGCCACTGGTCGACGTAGGCCTTCAGCGTGACGTCGCGCGGCAGCAGCACGGCCTTCTCGGAGAAGTCGAACGGCGCCTCCGGGTGGATCGCGCACAGCGTGGGATGCAGGCGCTGCTGCAGCCTCGCCTCCACGGCGTCGGTGATCATCACGTCGGCCTCGCCCGCGGCGATGCGGTCGAAGATGGTCACGTTGTCGGCGAACACCGTCAGCGTCGCGTGGGGGGCCTGCGCGCGCGCGAAGCGTTCGTTGGTACCGCCCGGATTGACGATCAGCCGCACCTCGGGCCGGTCGATGTCGGCCAGTGTCCGGTACTTTTGCGCGTCCACGCAGCGCGCGATCGGGGTCTTGCCGTCGCGCAGGTAGGGAATCGAGAACCACGCCTTCCTCTGGCGCTCCAGCGACACCGACACCCCGCCCATCGCCAGGTCGAAGCGATCCTCGCCCAGGTCGACCATCATCGCGCCCCAGGTCGTGGGCACGAGCTCCAGCCTGACGCCTAGCGTCCTGGCCAGGTCGGCGGCGAGCGCGATGTCCAGGCCGATGAAGCGGCCGTCGGCGACCCGGACGGTGAACGGCTTGTAGTCGCCGGTCGTGCCCACGCGCAGCACGCCGCGCGCGAGGATCTCGTCGAGGCGGCTCGACACCGCGGAAGCCGGCACGGTGGGCACCTCGGCGGCACGCACGCCGGCCGAGAGGCCCACGGCGGCGATCGCGCAGGCGGCGATCCAGGCGGGCAGGCGGCGGCAGACGGGCACGGGAAGCTCCGGTGGCGATCAGGACGCCGCAGTCTATGCAATCGGCACTGTGTGCGAAGCCAATGGCACGCCGGGATGCAAAAGATTTTAACTATCAACACTCTTGCAAGGATCAATTGGCCTGACAAGAAGGCAGCGGCGACAGTCGAGGCCTCGCCCCCGCGCCACAGATCAAATCAGGAGATCTCCATGTCCGAACCAGCCAAGTGTCCGTTCTCGAGCGGCGTCCGCCAGCACGCGGTAGCCAACGCCCCGCGCAACGCCGACTGGTGGCCCAACCAGCTCAACCTCGACATCCTGCACCAGCAGTCGAGCAAGTCCGACCCGATGGGCGAGTCGTTCGACTACGCCGAGGCGTTCAGGCAGCTCGACCTGCACGCCGTCGTCGCCGACCTGAAGGCCTTGATGACCGACTCGCAGGACTGGTGGCCGGCCGATTACGGGCACTACGGCCCGCTGTTCGTCCGCATGGCCTGGCACGCGGCCGGCACCTATCGCGTGACCGACGGCCGCGGCGGCGCGGGCACCGGCGCGCAGCGCTTCGCGCCGCTCAACAGCTGGCCGGACAACGGCAACCTCGACAAGGCGCGGCGCCTGCTGTGGCCGATCAAGCAGAAGTACGGGCGCAACCTGTCGTGGGCCGACCTGATCGTGCTGACCGGCAACGTCGCGCTCGAATCGATGGGATTCAAGACCTTCGGCTTCGCCGGCGGGCGTGCGGACGTCTGGGAGCCGCACCTGGAAGTCTACTGGGGCCCCGAGAAGAAGTGGATGGGCGACGAGCGCTACGGCACCAACCGCGAACTCGCGCACCCGCTGGCCGCGGTGCAGATGGGCCTGATCTACGTCAACCCGGAAGGCCCGAACGGCCATCCGGACGCCGCCGCCTCGGCGCACGACATCCGCGAGACCTTCGCCCGCATGGCGATGAACGACGAGGAGACCGTGGCGCTGGTCGCCGGCGGCCACACGTTCGGCAAGGCGCACGGCGCCGGCCCGGCGGCGCACGTGGGCGCCGAGCCCGAGGGCGCGAGCCTCGAGGAGCAGGGCCTGGGCTGGGCCAACAGCTTCGGCTCGGGCCGCGGCTTCCACACGATCACCAGCGGCATCGAAGGCGCCTGGACGGCGACGCCCACGACCTGGGACATGAGCTACTTCGAGACGCTGTTCGGCAACGAGTGGGAACTGACGAAGAGCCCCGCCGGCGCGCACCAGTGGAAGCCGGTCGGCGATGCGGCGGCGGGCACCGTGCCCGACGCGCATGACCCGGCCAGGCGCCACGCGCCGATGATGACCACCGCCGACATGGCGCTGCGCACCGATCCGGCCTACGAGAAGATCTCGCGCCGCTTCATGGCCGATCCGCAGGCCTTCGCCGACGCGTTCGCGCGCGCGTGGTTCAAGCTGACGCACCGGGACATGGGCCCGCGCGCCCGCTACCTCGGCCCGCTGGTGCCGGCCGAGGAACTGATCTGGCAGGACCCGCTCCCCGCGGTCGATCACGCGTTGGTCGACGACCAGGACGTCGCGGCGCTGAAGGCGCAGGTGCTCGCGTCCGGGCTGGGCACCGCGGAACTCGTGGGCACGGCGTGGGCCTCGGCCTCGACCTTCCGCGGCGGCGACAAGCGCGGCGGCGCCAACGGCGCGCGCATCCGGCTCGCGCCGCAGAAGGACTGGGACGTCAACCAGCCGGCGCAGCTCGCCAAGGTGCTTGCCAGGCTGGAGGACATCCAGGCGAGGTTCAACGACGCGCAGACCGGCGGCAAGAAGATCTCGCTGGCCGATCTCATCGTGCTGGCCGGCAACGCGGCGATCGAGGAGGCGGCGAAGAAGGCGGGCCAGGACGTCGCGGTGCCGTTCGCGCCGGGACGCGCCGACGCGTCGCAGGCGCAGACCGACGTCGACTCGTTCGAGCCGCTGGAGCCGCAGGCCGACGGCTTCCGCAACTACCTGCGTGCCGGCCTCGAAGGCCACGCCGCCGAGCTGCTGATCGACAAGGCGCAGTTGCTGACGCTGACGGCACCCGAGATGACCGTGCTGGTCGGCGGCCTGCGCACGCTGGGCGCCAACGTCGGCCACAGCGCGCACGGCGTGTTCACGACGCGTCCGGGTGTCCTGTCGAACGACTGGTTCGTCAACCTGCTGGACATGCGCACGCGCTGGCAGCAGTCGGCCACCGAGGGCGTGCTGGAGGGCCGCGACCGCCAGACGGACGCGCCGAAGTGGACGGCCACCGTCGTCGACCTCGTCTTCGGCTCGAACTCGCAGCTGCGCGCGATCGCCGAGGTCTACGGCGCGAGCGATGCGCAAGCGAAGTTCGTGCGCGACTTCGTCGCGGCATGGACCAAGGTGATGAACCTGGATCGCTACGACCTGAAGTGACGCGGCGAGGGGGTTGAATCCGCACGGCCAGCAGGTTGGCCGCGACTCGGTTACCGTCGCGGCTCAAGCCTGGAGACCGACTGCATGAGCGATTCATCCCCCTACGTGCCACCCACCGTCTGGACCTGGAACAAGGACAACGGCGGCCGCTTCGCGAACATCAACCGTCCGATCGCCGGGCCCACGCACGACAAGGCGCTGCCGGTGGGCCGCCATCCGCTGCAGCTCTATTCGCTGGCCACGCCCAATGGCGTCAAGGTGACCGTGATGCTGGAGGAACTGCTCGCGCTCGGGCACGCCGGCGCGGAGTACGACGCCTGGCTGATCCGCATCAACGAGGGCGAGCAGTTCGGCAGCGGCTTCGTCGCGGCCAATCCGAACTCGAAGATCCCGGCGCTGGTCGACCGCAGCGGGCCGCAGCCGGTGCGCGTGTTCGAGTCCGGCGCGATCCTGATCCACCTGGCCGAGAAGTTCGGCGCGTTCCTGCCGACCGGCGGCGCGGCGCGCGCGGAGTGCCT
>CAIMXF010000562.1 GCA_903845345.1 uncultured beta proteobacterium
CAGCAGGCGCCAGCGTCGCTCGAGCAGCACGCGCAGGCTCCACGGCGCCGTCAGATAGGCGAGCAGCGCCATGATGAAGCTGATCGGGATGTCCCAGTCGGGCGCGATGTCCATCAGCGCGCCGATGACCAGCAACGCGATGCCCGCGGCCAGCGTGGACAGCTTCCAGGGCCGCAGGTATTCCGTCCAGGGATAGAGCGGGCGTGAGGGCATGGTGCCGCGGCGCGCAGCCGCACGGCCGGGTTCAGGGAACCACCACGATACGCGATGGGACGTCGTCGCCGCGCACCTCGCGCGCGGGCGAGTTCGGCCCGAGCCGGGAACTCGTGCGCGGATGAGGCCGCTCAGGGCAGCGTGTACTCGAAGCGGTAGGAATGCGCGCCGCCAGGCGCGATGTCGATCGTCATGCGGCCGGTCAATCCGGCCAGCGCGTCGGTGCCCGAGTCGGGTACGACGGTGACCGAGAGCGCCGGCTCGCCACGCGTCATCGTGGCGCTGTGCTGCAGCACGAAGCTGCCGGCACGGCCGTCCAGCGTGCCGCGCACCGTCTCCATCGCGACGTAGCCGGCGGAGCCGGGGCTCGCGCTGCGGAACGCGAGCATCTCGCCGCTGCTGGTGGCCTCCAGGGCGCCGTGGAACTGCTTGTCGATCGACATGCGGCCGAGGCCGCTGTGCCCGGCGACGTCACTCATCGCCTGCGGCGCGAGCTTGGCGTCGAACGAACCGTTGGCGGTGTGGGTGGTCACGGAATGCTCCTTCGGAATCGGGGCCAGGTCGCCGGCCAATGCGACGGTGGCGGACCACAGGGCGGCGGCAAGACAGGGATGGAATCGCATCATGGCATCATGAAATCGGACGCGGCCGGGGATCGACCGAGCCCTCATTGCAGCAGCAACCCGATGACGACGATTGGAAAAACGCGACGACCGCCGAGCCCCGAACCGCGCGGCGTGCTGCACCGGCTCGCGGTGGGGGAATTCGCGCACGGCCGCGTCGAGGCCCCGACCGACCTCGCCGACCGCATCGAGCATTTCTGGAGCGTGCGCTGGAACCTGGCCGGCCTGGCGCCGCAGGTGCAGGAGACGCTGCCGCATCCGAACGTGCACCTCGTCGTCGAACCCGGCCGCATCGATGCGTGGGGCGTTCACACGGGCCGCTGGACGCGCGTGCTGGAGGGCCGCTCGTCGGCCTTCGGCATCAAGTTCCGGCCGGGCGGATTTCGCGCGTTGCTGGGGCGCGCGGTGGCGACCATCGCCGACGCCTCGATCCCGGCGAGCGCGTTGTTCGGTGACGCGGCGGCGCGGCTGAACGGCGTGCTGCACTGCGACGGCGACGCCGCCGCGGCCGACATCGCCGCGACATTCCTGCGCCCGCGCCTGCCGGCCATCGACACGTCGGCGCTGCTGGCCGGCCGCATCGTCGACAGCGTCGCCGACGACCGCGGCCTGCACTCGGCCGACGAGCTCGCGCGCCGCTTCGACATGACCCTGCGCGCGCTGCAGCGCCTGTTCAACGAGCAGGTCGGCGTCGGTCCGAAGTGGGTCATCAAGCGCTATCGGATGCACGAGGCCGTCGCGCGCGTGCAGGCCGGCGAGCCCGTCTCGTGGGCTGCGCTCGCACAGGATCTCGGCTACTTCGACCAGGCGCACTTCATCGCGGACTTCCGCCAGCTCGTGGGCCGGACGCCGGACGAGTACGCCAAGGCCACGCGCCCGGCGTCGACGGACCTCGCATCGGCGCAAACACCGAGGCGGACGAGCGCACACGCCCGCCGATAATCCCTCGGACCACGAAGCGCGCCGCTTCCGTCACGACCGAACCCGCACGCCGATGCCCGAGCCCACCTTCGATCCCGCGCTGCCCGGTCCCTCGAGCGCCGGCAGCGAGAAATTCCTGCGGCCGCCGCGCTCGTCGTGGGACAGCGGCGACGATCGTTCCCACGTGAAGACCTTCGTGCTCGCGGCCAGCCTGATGGCCGCGATCGGCCTGGGCGCGCTGGCCGTGCACGAGGACGTCGGCGCGCTGTGGCGCAAGAAGTTCGGCCCGCCGCTGACCGCCGACGAGACGCGCGCCCGCGTGGCCAGCTGCGAGCGCGACGGCGAC
>CAIMXF010000563.1 GCA_903845345.1 uncultured beta proteobacterium
GAGCACCTTGGCGGACAAAACGAAGCTGGCGCGGGAGAACACGTCCTCGGGCATCAGCTTGACGCCCTTGGGCATCAGGCCGTGCAGCTCGATGAAGCTCTTGACCGCAGTGAACAGGCCGTCCTTCAGGCCCGACTCGTGCGTGCCGCCCGCCACCGTGGGAATGAGGTTGACGTAGCTCTCGCGCACGGCCGCACCGTCGTCGGTGAACGCGACGCACCAGGTGGCCCCCTCGCCCTCGGCGAAGTTCTCGGACTCGTTGGAGCCGGCGAAGCGCTCGCCCTCGAACAGCGGCACCACGGGCTCGGCGTTGAGCGTCTGTTGCAGGTAGTCGCGCAGGCCGCCCTGGTACGTCCAGGTGAGCACCTCGGGCTCCTTGCCGGCCTTCTCGATCGTGAGCGAGACGACGACGCCGGGCATCAGCACCGCCTTGCTGCGCAGCAGGTGCACCAGCTCGCCGCGCGGCAGCTCGGCACTCTCGAAGTAGCGCGCGTCGGGCCAGACGCGCACGCGCGTGCCGTGGCGGCGCTCGCCGGACGCGAGCTTGCGCACCTCCAGCGGGACGGTGACGTCGCCGCCCGAGAACGTGAGCGACGCAAACTGGCCGTCGCGGAACACCGAGACCTCGAGCTTCTTCGCGAGCGCGTTGGTGACGCTCACGCCCACGCCGTGCAGCCCCCCCGAGAAGCTGTACGCGCCACCGCTGCCCTTGTCGAACTTGCCGCCCGCATGCAGCCGCGTGAAGACGATCTCGACGACCGGCACTTTCTCTTCGGGATGCAGGCCGAACGGGATGCCGCGGCCGTCGTCATCGACCGTCACCGAGCCGTCGGCATGCAGCGTGACCGCGATGCGCTTGCCATGGCCGGCCAGCGCCTCGTCGGCGGCGTTGTCGATGACTTCCTGCACGATGTGCAGCGGGTTGTCGGTGCGCGTGTACATGCCCGGCCGCTGCTTGACCGGCTCCAGGCCCTTCAGGACACGGATGGAACCTTCGGCGTATTCGCCGGCTTGCTTGGATTTGGCGCTCGCGGCGCCCTTGTTCGTGGCCATGACCGGATTCTAGGTTTGAAGTCGGAAAGTCCCGCGTGTATTTTCTGGATATAAACACAGTCTTTTTCCGCGGGCGGATTTCGCCGGACGCCGTAGAGTGGCTTCATGGATTTCGCCCCGCCACCTCTCCACGCCGTCGCGCCGCCCTCCGACTGGATCGTGCGCTGGACGCCCCTGCTGCCGCCCTGCGCGCAGGTGCTCGACGTCGCCTGCGGCCACGGCCGCCACGTGCACTGGCTGGCCGCGGCCGGCCACCGGATCATGGCGATCGATCGCGACGAGGCGCTGCTCGCCCCACTCGCCGGCCTGGCCACCACATTGGCCGCCGACCTCGAGGCCGCCCCATGGCCGCTGCCGGGGCGAACGTTCGACGCCGTCGTCGTCACCAACTACCTTTGGCGGGCGCTCTTTCCGGCGCTCAAGGCCGCCGTCGCCCCCGGCGGCCTGCTGATTTACGAAACCTTTGCACAGGCGCACGCGGCCCTCGGACGGCCGCGGCGGCCCGAATTCCTGTTGCGGCCGGGCGAGTTGCTCGACCTCCTGCGCGACGGCGACGGGCGCAGCCCGACGGCCGCTTCTCCCTCTGAAAGATGGCATGTGATCGCGTTCGAGGAAGGCCGCCTTCCCGCACGCGGCGCGGTACCGGAACGCGAGGTGCAACGCATCGTCGCGCGGCGTGGCGAAGCCGCACCAGGAAGCGCGGACCTTCTCGCTTGGCCGGGCTAAAATCGACCGATTGCCAGCGCCGAGCGCGTTGCGGGTCGAGAATCTCCGAGGAATGCGAATGGAAAGAATTGTCGGGAGCATCGTGGCGCTGGTCACCCCGATGCACGAAGACGGCAGCGTCGACTACGACACGCTGCGCGCGTTGGTCGACTGGCACGTCGCCGAGGGCACCGACTGCATCGTGGCCGTCGGCACGACCGGGGAGTCGGCGACGGTCAGCGTCGAGGAGCACGGCGAGGTCATCCGCGTCTGCGTCGCGCATGCCGCCGGCCGTATTCCCATCATGGCCGGCGCGGGCGCCAACTCGACGCAGGAAGCGATCGAGCTGTCCAGGCACGCCAAGAAGGTGGGCGCCACCTGCACGCTGCAGGTCGTGCCGTACTACAACAAGCCGTCGCAGGAAGGCATCTACCGCCACTTCGCGAAGATCGCCGAGAGCGTCGACATCCCGATGGTGCTGTACAACGTCCCCGGCCGCACGGTGGCCGACATGCAGCACGACACCGTCGTGCGCCTGGCGCAGGTGCCGGGCATCGTCGGCATCAAGGAAGCCACCGGCAGCATCGAGCGCGCGGGCTGGCTGCTGCGCGCGCTGCCGAAGTCGTTCTCCGTTTACTCCGGCGACGACAGCACCGCCGTCGCGCTGATGCTGCTGGGCGGCCACGGCAACATCAGCGTCACCGCCAACGTGGCGCCTCGCCTGATGCAAGAGCTGTGCGCGGCGGCGCTGGCCGGCGACGTGAAGCGCGCGAGCGAACTGCACCTGCGGCTGCTGCCGCTGCACAAGAACCTGTTCTGCGAACCCAGCCCGGCGCCATCGAAGTGGGCACTGTCCCAGCTCGGCCGTTGCCGCCCCACCCTGCGCCTGCCGCTCGTGGAGATGACCAAGGCCGGCCAGGCCCTCGTCGCCGCTGCGCTGGCCGACTGCGGCATCGCCTGAGCGGACGCGCGAACATGAACGATGCCGGCAATGCGCGAGCGCCGGCAAACCAGGCCGCGCGAGCCCATGCGCGACCTCTGCGACAATCCCCGGCCCGGACACTTCCGGCCTGACCTCGAACCTGATGCACATGACCACCCATTTCCCGAAGCGTCTGCTCCATCCCGCGCCCCTGCGCGTCGCCACCGTGACGCTGTGCTTCATGCTTGGCGGATGCTCGGTCTTCGGAGATTGGTTCTCCCACGGCGATACTGACTACAAGGGCGCGGCCAAGCGCACCCAGCCGCTGGAAGTGCCGCCCGACCTGACGCAGTTGCAGAAGGATTCGCGCTACCTGCCGCAAGGCGGCGTGGTCACGGCCTCCGACCTGAACAAGCCGGCCAATGCCTCCTCCGCGCCCTCGGGCTCGTCGGTGGCAGGCGCTCCGGCGCAGCCGGCCGTCGCGCCCGCCCCCGCCACGCCGGAAGTGGCGCTCGCCGCCGCCGGCAACCTGCACATCGAACACGACGGCGACAAGCGCTGGCTGACCACCAGCGAGGCACCGGAAAACGTGCTGCCCAAGGTGCGCGCCTATTGGGCTTCGCAAGGCTTCACGCTGACCGTCGACGAGCCCAAGACCGGCATCCTCGAGACCGACTGGAAGGACAGCAAGAACAAGCTGCCGGATCAAGGCGTCGGCAACTTCCTGTCGAACCTGGTCAGCAACCTGTCGGACTCCGGCCTGCGCGATCGCTATCGCACCCGCCTGGAACGCCGTGCCGACGGTGGCACCGACATCTACGTGAACCACTTCGGCGCCGCCGAAGCGGTGACCGGCAAAGCCACCAGCATATCGACGCCCGACGTGACCTGGGTACCGCGTCCCTCGGATCCGGGCCTCGTGGCACAGCAACTGAGCCAGATGATGCTGAGCCTGGCCAGCGTCACGGAAACCCCGGCTCCCGCGGCGAAGAAGTCCAGCTGGTTCCATTGGGGCGTGGAAGACGACGACGCCGCCAGCGCCCCGACCAGCGGCCGCGTGATCCCGAGCGCCGCCACCACCCGTCCGTCCGTCGGCACCGGGCCCAACGGCGCCGCGCGCGCGCGCGTCGTCACCGGCCAGGCCGGCGCGACGATGGAGGTCGAGGACAACTTCGACCGCTCGTGGCGCCGCATCGGCCTCGCGCTGGATCACGGCGGCTTCACCGTGGAAGACCGCGATCGCGCGCAAGGCCTCTACTACGTGCGCTACACCGACGCCAAGGAAGCCGCCCGCGAAGAGCCGGGCTTCTTCTCGAAGATCACGTCGTGGTTCGGCGCCAGCAACACGTCGGCCGTCGGCAAGTACCGCATCTCGATCAAGGCGCCCGGCGACACCGCCACCGTCACGATCCTGAACGACCAGGGCCAGCCCTCCAACGACGACAACGCGCAGCACATCGTGTCGCTCCTCGTCGACGAGCTGAAGTGACGCGGTGCCCTCCGGGGCTTCCAGCGGAAGCCGCCTGCGGGCGGCTTTTTCACGTCTGCAACCGGCTAGGTGCGTCGACGCTTCGCGTCAATCCCCCTCATGACCCATTGACAGCGCCGAGTTACCGCTTTTTACCGCCCAGGCATCGAGATTCAACTTGCGTTCAGCAATCGGGACGTAAAAAAGCCGCCCGAAGGCGGCTTTCAAATCTCTAGACAACGCGCTCGCGAGGAGCGCCCGCCTGGAAATTACTTGCTGGCGGCGGTCATCGCGGCCGTGGCGGCCGACGAGGCAGCCGACATCGCGCCGGTGGCGGCCGACGAAGCAGCGTCGGTGGCCGACGAAGCGGCAGCAGCAGCGGCGGAAGCCGACGTGTCGGCAGCCGAGGCGGCGACGGTAGCGGACGAAGCGGCAGCCGAGGCGGCGTCAGCAGCAGCCGGCGCAGCGTCCGGGGTCTTGTTGCAAGCAGCCAGGGCAGCGACGGCGACCAGGGAGGCCAACAGGAGCGACTTGTTCATGAATTTCCTCGAAGAAAAATTTTGGGTTCGAACCATTACCGGTAATCCAGAAACCCGCCCTCACGGCGGATATCCGAGCAAAAGACAGCAGGCCAAGCTCGAGCATTTCCTGTGCCTAGCCCGCCATTATACCCATCCATACGGAACCTTTTCAGAGTCCCAGTGTCACCGCGGCAAAACCCGGGCCGGCGCGTTGCAAAATCGCATCAAAGTCCTCGCGCGCGCGCTGGCGATCGACCCGGTCGAAGCCGCTGCGGCCACGCAGATGTTCGAGGTCGAACACGCGCAGCGCCTGGTCGTCGCTGTCGATCCACAGCGTCGGCAGCGCGGCGGTGCGGGTCTCGTCGGGCACCATGCACTGGATCACGTGCGACCAGTCACGCCGCCACGCGGCGAAGCGCGGATGGCGGCGCTCGATGACCGTGTAGTCGCGCGCGACCATGACAAGTTCGCGCCCGCTCGTGCGCGCCCAGCGCGTCAGTTGCGCGATCCACTCGGGCTCGCCGATGGGCCACGCGGCGAAGTCCTCGTCGCACCAGCACAGGCGCCGCGTGGCGTGCTCGCTCGCGTAGGCCATCGCGCCGCGCAGGGCCTGCGCGAATTCGGCCGAGCCTTCGAAGCCCTGCCCACCGGTGGGCGGCTTCGCATCGGGCAGGCCCGTGATGTCGTCCATCGAAGGCGGTCGTTCCGCCGCGTCGTCAATCGTCATGTGCCCACCCCTGCGCCACCCAGTCGGCCACCACGGCCTGCGCATCGGCCGAGAGCCGGTTGCATTGCTGCGCGGCCAGTCGCCGCGCATCGGCCAGTTCGCGCATCAGGCGCGCGTCGCGGCCGGCCGCGTTGAACGACTCGCCATTGATGAAGACGTGGCGGTCGTCGTACATCATGCGCGTGCGCCGATCGAGCCGCAAGCCGGCGCCCGCGCCGCGCTCGAGGCCCGTGTCGAACCACACCTGGGGCTTGGGCTCGGTCATGACCTCGCCGAGCGCGCGCCCCAGTTGCGACGGGTCGCGCAGCAGGCGCGCGACCGCCTTGCGCGCGAACGCGTCGAGGGCTTCGGGCATGCGCGCCGGCGTCCCGGTGGCGCTGCGAGGCGGGTCGCGGAAGTGCGGCTCGTCGGGGTCTGCCTCGACGTCGTCGAGCACGCGCTGCAACAGCTCGCGTGCGAGCTCGGTGCCGATCGGCGTGCGAAAGCCGATCGAGCAGGTCATGCACTCGTCCTCGGCCACGCCGTCGTGGCCCCAGCGCGGCGGCACGTAGAGCATGTCGCCCGGGCCCAGCACCCATTCTTCGGTGGGCTGGAAACGCTCGAGGATGCGCACCGGCAGGCCCTCGACGAAGCTCGCGTCGTCGACCGGCCCGACGCGCCAGCGCCGATGCCCGTGCACCTGCAGCAGGAACACGTCATAGGAATCGATGTGCGCGCCGACGCCGCCGCCGGGGCTCGCGTACGAGACCATCAGGTCGTCGACGCGCGCGTCGGCGATCCAGCGAAAGCGCTGCAGCAGGTCGTGCGCAGCCTGCACGTGCAGGTCGACGCCCTGCACCAGCATCGTCCACCCGCGCTGCGACAGCGGCGGCAGCGCACGGCGCGCGAACGGGCCGTGCTTCAGGCTCCAGGCCTCGGGCGCCGGCGACTTCGCTTTCGACTTTGACTTGGGCTTCGCTGGCGCGCCATCCTGGATGACGAGGCGCGACTCGACGTCGTCGCGCGACGCCAGCTCGAACAACTGCGCCGGCGTGACGGGCGCGAGCGGCGCGCCGCTGTCGGCGACCAGCGGCAGCGCATCGCGGATCAGCAGCGGGCGCTTCTGCCAGTAATCGCGCATGAAGGCCGCGGGCGACAGGCCACCCAGCAGCGCAAGGGGTTCACGAAGGTTCATGGCGCCATTCTCCCTGCTCGCGCACCGTGCGGGCCGGGAGCCGTCCGGCACCCACGTAAAATCTCGCCCGATGAACATCACCGCCCCTTGCGTCGTCTCGCTCACCTGGCAGCTCTCGGACGCCCAGAACGCGCCGATCGACGAGCTCACCGAACCCACCGAATTCTTCTTCGGCGGCGACGACCTGCTGCCCAAGGTCGAAGAGGCCCTCGAAGGCCAGGCCGCCGGCTACGACGTGCAACTGCAGATCGAACCCGAGCACGCGTTCGGCGAATACCGCTCCGAGCTGGTCTGCTTCGAGGATCGCACGCTGTTCCCCGACGGCGTGGAAGTGGGCATGCAGTTCGAAGGCCTGCCCGACGGCGCCGCCACGCCCGACATGCCCGAGGACGCCGTCTACACGGTCACCGAGGTCTACCCCGATCACGTGGTGCTGGACGGCAACCACCCGCTCGCGGGCATCGCGATCCGCATGCATGTCACCGTGCGCGGCGTGCGCTCGGCTTCGGCCGACGAGATCGAGGCCAGAAGCGTGCAGGACGATGCGGCAGGCCTGCTGCAGGTGCTGCCGCCCAAGGACAAGTCGCAGCTGCATTGAGCTCGCCGACGGCGGCGATGGCTCAATCGAGCGCGTTCACGATCTTCTCGCGGCGCGCGCGCGACGCCGCCAATCCTGCCGCAGGCGTCGCCGATCGCTCGAAGAACTCGCCCGTGTCGAAGTCGAGCGCCTGCCATCCGTGGTCCCGGCACAGCTGGATGATCGACGGCACGACGCCGTCGCCGGCTCGCACGAGGACTCCGAGGCATCCCACATCCTCGTCTGCCCCGACCATGAACTGCAGCGACCCGGAGTTGCACTTCCAACGGCCGTGGGCGGGGTCGCTCCAGTCGATCCCGGCAAAGCCTGCGTCCAGGCAGGCTCGCACCGTCGACGCCGATCCGAGATGCGGCCTGGCGTCGCGTGGAATCTCGTCCACGTTGCGATAGACCCGATCGAATTTCGTGAGCCCGATGCTCCAGCCCATGCGCACCTCCGTGTCAGTGCTTCCCCGTCGACCCGAACCCGCCCTCGCCGCGATGCGAGGCATCGAAGTCATCGACGACGCGGAACGTCGCCTGCACCACCGGCACGACGACCATCTGAGCGATGCGTTCCATCGGGTTGATCGTGAACTCCGACTGCCCCCGGTTCCAGCAGCTGACCATCAGCTGGCCCTGGTAGTCGGAGTCGATCAGGCCGACGAGGTTGCCCAGCACGATGCCGTGCTTGTGGCCAAGGCCGGAGCGCGGCAGGATCATCGCCGCGAGGCCGGCGTCGCCGATGTGGATGGCCAGGCCGGTCGGGATCAGCGCGGTCTGGCCCGGCGCGAGGAGCACGGGCGCGTCGAGGCAGGCGCGCAGGTCGAGGCCGGCGCTGCCGGGCGTGGCGTAGGCCGGCAACGTGTCGGCCATGCGGGCGTCGAGGACCTTGAGATCGATGGTGGTCATGGTTGCGGAAGCGGTGTGATTGTCAGGAAGCGATGCGCGTGGCGATCTCTTGCACGAGCTGGCGCGCCAGCGTGAGCTTGTCGGCCTGCGCCAGCTCGCGCTCGCCGGCGGCATCGACGAGCACCAGCGCGTTGTCGTCGCGGCCGAACGTGGCCGGGCCGAGGTTGCCGACGATCAGCGGCACGTTCTTGCGCTGCAGCTTGTCGCGCGCGTGCTTGAGCAGGTTCTCGCTCTCGGCGGCGAAGCCGACGCAATAAGGCCGCGGATCGAGGCGCGCGACGTCGGCAAGGATGTCCTCGTTCTCGGTCAGCTCGAAGGTCGGCGCGACCTTCTTGCCGTCCTTCTTGATCTTGTGCTGGTTCATCTGCGCGGGACGCCAGTCGGCCACCGCCGCGGTGGCGACGAACACGTCGCTGTCGCGCGCCAGCGGCATCACGGCGGCGTGCATCTGGCGCGCACTCTCGATGTCGACGCGGCGCACGCCGCGTGGCGTCGGCAGGTGCACGGGGCCGGCCACCAGCGTCACGTGGGCGCCGGCCTCCTGCGCCGCGCGGGCGATGGCGAAGCCCATCTTGCCGCTGGAATGGTTGGTGATGCCGCGCACCGGGTCGATGGCCTCGAAGGTGGGGCCGGCCGTGACCAGGATGCGCTTGCCGCGCAGGATCTTGGGCTGGAAGAACGCGATGAGCTCGTCGCGCAGGTCCACCGCCTCCAGCATGCGGCCCTCGCCGAACTCCAGGCAGGCCTGCTCGCCCACGTCCGGGCCCATCAGGGTGGTGC
>CAIMXF010000564.1 GCA_903845345.1 uncultured beta proteobacterium
CAGGACATCCAGGTCTTCAACACCGAGCACCTGTCGCCGCTGTTCGAGCGCGTGGTCGTCGCCTCGGGCGCCAGCAATCGCCAGACGAAGGCGCTGGCCGCCAGCGTTCGTGACGCCGTCAAGGCCGCGGGCATGGACGTGCTGCGCACCGAAGGCGAAGAGAACGGCGAGTGGATCATCGTCGACTGCGGCGCGGCCGTGGTGCATGTCATGCAGCCGTCGATCCGCGACTACTACCGCCTCGAAGAGATCTGGGGCGGCAAGCCGGTGGCCATCAAGCTCAACACGAGGACGGGCGGACTGGTGAAGGCCTCCGAGGGCTTCGACGACGACGAGGACGAGGCGCCCAAGCCGAAGAAGCGCGCCCGGGCCGCCAAGCCGGTCGATGCCGACGCCGAGACGCCCGCCAAGAAGGCCGCGCTCAAGAAGCCCGCCGCCAGGAAGGCGGTGGCCAGCAAGGCGGCGCCGCTGCCGCGCGCCAAGACGCCGGCCGAGCGCTCGTCGTCCACGCGCGGCCCGGCCAAGAAGCTGACCGCCCGCGAGGCCGCGGCCACCAAGCCGGCCGGCTCGCAGAAGGGCGTCGCCAAGCCGGCGCCGAAGTCGGCCGCCGGCAAGGTCGCCGCCGCCAAGAAGACGCGCGCCGGATCCGCCGCCGCGCGCGAAGGCAAGGCGCCGGTGAAGGCCGCGGCGGTCAAGAAGGTCGTGGTGTCGGCGCACAGCTCGCGCAACGCCGCCACGACCGCCAAGAAGACCGCCACGAAGACGGCGGCCACCAAGGTCGCGGTCGCCAGGAAGGTCGCGGCGCGCCGCGGCTGACGCGCTCGATGTGCGCAACGGACGGCGACCTCGGTCGCCGTTTTTTCGCCTGAACCATGCGATTGATCATTGCCTCCGTCGGCCAGAAGCCGCCCGCCTGGGCCGAGGCCGCCTACGACGAGTTCGAACGCCGCTTTCCGCCGGAGATGCGGCTGGAGCTCAAGGCCGTCAAGGCCGAACCGCGCGCCGGCAAGGCGCCGGCGCAGCTGATGCAGGCCGAGGCGAAGCGCCTCGAGGCCGCGCTGCCGCAGGGCGTGCGCCGCGTCGTGCTCGACGAGCGCGGCACCCGCTGGACCACGCGCGCGCTGGCCGATCGCCTCGAGTTCTGGCGCGGCGACGGCCGCGACGTCGCCTTCCTCATCGGCGGCCCGGACGGGCTGGATCCCGACCTGAAGGCGACGGCCGACGAGACCTGCCGCCTCTCCGACCTGACGCTGCCGCACGCGTTCGTTCGCGTGATGCTGGCCGAGGCGCTCTATCGGGCGTGGTCGTTGTCGACGAATCATCCCTACCATCGCGAATGAAGAAGCACTCGTTCATCTACCTCGCTTCCCAAAGCCCGCGCCGCCGCCAGTTGCTCGACCAGCTGGGCGTGCGCCACGAGCTTCTTCTTGCATCGCCCGACGAGGACGCCGAGGCGCTGGAGGACCACATCCCCGGCGAGACGCCCGCGGTCTACTGCGAGCGCGTCACGCAGCTGAAGCTGGCCGCTGCCGTCGCGCGGCTGAACAAGCGCGGCCTTGCGCCGGCGCCGGTGCTGTGTGCCGACACGACGGTCGCGCTCGGACGCCGCATCTTCGGCAAGCCGGTCGACGCGGACGACGCGGTGGCGACCTTGACGCGCCTGTCCGGCCGCACGCACCGCGTGATAACGGCGGTGGCGCTGGCCTCGGGCCGCGCGCGAACCAGCCGCTTGAGCGTGTCGACCGTGCGCTTCGCCGAGGTGCCGCCACCGGTGATCGCCGGCTACGTCGCCAGCGGCGAGCCGTTCGGCAAGGCCGGGGCGTACGCGATCCAGAGCCGCATCGCCGCGTGGATCGAGCGCATCGGCGGGAGCTACTCCGGTATCATGGGTTTGCCCCTGCACGAGACCGCGCAATTGCTTCTGGCTGCGGGAGTCCAGTTCCAAGAATGACGACACCCGAGACCGTATCCATGCACGACATCCTGGTCAACTGGTCGCCTCAAGAGACACGCGTCGCGATCATCGAGAACGGCTCGATCCAGGAACTGCATCTCGAGCGCTCGCTGGAGCGCGGGCTGGTCGGCAACGTCTATCTCGGCAAGGTGGCGCGCGTGCTGCCGGGCATGCA
>CAIMXF010000565.1 GCA_903845345.1 uncultured beta proteobacterium
AGGCGGGTCATCAGCGCCGCCGCGAGCTCGCGCGTACCCTGCCCGGTCGCGCCGCTGACCCGGAACACCGGTCCCTTGAAGCGCAGGCGACGCAGGATGTCCTTGCAGCGCGCATCCGCCTCGTCCGGCGCCAGCAGGTCGAGCTTGTTCAGCACCAGCCAGCGCTCGCGATCGCCGAGGCCGCCGCCGAACTTCTTCAGTTCCTTGACGATCGAGCGCGCGTCGGCGACCGGATCGGCATCGGGATCGAGCGGCGCGACGTCGACCAGGTGCAGCAGGATGCGCGTGCGGGACAGGTGCTTGAGGAAGCGGATGCCGAGCCCGGCGCCCTCGGCGGCACCCTCAATCAGGCCCGGGATGTCCGCCATCACGAAGCTGCGCTGGTCGCCGACGCTGACGACGCCGAGGCTCGGGTGCAGCGTCGTGAACGGGTACGCGCCGACCTTCGGGCGGGCCGCGGATACCGCGCGGATCAGCGTGCTCTTGCCGGCGTTGGGCAGCCCGAGCAGGCCGACGTCGGCGATGAGCCTGAGCTCGAAGCGCAGCGAACGCTTCTCGCCGGGCAGCCCGGGCGTGGTCTTGCGCGGTGCGCGGTTCGTGCTCGACTTGAAGCGCGGGTTGCCCCAGCCGCCCTTGCCACCCTGCGCGACCTTGAGGACGTCGCCGGCATGCACGAGGTCGCCGAGGAGTTCCTCGGTCTCGGTGTCGATCACCGCGGTGCCGACCGGCACCGTCACGTACAGGTCATCGCCGCTCTTGCCGGTGCAGTCGTTGCCGGAGCCGGCCTCGCCGGCCCCGGCCTTGAAGGTGCGCTGGACGCGAAAATCGGCGAGCGTGTTGACGCCCTCCTCGGCCCGCAGGTACACGTCGCCGCCGTGCCCGCCGTCGCCGCCGTCGGGGCCGCCGTAGGGAATGAACTTCTCGCGCCGGAAACTGAGGCAGCCACGGCCACCGTTGCCGGCGGCCACGCGCACGATCGCTTCATCGACGAACTTCATGGACGCATACCTCTGCGGCTAAGCGCGGTCCGCGGCGGACTGCACAGACGAAAAACCCCGGCAGGGCCGGGGTTTTGCTGAATCGCGCCGGGTGACCGACGGTTCAGGCGGTGGCGCCGGCCTCGGACACCACGCTGACGAAGGTGCGCTGCTCGGCACCCTTCTTCTGGAACTCCACCTTGCCCGTGACCAGCGCGAACAGCGTGTGGTCGGTGCCGATACCGACGTTGCGGCCGGCCTTGTAGAGCGTGCCGCGCTGGCGCACGAGGATGTTGCCGGCGAGCACCGCCTCACCGCCGAAACGCTTCACGCCGAGGCGCTTGGAGTGCGAATCGCGGCCGTTCTTGGTACTGCCGCCTGCTTTTTTATGTGCCATGTCTGATTCTCCGGTACGTGACAGGGCGGGCCTTAGGCCACGATCCCCGTGACTTTCACTTCGGTGTATTGCTGGCGGTGCGTGCCGCCGCGACGGTAATGCTTGCGGCGCCGGAACTTGACGATGACGACCTTGTCGCCCTGGCCGTGCGACTGCACGGTGGCGGTGACCTTGGCGCCCGACAGGAACGGCTTGCCGACCTTGACGTCCGCACCCTCGCCGACGAGCAGGATCTCGCCGAATTCGACGGTGGCGCCCGGCTCGGCGACCAGCTTCTCAATGCGAAGGACCGACCCTTCGCTTACGCGGTACTGCTTACCGCCGGTATGGATGACCGCAAACATGTGTGCTCCGATAACTCAAGCCTGGCCCGCGGCTTATCCTGGCCGGGCTGGCGGGATCAGCCCCGCAGTGAATCACGAAGTATAGGGGTGTCGACCCGCGCCGTCAAAACCTGATTCCGGTACGGTGACGGGTGCCCCGAACGTCGCGCCGGCGCCACGCGGGCGCCCGGGCCGTGGCTCGTCGCTTCAATCCCGCCCAGCCCCCCGAATCGGTTAGCATTCCGGGCATGGCAGTTGCTCATTCCACGCCCCTCGAGTTCGTCCGTGGCACGGTCAGTACCGACCTCGCGGCCGTCGATTCCACCACCCGGCGCGAACTCGCGAGTGACGTGGCCCTGGTCAACCAGGTGTCGGACTACATCATAGCCGGTGGCGGCAAGCGGCTGCGGCCGTTGCTGGTCCTGCTCGCGGCCCGGGCGTGCGGCGCCGCGCCGCTCGGTCCGCAGGTGCCGGCGGCGGTCGTGATCGAGTTCATCCACACGGCGACCCTGCTGCACGACGACGTGGTGGACGGTTCGGACCAGCGCCGCGGCCGCGACGCGGCGCACACGGTGTTTGGCAACGCGACCAGCGTGCTGGTCGGTGATTTCCTGTATTCGCGCGCGTTCCAGGTGATGGTGCGCCTGAACTCGCTGCGCGTGCTCGACATCATGGCCGACGCGACCAACCTGATCGCCGAGGGAGAAGTCCTGCAGCTGATGAATGCCGGGGATCCGGATACGACAGAATCCCGCTATCTGGCCGTGATCTACCGCAAGACCGCCAAGCTTTTCGAGGCCGGCGCACAGATCGCCGCCGTTCTCGCCGGCGCGAGTGCCGAGGTCGAAAACGCGCTCAGCCGCTACGGTCGCCACCTCGGCAATGCGTTCCAGCTGGTCGACGACGCACTCGACTATCAGGGCAGCTTCGCCGAGCGGGGCAAGAACGTCGGCGACGACCTGGCAGAGGGCAAGCCGACCCTGCCGCTGATCCATGCGCTGCGCCACACGACCGGCGCCGAACACGAGGCCCTGCGGCAGGCGGTCGAGCGGGGCGGCCTGGAAGATTTGCCCCGCGTGCTCGCCGCCATTGAATCGACCGGCGGGCTTCAGTACACTCTCGGGCTCGCTCAGCGCGAGGCTGATCAGGCACTTGCGGCGCTAGAACCCCTGCCCGGGTCGGTTCATGTAGAAGCGCTGAAGAGCCTCGCGATGTTTGCGGTCCAGCGGACCTACTGAGCATCGCAAGGATCTGTCTTTCGTCGATCGGTTCGCATCGGACTCCTTCGTCCGCGGCGGGGTGTAGCTCAGCCTGGTAGAGCACTACGTTCGGGACGTAGGAGTCGCAGGTTCAAATCCTGTCACCCCGACCATATAAAACAAGCACTTACGTTCGACGCAACGCAGCGGCTTGCCTGTCATTACCGGCTTGGTGCCTCGCCGGTGCCTCACAAAAATAATTTCCCCGGTCTGCCCATTTTGGTACTCCGATGTGATTCCAGATAATGCATCTGACATGCGCGCTATTGGAGCGTCGGCTCGCAAAGACGAAGCAGTCGCGATCGAATCTCGGTCGGTGACGCCCTGAGATCCACGGTGGCAAAGCGAATGGTGTGACCCTGGATCGAAACCGACTCATCGACCTCGTCGCCTACGGAGGGGTGCAGAAGCATTCCTGACGCTGAATCAGCCAGTGCGTCGCCACGGCCTACCTGGGAGCGAAGGTAGGCATAGATTTGGTACACGTAGCCGCTTCGAAGGGTCTCCTCTCGGTACCAGCCGCTCGTTACGATGGAAGTGAACTTCGTATCGATGACGATCCGTCGGCCGGATGCGGCATGGGTAAGAACGACATCGGTCCGCATCGTCGGGAGGATCTTATCAATGCCGGCCGTCTTTCCCTGGATCTGCCATCCCAACGTGCCACCGCACTGAACTCGCCAGTCCTCGCGGCTCAGGACGACCTCATAGAATCCGCCGATCGCACGCTCAAATAGGCGCCGCACCCAAGTAACCTCCCGCTCGGGGAGCGACAGCACGGTACTCCCGAGAGACTCAATAGGCAGCGCCATGTCGAGAGCCAGCTGCGCCGCAGCAACCATGAACCTGTCGCCCGCATCATTTCTGCCGAAATGATCGACGCTCATTTCGGCCCTGCTGGGCGCATTGCCTGACACACCTTGCGCCTTCATACCCGCAGCCAGCG
>CAIMXF010000566.1 GCA_903845345.1 uncultured beta proteobacterium
CCAGCAGACCGCGGCCATGCGCTGGGCCGCCGTGCAGGCGCAGATGGCGCGCGAGTGCGATGGCTGCATTCCCGACAGCGCCAAACCCGTCACCGCCCGGCAGTTCAAGGCGGCGATGGAGGCGCCGGCCGACGCCGTCGTCGAGCAGTTCCAGCCGGCGCGCGACAACGGCATGGTGCGCATCGTCGTGGCCGGCCGCAGGCAGTTTTGGACCACCGGCCTGCCCAATCTCGAGAACCTGGGCATCGCGCGTTTCTCGATCTACCGCCGCGACGGCAACTCGCGCCGCTTCGAGTACGTGGCAGGCATCCGGCGCCCCGAGGACACCGCCGCGCAACGCGAGGCCGCCGAACGCGGCAGCGGGTAGACGTCCCTGTCCAGGACGCCGCACGCGCAACCCCGGGCCTCTGGCCAGCGCGAAGGTAGCGACGTTCCGAAGACAGCCTCGCGCGACGGCGCGCCGCATCCGCGGGCGCCTCGAGGGCGGCAGGCCGGGCCCTGCGGCGCCGAGCCCGTCAGCGCTTCGCGGCGCTCGCTGGCGGCTGGTTCGCGGCCGCGGCGCGCTGCTCGCGCTCCTTCTTGGCGGCCAGGTGATGTCCGACGGCGCAGCCGACGACCGCGCCCGCGACGGCATGGTGGCCCGCGAAGTGGCCGCCCACGCCGCCGACCGCGGCGCCCTTGAGGCAACCGGCGGCCTGCGCCGGCAGCGATGCGGCCGCGATGCAGGCCGCCAGGGCCGTGGCGGCGAAACGTGTTGCTTGCATGTCTGGCTCCTCGAGAGTGGATTCACGGGCGGGACGCAACGCCTGCGTTCCCGGTGGCGCCGACTGTCGACGCCCCAGGCCTGTGCGGCAAGCGCCGTGCGACGTGGCGCCGTGGATGTCCGACGAACCGCAGCCGGCGGCCGACGAATGGCGGCCGACGGGCCTCGCGACGATCTCGCGTCGCAGGGGGCAGTCCGGCGGCAAGATTGCGCACTCGGCAGTAACTTTCGGTACTCGTTCACACCTCGGGACTCGCGGGAACGTACAGTGGGAGCGCTTTTTCCACCGAACCTGTCGACGTGACCCTGCCCCTGCCACCCAACGCCTTCGAGGCGGCGCCGTGTCGCCGCGGCGTGTTCCACAACGCCAGCGGGCGCGAGAAGCACGGGCTCGCCGGCGTGCTGCGCTGGCTCCTGACGCGATCGCGCGGGCCGTGGCCGACGCACGTCGAGGACGTGCCGGTGGCGCCGCCGGTGGCCAAGGTCGACGACGGCTCGATCCGCGCCACGGTCATCGGCCATGCCACCGTGCTGGTGCAGGTCGACGGCCTCAACATCCTCACCGACCCGGTGATGTCCGAGCGCATCGGCCCCACGCCGTGGACCGGCCCGAAGCGCGTGCGGCCGCCCGCCGTGCCGTTCGAGGCGATCCCGCCCATCGACGTCGTGCTGCTCAGCCACGACCACTACGACCACCTCGACCGCCCCACGTTGCGCCAACTGGTGGCGCGCGACAACCCGCAGATCCTGACCGGGCTGCGCGTGGGCGCCAAGGTGCCGTCGAAGAATGTCGTCGAGCTCGACTGGTGGGACAGCCACGCGATCGGCGCGGGCGTGACGGCCACCTACGTGCCGGCCGAGCACTTCTCCGGGCGGGGCCTGTTCGACCGCGACAAGTCGCTGTGGGGCGGCTTCGTGCTCGAGACGCCGCACGGCAGGATCTACTTCGCGGGCGACACCGCGATGGGCTTGCACTTCCAGGCCATCCGCGAACGCTTCGGGCCGATGACGCTGTCGCTGATGCCCATCGGCGCCTACGCGCCGCGCTGGTTCATGGAGCGGGTGCACATCGATCCCGACGAGGCGCTGCAGGCGAGCCTGACGCTCGAATCGCAGACGACGCTGGCGATCCACTTCGCCACCTTCGACCTGGCCGACGATGCCTACGACGCGCCGACGCACGCGCTCGCGCGCGCGATCTCGCACCTGAGCGACCGCCCCGCCGGCAGCGACTTCCGCGTGCTGCCGTTCGGCGAGGCCGCGATCGTGCGCATCGGCGAAGGCGCCGAGGCTGCGGCGCGGCGGCGCTTCGCCTGAGTCGGACCTAGCGCTGCTGCTCCAGGTCGAGATAGTCGCGCATGGCCTGCGCGTCGCGGCGCGCGGGCAGCGGCAGCTCGTCGTCCTGCGGCGGCAGCGCCGAACGCTCCAGCGCACGGCCGAACGCCGTCCACAGGCGCGTGCCGCCCTGCAGCCAGGCCACGTGCGCGTAGCCGAGGCCGCGCAGCGTCGCCGCCGCGAACGCCGCCTGCGCGCCGTCGATGCACGTGAGCAGCAGGGGCACGTCGAGCGACGGGGCGACCGTCGCGATGCGCGTCTCGAGCCAGCCGCGCGGCAGCCAGGTGGCACCGGGCAGGTGGCCGCGCCGGTACGACGCGCTGGTGTCGACGTGCAGCACGCGCGCCGGGGCGTACGCGGCCAGCCAGCGCGACGCGTCGTCGGCGCCCAGGCCAGCGGCATCTCGGCCACCGTGCTGGCCGGACGCCCGCCGGCCGTCCAGTTCGCGAAGCCGCCCGCGAGCGCCTGGACGCAGCGCAGCCCGAGCCGGCGCAGCAAAACGCCCGTGAGCAGCGCGCGCACCGCGACGCGAAGCCCGGCCGTCGTGGGCAGTCCAATGTGCGGTCTCCCCCGGGGTCAATCGTTGCGCGGTGCGTTAAAAATCGCGGGCTGTCGCTGAGCGAATATCCCTGCGGAGCTGCCTTCAGGGGCCCACCGTGCCGGCGGGCGCGCGGCCTGCGCTCGCCGCGCCGCCCGCCGAGGCGCCGATGATGCAGGCGATGGCCAGCCACTGCGGCGCGTCCAGGCGCTCGCCCAGCACGACGGCACCGCAGGCGGCGCCGACGGCCGGCGTGGCGCTCACGAGGATGCCGAAGACATGCCGCGGCATGCGGCGCAGCGCGGCCATCTCCAGCGAATACGGCACGGCGCTGGACAGCAGCGCCACGCCCAGCCCCGCGGCCAGCGTCGTCGGCACCCGCATCGCCGCGCCCGCGTGCGCGACGCCGATCGGCACCGCCAACAGCGCGGCCACCAGCATGCCCAGCGACACCGCCTGCCCGCTCGCGAGCGTCGACACGCGCTTGCCGAACACGATGTACAGCGCCCACGACGCCGCCGCGCCGAACGCGAACAGCAGCCCGATCGGATCGAGCGGCTGGCCCGACGTCCGCGGCAGCAGCAATGCGAGCCCGGCGACCGCCAGCGCGACCCATGCGACGTCGAGCGCGCGCCGCGAGGCGGCCAGCACGACGACCAGCGGGCCGGTGGTCTCGATCGCCGTGGCGATGCCGATCGGGATGCGGCCGAACGCGTGGTAGATGCACAGGTTCATCCCGCCCAGCATCGCGCCGTAGACGACGAGGTTGCCGATGTCGCGCCGCGCCACGGGCCGGCGCCACGGCCGCCAGAACGCGAGCAGCAGCAGCGCGGACAGCCCGATGCGCAACGCGGTCATGCCTTCGACGCCGACCACGGGGAACAGGCTCTTGGCGACCGCCGCGCCGAGGTTCTGCGACACCAGCGACGCCGCCAGCGCCGCCAGCGGCAGCGCGCCGGCCGGGCGCGACGCCGCCTCACCCAAAGCGGTAGCTCGACACCGTGATGCCGCCGAAGAACTCGCGCTCGTGATACACGCGCATGGCCGCCTCGCCCTCGGCCGCGCCGAGCGCCACCATCAGCGGCAGCAGGTGCTCCTCGCGCGGGTGCGCAAGGCGCGCGGCCGGCGCCTGCTCCCACGCGGCGAGCGTCGCGGAGCGCGTGGCGGCGTCGGCGATGGCCAGCGTGCTCTCGAGCCACCCGTCGAATGCGGCCGATGGCGCGCGCGCCGCGGGCCCGAACGCGCGCAGGTTGTGATAGCTGAGGCCGCTGCCCACGATCAGGATGTCCTCGTCGCGCAACGGCGCCAGCGCGCGTCCGAGCGCCAGGTGCTCGTCCGGCGCGAGGCCGCGCTTGAGCGACAGCTGCAGCACCGGCACGTCGGCGTCCGGATAGATGACGGCCATCGGCGCGAACAGGCCGTGGTCGAAGCCGCGCGCGGCGTCTTCCTGCGACGCGATGCCGGCGGCGGCCAGCGCCTCGCGCACGCGCGCCGCGACGGCGGGCGCGCCCGGCGCCGGGTACTGGATGCGATAGGTGAAGTCGGGGAAGCCGCCGTAGTCGTAGAGCATCGGCGGTTGCGCATGCGTCTGCACCGTGAACTGCGGCGCCTCCCAGTGCGCGGACAACATCAGCACCGCGCGCGGCGTGCGGCCGATGTCGACGGGCATGCGCGCGAGCGCGGCCTCGAGCTGGTCGTACGCGCCGCCCAGCTGCTCCTTCATCCACGGCCACGGGCCGCCGCCATGCGAGATGAAATAGGTCGGCAGGCGGGCGGTGGACATGCGGCGGTTTCCTCGATCGGTTGGCCCCAGGATATCGCCTTCCCGGACGTCCTGGCCCAGGCGGCGGTCAGCGCGCGCGCAGCTTGCGGTAGATCGTGTTGCGGCTGATGCCCAGGCGCTTCGCGGCCTCGGAGAGGTTGCCGCCGGCGGCGTCGACCGCAGACCGCACCAGCGCCGCCTCGGACTGCCGCAGCGTGCGCGCCGACGCGGCGACGGCCGGCATCGCCGCGTCGTGTTGATCCTCGAGGAAGTCGTCGGACAGGTGCGCCTCGGTGATCTCGTCCTCGTCGCCAGCCATCGCGGCCGCCGTGCGCAGCACGTTGGCGAGCTGGCGGATGTTGCCGGGCCAGGCGTAGCGCTCGAACATGCGCATGAGGTCCGCGCCGATCGCCGGCGTGTGCTGCGGCGCCTCCGCGCGCAGGATGCGGCTCGCGAGCGCGCGCAGGTCGCTGCGGTCGCGCAGCGCGGGCAGGCGCACGACGAGGCCGTTGAGCCGGTAGTACAGGTCGTCGCGGAACTGCTGGGCCGCGATCATCGCGCGCAGGTCGCGGTGCGTGGCGCTGACGACGGCGATGTCGACCGCGATCGACTTGTGGCCGCCCAGCGGCGTCACGCAGCGCTCCTGCAGCACGCGCAGCAGGCGCGCCTGCAGCGACAGCGGCATGTCGCCGATCTCGTCGAGGAACAGCGTGCCGCCGTTGGCCTGCACGATGCGTCCGGCCGCGCCCTTGCGGCGCGCGCCGGTGAACGCGCCGTCCTCATAGCCGAACAGCTCGGCCTCGATCAGCGTCTCGGGAATCGACGCGCAGTTGACCGCCACGAACGGCTGGCGTGCGCGGTTCGAATCCTGGTGCACCGCGCGCGCGAGCAGTTCCTTGCCGGTGCCCGTCTCGCCGAGGATCATCAGCGGGATGTCCTTGTTGAGGATGCGCCGCACCTTGTGCACGAGCGCCTCCACCTGCGCGTCGCCGGTGCTGAGCGTGTCCAGGCCGGTGCCGCCGGACGGTGTCGCGACGGGCGCGCGCGGCGCTTGCGGCTGCGACGACGGCACGGCGTCGACGTCGCGCGAGGCCAGGTCGACGCCCGCCATCATCGATCGCACCGGCCCGTTGACGCGTGCGCTCGCGTGGAAGCTGCGGCCGTTGGGCGCGGTGAGGCGCATCGGCACGGTGATCGGCGCGCGGAAGTGGTCGTTGACGGCGGCGACTGTGGTGTCGAACAGGCTCGCCAGGCTGTGCATGCGCAGCGCGGCGCCGCTCAGGTCGAGCTGATCGAGCGCGCTGCGGTTGGCGCCCAGCAGGCGGCCATCGCCACCGACGACGATGATGCCTTCGAGCAGCGTGCCGATGAACTCGGGCCGCAGGTGGAAGTGCAGGCGCAGGCGATTGCCGTAGTCCTCCGACAGCCAGTGGTTCTCGATCATGCGCGCCGACATCCGCACCAGCCCCATCGTGTGCTGGTGGTACGAGCGCTGGTCGCCGGTGACGTCGAGCACGCCCAGCACGTTGCCGCGCGGATCGAAGATGGGCGCGGCCGAGCAGGTGAGGAAACGGTTCGCGTGGATGAAGTGCTCGCCGCCGTGCACCAGCGTCGGCAGTTCCTCGACCAGCGCGGTGCCGATCGCGTTGGTGCCCTTGGCCTGCTCGGCCCAGTTGACGCCCGGCGCCAGCGCGACCTTGCCGGCGCGCGCGAGGAAGGCGTCGTCGCCCACCGAGTGCAGGATCGTGCCTTGCGCATCGGTCAGCACGATCATGCTTTCGGTGTTGACGATCTGCTCGAACAGCATCTCCATCACCGGCGCCGCGTGCGTGAACAGGCGCTCGTTGCGCTCGCGCGCGAGCACGAGGTCGCCGCGCACCATCGGCTCGAAGTCGGGCCGCTCCACGCGCGAGAGCCCGAGCGCGGCGCAGCGCAGGTGCGACTGCTCGATGCGGCGCGCGTGCGCGTGTTCGCTGTCGCCCAGGGTGGCCGGGCTGAGGGATGCCGACATCGCCGCTTCCTCGCTGCCTGCCGCGACGGCAGGTTGTCTCTTGGTCGCCGCTCGAGCCGGCGGCGATCCGGAAGGATCAGGATAGCACCGGGCGCTCGTTCAGGCCGCCTGCCGGCGCAGGCTCAGCAACGCGGCGCCGAAGCCCACGAAGATCGCGCCGACGCTGCGGTCGAGCCACAGCGAGAAGCGTGGCCGCTCCAGCAGCGCGCGGGCGCGCGACGCGAGCAGCGCGTACGCGACCAGCGACGTGAACGACAGCGCGCAGAACAGCCCCGTCAGCACGAGGAATTGCGGCAGCAGCGCGGCGCGGGGGTCGAGGAACTGCGGGAACAGCGCGGTGAAGAACAGGATCGGCTTCGGGTTGGTGCCGGCGGTCAGCAGCGCCTCGCCAAACAGGCGCGACCGCGCCGGCGGCGCCACGATGGGCGCGCCTTGGGGCGGCACCAGCGTCACGCCGCGGCCGGTGAGCTGGCGCAGGCCGACGTAGAAGAGGTAGCCCGCGCCCAGCAGCTTGACGACGCCGAACAGCAGCGCCGACGACTGCAGCAGCACGCCCAGCCCCAGCATCGCCGCGGCCGACAGTCCGAACAGCCCGCACACGTTGCCCAGCGTTGACCAGATCGCCGTGCGCGGCCCCCACGCCAGGCTGTTGCGCAGCGCGAGCAGCGTCGCGGGGCCGGGACTGAGGATGGCCACGGCGGCGACGGCGGTGAAGGCGAGCAGGGTGTGGATCTGCATGGCGTGTCCATTGTCGCGGCGCAGGTTCACGCGCCGCCTTCGTCCGACGTCCGCACAGGGACTTGTCGCGCTCCATTCCGCCGTGCGGCGTTCCCGGGCACCATGGCGGCCTGCTGAAACCTGAAGGCTCGCCATGTTCCTCCGTTGCCTGTCCGTCCCCACCCTCGCCATGCTGGCCGTCGCCGGCGCGCAGACCCAGGACGCCGCCGCCGGCGGCATGGCGTTCCAGCAATGCGCCGAGTGCCACAGCCCGGGCGAGAGCAACGGCGCCGGCCCGGGCCTCAAGGGCGTGGTCGGACGCCGCGCCGGCACCAAGGCCGACTTCGTCTACAGCCCGGCGCTGGCGAAGTCGGAGCTCGTGTGGAACGACATCGCGCTCGACAATTTCCTGGCCAACCCGCAGAAGGCGCTGCCGGGCACGACCATGCAGTATCCCGGCGACGACGATCCGAAGGAACGCGCCGACCTTGTCGCCTACCTGAAGACGCTCAAGTAGCGGGCAAGGTCGCCGGCCCGTCGCCCGGCAGCGCCGGCACCTCGCTGTCGTCCTTGAGCGCGATGCCCGTCACGCGCCGCCGCTGCGACTCGCGCACCAGCCACGCGATGCGCGCCGCCGCGTCCGACGGCGCCAGGCCCTCGGGCCGGATGTTGCTGACGCAGTTGCGCTCGCTGTCCGCGCGTCCCACCTTCGGCGCCCACGTGAGGTAGGCGCCGAGGCTGTCCGGCGAGCTCAGGCCCGGACGCTCGCCCAGCAGCACCAGCACCAGCGACGCGCCCAGCCGCTCGCCGACCTCGTCGCCGAGCGCGACGCGCGCCTGCGTCGCGACGACGATGCGCCTGGCGACGACGCCGGCGTCGCGCAGCGCGACCAGCAGCGGCACGCCATGCGTCTGCGCGGCCACCGCCGACAAGCCGTCGCCGATGACGATGCACAGGCCGCCGGCCGCGTCGACTTCGAGCGCGTCGCGGCTTTGCGGCGAGAGCCGGCGACCGAGATCGGGGCGCGTCAGGTACTCCACGCGCGAGCCCGCCTGGCTGGCCACGGCCGCCGCCTCCAGGCCTTGCGCACGCAGGTCGGCCAGCAAGGCGGCCACGTCCAGCGGCAGGTGCACCGCGTCGCGCGCGAGCGCGTGGGCGGCGGCGAAGCGCAGCACCTCGGTGGTCGGCAGGCTGGTGCCGGAGCGGCCGAGCGAGATGCGGGCGGGGGTATGCCGGCGCAGCGCCGTCCACGGATCGGCGGGCGGCGCCGGCGCGTGCGTCGGCTCGTCGCCGCTGTCCCAATGCACAGGGTGATCGGGCAACGTGCGCGTCATGCGGACGCTCCCGACAGCAAACCCTGCGACATCGCCTGCGCCAGCGCCGGCATCGCCGTCACGGGGCGCAGCGCACCGTGCTCGTCGGTGATGCCCATCGCGTGCAACCAGGCCTCGAACTCCGGCGCGCGCTTGCGGCCCAGCAGCTTGCGCGCGAACAGCGCGTCGTGGAACGAGGTGCTCTGGTAGTTGAGCATCACGTCGTCGGCACCCGGCACGCCCATCATGAAGTTCAGGCCGGCGGACGCGAGCAGCACCAGCAGCGTGTCCATGTCGTCCTGGTCGGCCTCGGCGTGGTTGGTGTAGCAGATGTCGCAGCCCATCGGCAGGCCCAGCAGCTTGCCGCAGAAGTGATCCTCGAGGCCGGCGCGGATGATCTGCTTGCCGTCGTACAGATATTCCGGCCCGATGAAGCCGACCACCGTGTTGACCAGCAGCGGCCGGTAGCGCCGCGCGACCGCGTAGGCGCGCGCCTCCAGCGTCTGCTGGTCGACGCCGTGGTGGGCGTCGGCCGACAGCGCGCTGCCCTGGCCCGTCTCGAAATACATCGCGTTGTCGCCCAGCGGCCCGCGCCTGCAGGCCAGCGCCATCGCGTGCGCCTCGTCGAGCAGGGCCAGCGACACGCCGAAGCCGCGGTTGGCGGCCTCGGTGCCGGCGATCGACTGGAACACGAGGTCGACCGGCGCGCCCTGCTCGATCGCCCGCATCGTGTTGGTGACATGCGTCAGCACGCAGGCCTGCGTCGGGATGCGCTGGCCGGCGATCAGGTCGTCGAGCAGATGGAGCAGCCGCACCAGCTGCGGCACGCTGTCGGCGGCCGGATTGATGCCGATCACCGCGTCGCCGGCGCCGTACATCAGCCCGTCGACGATGCTCGCGAGGATGCCGGCGGCGTTGTCGGTCGGATGGTTGGGTTGCAGGCGCACCGCCAGCGAGCCGGGCAGGCCCAGCGTGTTGCGGAAGCGCGTGACGACCGAGCAGCGGCTCGCCACGAGGATCAGGTCCTGGTTGCGCATGATCTTGCTGGCGGCCGCCGCCATCTCCGGCGTGAGGCCGGGCGCGAGCGCGGCGAGCGTCGCCGGCGTGGCGGCGTCGGACAGCAGCCAGTCGCGCAGCCCGCCGACCGTGAGGTGGCGCACCGGCGCGAAGGCGGCGGCGTCGTGCGAGTCGATGATGAGGCGCGTGACCTCGTCGGCCTCGTACGGCACGACCGCTTCGGACAGGAACGTCGCCAGCGGCACCTCGGCCAGCGCGGCCTGCGCCGCGACGCGCTCCTGCGCGGTGTCGGCGGCCACGCCGGCGAGCTGGTCGCCCGAGCGCATGGGGCTCGCCTTGCCCATCAGCTCGCGCAGATCGGCGAATCCGTGGACCTGGTGACCGACCGTGGCGCGATAGCTCATGCCTGCGACGATACCTGCATCGCGCGGCACGTCAACGAAATCAGCGCGCCTTCTTCAACTGCGCGACCTCCTGCTCCAGCTCGCGGATGCGCGCGTCGCGCTCGACGATCGCCGGCACGACCTCGTCGACCGGGACGAGCTGCGGGATGTGCTGCGGGCAGTTCGCGTCCCACGCCTTCACCGTGAAGACGATCGCCTGCTCGGCGCGGGCCTTGTAGCCGACGGGCATCAGCTTCTCGACCAGCGCCGGATCGCTCTCGACCCGCGCCTCGCCCCAGATCTTCAGCCGTTGCCGATGCGCGTAGTCCATCAGGAACAGCTGGGCCTTCGGGTTGTCGGCGAGGTTGCCGGTCGAGACGAACTGGCGGTTGCCGGTGAAGTCAGCAAACGCGATGGTGTGCTCGTCCAGCACGTGCAGGAAGCCGGGCGGACCGCCGCGGTGCTGCATGTAGGGCTGGCCGTCGAGGTTGGCGGTGGCCATGAACAGCGTGGTCTGCGCCTCGATGAAGCCGCGGATCTCGTCGGTGATTGCGGTCTGCCAGCCGCGCCCCTGCTCCATGCGCGCGTACGCGTGGCGCGAGCCGCGCGCCTGCTGCAGCGCCTTGACGCCGGGCGTGAAGACGATGTCGCTCGGATGGGCAAGGTCGGGCATGGCGGTCTCTCCTTCAGGCGGTTTCGAGCGCGGCGACGGCGGGGAAGTCGATCTCGGTGCCGGCCACTTCGTTGAGGTAGTTCGTCCACGTGTTGAGCGCCACGTGCTGGACGATCTCGATGACCTGCGCGTCGCTGTAGCCCGCGTCGCGCACGGCCTGCAGCGCGGCCTCGCCGACGTGGCCGCGGGCGCGCGTGACCAGCGCCGCGAAGCGGACGGCGGCGTCGGCCTTGGCGTCGGTCGACGTGCCGGCGCGGTTGGCGGCGATCTCGTCGTCGGACAGCTTGGCCAGGTGCTTGCCCAGGTAGGCGTGCGCGGCCAGGCAGTAGTCGCAGCCGTTGATCTCGGCCACCGCCAGCGCGATGCGCTCGCGCGTGGCGGCCGGCAGCGCGCCCTTGGCGAGGGCGCCCATCATGCCGAGGTAGCCCTCCAGCGCCGCGGGGCTGTTGGCGGCCAGGCGGAACAGGTTCGGCACGGAGCCGAGCTGCTCGCCGACGGCGGCGAGCAGCGGCTGCGCGGCCGTCGGGCTGGCGAGGATGGAAGCGGGGGTCGGGATGCGGGACATGGGGATCTCCTTGAATGAGCCTCGACTGTGGATCCTTCCAATCGAATCCGGTAGCCGTCATAATCCGAAATGACTCTTCCATTTTTCGGGAATATCTGATGGACCGACTCGACGCGATGACGGTGTTCCTGGCCGTGGTGGACGACGGCAGCCTGTCGGCCGCCTCGCGCAAGCTGGCCATGCCGCTGGCCACGGTCAGCCGCAAGCTGGCCGAGCTCGAGGAGCATCTCGGCGCGCGGCTTCTCAACCGCACGACGCGCCGCATGGAGCTGACCGACGCCGGCCGCGGCTACGAGCAGGCGTGCCGCCGCATCCTCGACGAGGTCGCGAGCGCCGAGGCCGTGGTCGCGGGCGAATACGACGCGCCGCGCGGCGAGCTCGCGATCACCGCGCCCATCGTGTTCGGCCGGCTGCACGTGCTCCCGGCCATCAACGACTTCCTGCGCGCCAACGCCGAGGTCGACGTGCGGCTCGCGCTGAGCGACCGCGTCGCCCACCTGCTCGACGAGCACGTCGACGTCGCCGTGCGCATCGGCGTGCTGCCCGACAGCCGCCTCAACGCCGTGCCCGTCGGCACGCTGCGCTCGGTCGTCTGCGCGAGCCCGGCCTACCTCAAGGCGCACGGCACGCCGCGCACGCCCGCCGACCTCGAACGGCACCGCTGCATCACCTTCGACGCGACGACTCCGACGCCGTGGCGTTTCGCGAACGCGCCCGCCTGGACGCCGACGCGCCCGCGCCTGGTCGTCAACACGGCCGAATCCGCGATCGACGCGGCCATCGCCGGCGTGGGCGTCACGCGCGTGCTGTCCTACCAGGCCGATGCCGCGCTGCGCGCGAAGCAGTTGCGCCGGCTGCTGCGGGAATGGGAGCCCGACGTGATTCCGGTCAACCTGGTCTACGACGGCCAGCAGCGCGTCACGTCCAAGCTGCGCGCGTTCCTCGACTTCGCCGCCCCGCGCCTGCGCGCCAGCCTGGCCGCGCTGCGCGCAGAATGAAGCCATGAGCGCTCCTCTCGATCCGCGCACGCTGCTGCGCCAGATGTTCGACGCCGCCGTCGCGTCCGCGCAGCCCGCGCTGTGCCTGCCGCCGCACCTGCCCGAACCGCCCAAGGGCCGCACCGTCGTCATCGGCGCGGGCAAGGCGTCGGCCGCGATGGCGCGCGCGCTGGAGGATCACTGGCCCGGCCCGCTGGAGGGGCTGGTCGTCACGCGCTACGGCTACGAGGTGCCGTGCGAGCGCATCGAGATCGCGCAGGCCGCGCATCCCGTGCCCGACGCGGCCGGGCTCGTCGCGTCGAGACGCATCGCGGAGAGGGTGACGGGGCTGACCGCGGACGATCTCGTCATCGCGCTGATCTCGGGCGGCGGCTCGTCGCTGCTGGTCGCGCCCGCACCCGGGCTCACGCTGGCCGACAAGCGCGCCGTCAACGCCGCGCTGCTCGTGAGCGGCGCGACCATCAACGAGATGAACTGCGTGCGGCGGCACCTGTCCGCGCTGAAGGGCGGCCGGCTCGGCGCGCTGTGCCATCCGGCGCGCGTCGTCACGCTGCTGATCTCCGACGTGCCCGGCGACGACCCGCGCGACATCGCCTCGGGCCCGACCGTCGCCGACCCGACCACCTGCGCCGACGCGCTGGCCATCATCGACCGCTACCGCATGGCCGTGCCCGACGCGGTGCGCCGGCTGCTCGAATCGAACGGCGGCGAGTCGGTCAAGCCGGGCGACCCGCGGCTCGCGCGCAGCGGGCTTGCCAATGACGTCCGCATGATCACCGCGCCGCAGATCGCGCTCGAGGCGGCGGCCCGGGTCGCGCGCGAGGCGGGCATCGCGGCCCACATCCTCGGCGACAGCCTCGAGGGCGAGGCCCGCGACCTCGGCAAGGCGATGGCCGGCATCGCGCGCCAGGTCGCCACGCGCGGCCAGCCGTTCGAGGCGCCGTGCGTGCTGCTGTCCGGCGGCGAGACGACGGTCACCGTGCGCGGCGACGGGCGCGGCGGCCGCAACGTCGAGTTCCTGCTGTCGCTGGCCGTGACGCTGGACGGCCTGGCCGGCGTGCACGCGATCGCGGGCGACACCGACGGCGTCGACGGCGCCGAGGAGATCGCGGGCGCGCACGTCGCGCCCGACACGCTCGCGCGCGCGTGGGCCGCCGGCATCAACCCGCGCACCCGCCTCGACGCGAACGACGCGCACACCTTCTTCGGCGACCTCGGCGACTCGGTGGTCACCGGCCCCACGCTGACCAACGTCAACGACTTCCGCGCGATCTACATCGCCGGCCCGTGATCAGCGCCCGCGACGGCCAGGCGGGCTGCACTGGACGCCTGCGACGCCGGCTTGCGCGTCATGCGTCGGACGTGGCGAGCATCTCGCCGGTGTCCAGCGCCAGCACGCGCTCGGGCCAGCGCAGCGCGCCCAGGCGCGAGCGCGGCACCGCGCCCGAGGCCAGCGGGCGCTCGAGGAAGCGGCCGCCGACCGAGAAGTCGACGCAGAACACGTTGTGGTGCCGCCCGTGCCAGGCGGTCGGCGCGAGGTCGGTGAACAGGTTCTCGTCGGCCTTGCCGAGCGAGGCGCGATCCACGCGCGCGAACTGGCGCCAGTAGTGGCCCACGATCACCGGCACGGTCTCGGCGTACTCGTCCCACCAGCGGATGCGCTCGACGAAGCGCCAGTGCCCGCTCGCGAAGAACGGCCGCGCGGCGCCGCGCTCGATGCCCGAGGTGACCACGCGGATCGGGTTGGCCATCTGGCGGATCTCGTCGACCTGCGCCGTCGCCACCAGCATCGGCACCGGCTGCGTCGGGTCGACCAGGCGCTCGCGGTACTCGTCGTACTCGACGCGCGCCGCCGCGCCGATGCCGCGCGCGGCGATCAGGGCCTCGGCGTCGGCGTCCCAGCGGCGGAAGTGCGCCACGCGGCTCAAGGTGGGATCGGCCGCGCGCAGCTGCGCGATGGACGCGACGTCCCAGGCCGCATGCACCACGCGCAGGTCGTCGCGCTCGAGTGCCAGCGGCAGCGAGCGCAGGAACGCGATGACGGCGTCGCGCTGGCCGGGCGGCAGGTGCGCGCGCGGCTCGTACTTGGCGTCGCGCGCGCCGAACTCGCTCCAGAACCAGTCGTTGCCGTCCTTGCGGTCGCCGCGCAGCAGGTTGATCTCGTGGTTGCCCAGCGTCGCCAGCGCGCGGCCCGACGCCACGAGGCGTTGCACGAACGCGATGACGCCGGGGCTGTCCGGCCCGCGGTCGCACAGGTCGCCCACGAAGACCAGGTGGCGGCCGTCGGGATGGGCGCCGTCGGCGTCGTAGCCCAGGTGCGCCAGCAGCGCCAGCAAGGCGTCGAGCTCGCCGTGGACGTCGCCCACCACGTCGAGCGGGCCTTCGGGCAGCGGGGCGAACATCGGCGTGCGAGGCATGGCCGTAGTTTCGCCGATGCGGCGATATCCCTCAGCGTTTCGGCAGCTTGCGGATCAGCTCGATCAGCGCCTCGACGTCCACCGGCTTGACGAAATGGTGGTCGAAGCCGGCCTCGCGCGACTTGCGACGGTCCTCGGCCTGGCCCCAGCCGCTCAGCGCGACGATCCACAGGCGTGCGCCGCCCGGCAGCTCGCGCATCGCGCGCGCCGCCTCCAGGCCGCTCATGCGCGGCATGCCGATGTCCATCAACACGACGGCCGGTCGCCAGCTCGCGGCCATGTCGACGGCCTCGACGCCGTCGTGCGCCAGCGCCACGGGGTAGCCGAGGATGCGCATCACCTGCGACAGGCTCTCGGCGCTGTCGACGTTGTCGTCGACCACCAGCACGCGCAGGCCGTCGGTCTCCTGCGCCGACAGCTCGTGGCCGGCGTCCAGCCGCGGCGCGCGCGCCGGCTGGCGGATCAGCGGCACGCGCACGACGAAGCGGCAGCCGAGATCGGGGCCGTCGCTGGTCGCGTGCACCGAGCCGCCGTGCATCTCGACGAGCCGCTTGACCAGCGCCAGCCCGATGCCCAGGCCCCCCTGCGCGCGCTCCATCGAGCGGTCGACCTGCGCGAACATGTCGAACACGCGCGGCAGCATGTCCTGCGACAGGCCGATGCCCGAATCCTGCACCGTGATGACGGCCGCGTCGCCGTCGCGCTCGGCCAGCACCTGGATGTGGCCGCCCTCGGGCGTGTACTTGGCCGCGTTGTTCAGGAGGTTGGCCACGATCTGCGTCAGCCGCGTGGGGTCGGCGTCGACCATCAGCGCGCGCGGCGGCGCCAGCCTGGTGGTGAGGTGGTGGCGGCCTGCGTCGATCAGCGGGCGGCTGGTCTCGATCGCGTCGAGCACGGCCTCGGCCACGTCGACCTGCTCCAGCCGCAGTTCCACCTTGCCCTGGCTGATGCGGCTGACGTCCAGCAGGTCGTCGACGAGGTGCACCATCTGCTTCAACTGGCGCTCGATGATCTTGCGGGCGTGATCGTGCATCGCCTCGTCGCGCGACAGCTGCATGATCTGCACCGCGTTGCGGATCGGCGCAAGCGGGTTGCGCAGCTCGTGCGCCAGCGTCGCGAGGAATTCGTCCTTGCGCAGGTCGGCGTCGTGCAGCGCCGCCTCGGTGTGCTTGCGCTGCGTGATGTCGGCGATGATGCCCAGGAAGCGCAGGCGCGGCACCTCGGCGAGGCTCGTGCGCGCGGAGAAATACGGGCTGCCGTGGATGTCGATCCAGTGCACGCTGGCGTCGGGCCAGACGACGCGGGCCTCGAAGGCGAGGTCGGCGCGCGTCTCGAACGCGCGCGTGACGAGCGCCTGTACCCCGTCCCGGTCGTCGGGATGCAGGTGCTCGTACAGCGTCTCCAGGCGCCAGCCTGGCACGGGCGTGTCGTATCCGAAGCAGCGGTCGAACAACTCGGAGTGCCGGCACTCGCCGGTGAGCACGTCGATCTCCCATTCGCCCACATGCGCGGCCGCCAGCGTGAATTCGAGGCGCGCCTTGCTCTCGCGCAACGCGGCGTCGACCAGCTCCTGCTCGGTGATGTCCGAGGCGATGGACAGCACCGACTCCACCGTGCCGTCCTCGGCGAACTCGGGAATCAATCGGGTCGAGAACGTCCACGACCGGTCGTCGGGGCCGACGTAGCCGAACTTGAATGCGCGCACCTGGCCATCCGAGAAGACCTGGCGCACCACGCGCTCCCACTCGGCTTGCAGCTCCGGCGCCATGCCGACCTCGACGCGGTTGCGGCCCACGTGATCGGCGGCCGGCACGCCGCTGTAGCGCTCGACGATGGGACTCACGTAGAGATAGCGCAGGTCGTGCCCGATGCGCGCGAAGATGTCCGGCGAGTTCTCCACCAGCGTCGCGAACTGGCGCTCGCGCTGCAAGAGCGTGGCCGTGGCGCGCGCCAGCGTGGCTTGCGCCTCGACGCGCTCGCCGATGTTGCGGATCACGGACAGCGTGCCCAGCGGGCGCTCCAGCGAATCGCTCAGGCGCGACACGGTGCATTCGACGTGCATCTGCCGGCCGTCGCGCCGCACGTGCACCGACTCCGATCGATAGTTGCCCACCGTTCGCAGCGACTCGCGCGCCTGCATCGCGCTCTGCGCGTCCGGCCAGCGTTCCCTGAACAGCTCGCTGCGGTCGCGGCCGAGCATCTCCGAGGCCGTGCAGGCGTACTGCGCCATGGCCGCCGGGTTCATGTAGATGATGTGGTCGTCGATGTCGAACGCGAGCACCGCGTCCTGCATCTGCGCGAGCACGTCCTCGCGCATCGCGTTGGTGGCCGTGGTCGCGCTGGCCAGCGTGTAGATGTCATCGCCCACGATCAGCGCGTCGACGTCGCCGTTGCGGATCGCCGCCAGCGTGTCCTCGGCCTCGACCAGGCGCGATTCCAGTTCGACGTTGGCACGCAGCAGCCGCGACAGCTCGTCGTCGGCCGCGCCGCCTTCGGTGGCGGTGTCGCGATCGAATTGGTCCTTGCTCATGCCCTCGTCCTTGCAGGTCGCGTGCCTAGCGTCCGGGCGGGACGTCGAGTCCCTTCAGGACGCGCGCCACGTCCGACATGTCGCCGATGATGCGGCGCGCCGGCAGCGGCGCCAGGCGCAGCAGCGTCGGCGCGCAGATGATCTGGTCCTCCGTCGCCTGCGCCACGTGCTCGGCGATGTCGAGGATCTCCAGCGTGTAGCGGCCGGCCAGGTGTTCTTCGAGGATCCGGCGAGTGTTCACGATCGCCCGAGCCGACTTCGGGGTGGCGTCCGTCACGTAGAGGCGAAGGACATAGGGTTTGGCTTCGATGTCGCCCATGCCGTCCTTATTGCCGCGGGTGGACGTCGAGTCCCACCAGCACGCGTTCTTCGTTCGACAGGTCGCCGATGATCTTGCGGATCGGCTCCGGGAACTTGCGCACGAGCGTGGGCACCGCCAGGATCTGGTCGCCCGCGGCCAGGCGCGGGTTGAGCAGCAGGTCGACCACCTCGATCGAGTAGCGCCCGGCCAGGTGCGTCTCGCACACCCGCTTGAGGTTGTCGAACGCGGCGATCGCCTTGGCCGTCTGGCCGGCCACGTACAGCCGCAGCTGCCATTCGGCGACGTCGGGCCGTTCCTCGTGCAGCGCCTTCTCCTCGGCCACGGTGAGCCTGGCGGATTTCTGCGTCTTCATTCCGCACCCCTTCGCGCCGGCTTCGCGGCGGACGGCGCGCGCGGCCGCGGCGGCGGCACGTCGCGCGAGTGCGCGTTCGCGCGCGAGCGCGCCGACGCGCCCTCGGCCGACAGGCGCTCGCGCTCGATCGCGAACTCGACCTCGCCGGCGCGTTCGTCGGCCTGCGCGTTCAGCGCGGCGATCTGCGCGTCGATCGCCTTGCGATGGTTGGCCAGTTCCTTGAGGCGGCGCTCGTGGTCGCGCCGGCGCAGGTCGCTCGCGGCCCGCTCCTGCGCCACCTGCGAGACGCGCGCCGTTCCGGTGAGCACGCGGTCGCCGGACAGGTACACGTCGACGAGGTCGACGCCCTTGTCGCCCATCACGAACTCGCGCACCTGGTGCGAATGCGGCATGCCGCGCGACTTCAGCACCTGCAGCGTGCGCGTGCGCTCGCCGTTGGCGGCGACGTTGGACAGCAGGATCCACGTGTCCATCAACGACGAGACGCCGACCTGCGAATCGGCCACGTCGGCCGCCATGTCGCTGGTCAGGCTCGTGAACAGCGCGGTGATGCCCTTGTCCTTGAGGTAGTCGATCAGCCGCATCAGCGTGGGCTTGAGCAGGCGGTCGTCCTTGTCCATCGTGAGGTTGCTGATCGGGTCGACCACCACCACCGACGGCTTCAGCTCGCGCACCAGGCCGTACATGTGGACCAGGTGCTGCTCGAGCCCGTGCAGCGTCGGCCGCGAGGCGTCGATGTGCAGCAGGCCCTGGCGTTCCCAGCGGCCCAGGTCGATGCCGATGGACGACATGTTGCGCAGCATCTGGCTGGAGGACTCCTCGTACGCGAACAGCAGCGCGCGCTCGCCGCGCGCGCAGGCTGCATTGACGAAACTCGCGCCGACGCTGCTCTTGCCGGTGCCGGGTGCGCCCGAGATCAGCGTGCTGCTGGCGCGATACAGGCCCTGGCCGTCCAGCATGTCGTCGAGCCCTTCGATGCCGCTGGACACGCGCTCGGTCGGCGCCCGGTGGTCGAGCCGCATCGAGGTGATGGGCAGCACCGAGATGCCGTGGCGCCCGATCAGGAACGGATATTCGTTGGTGCCG
>CAIMXF010000567.1 GCA_903845345.1 uncultured beta proteobacterium
AACTCGGCCGGCTTCAGGCGCTTGACGTTCCACGTGTGGAAGTACTCGTGGCTGATCAGGCCCAGCAGCGTGACGTAGCCGTCGCTGGTGGCGGCCACTCCGATTCGTGGCAGGTCCTTGCGCGCGGCGATCAGCGCGGTGCTCGCGCGATGCTCGAGGCCGCCGGAGCCGTCCTCGGTCGCGTAGAGCATGAAGACGTAGCGCGAGAACGGCGGCGCGTCGGCGCCGTGCCAGAAGCGGATCTCCTCGTCGCAGATGCGCTTGGTGTCGGCCAGCAGGCGCGCGCCGTCGAACTGCGGCCACGCGCCGCTGACGACGAACTCGTGCACGACGCCGCCCGCCGTGAACGAGCCGCGCCAGAACGGGCCCAGCTCGAAAGGATGGTCGGCGAGTTCGTCGTAGTCGGCCGACTCGAAGACCTGCGTGCGCGCGGGCTTCGCGCTGGCGCCCTTCGCGGACTTCGCCGGCACGTCGACGCGCGTCATGGCCGTCGCGCAGTCCCAGCCCGCCGGCAGCTTCACTTCGACCCGATGCGCGTCGCCCGTGCGGCCGCCGACGGCCAGGCACAGGCTGGTGGCGTTGAAGAAGCCGCGGTCGTCGCTGAGCCAGGCCGTGCGCACCGACGGATCGAACGCGTAGGCGAAATAGGTGACGACCAGCGCGCCGCGGCCCGTGGTCGCGACGACCCAGCGATCCTTGGCGAGCTGCAGGATCTCGCGCGCCTGCGCGCCCTGCCGCGCATCCAGCCGGCTCAGATGGCGCGAGAACTCGCGCACCATGTAGCTGCCCGGGATCCACACGGGCAGGCTCAACGGCTGTTCGGGCGCCGGATCGGCGATGGTCAGCGTGACCTTGAACTGGTGGGCCGCCGCGTCGGCGACCTCGATTCGGTAATGAATCATTGAGCGGAGCGTGCCGCGCGCGATGGGCGGCAGGGGAAACTGGAATCGAGCGCCTATTGTGACCGTTGCGCCGGCGCGGACGTCAGCCCTTCTTCGAAGCCGCGGCGACCTCGTCGAGGCGCTTGGTCAGGCGGTCGATGTCGGCGTTGCCCGCGAACTTCGAGCCGTCGTCGAAGATGATCGCCGGCGTGTAATTGAGGTGGTAGCGCTCGGCCAGGTCGAGGTTGCGGTCGAGCGCCTTGAAGTCGCACGAACCCATCGGCCGCGGCGGCATCACGCCCTGCAGCATCCAGGTGCGCCAGACCTGGGCGTTGTTCTTCGAGCACCAGATCGTGCGGGCCTTGACGGTCGAGTCGTCGCCCAGGATCGGGATCAGGAAGGTGTAGATCGTCACGTTCTTCAGCGCGGCGAAGTTGCGCTCGGCGTCCTTGCAGTAGTGGCAGTTCGGATCCTCGAACACGATCATGCGGCGCGCGCCCGTGCCCTGCTTGAACACCAGCGCGTCGGCGTAGGGCAGCTTGGGCAGGTCCTGCGCCATCATCTTCGCGAGCCGCTCCTCGGTGACGTCGACCTTCCTGTTCGCCTCGATCAGGTGGCCGTCCACGCGGTCGTGTGACGGGTAGATCTGGTAGACGCCCTGGTCGTCGGAATAGATGATGTCCTTGGAGACCTTCAGCTCGTACAGCCCGGCGATGGGCGTCTTCGTGATCTCGTCGATCGCCGGGCCGTTGGGATGCTGCTGGTTCCAGGTCTTGCGGATGGCGGCCTCGTCGGACCAGGCGGCGGCGCAGGCGAGCGCGAGGGAGCCGGCGGCGATGAGGCGCAGAGCGCGGGCGAACGTGTTCATGGAGATCTCGGTGGGAAAGGTCACGCGCCGAGGGCGCGCGACACGAGGAAACGTTTGAGAGGGCTGAGCTGGTCGACCAGCGTCAGGCCGTGGTTGCGCAGTCCGCGCAGGCCCGGCGCGGAAAAGAGCTGCCACAGGCCGTCGACGGCGCCGGCCATCGCGCGCACCGGCCACAGGCGCGCCCGCGCATAGCGCCGCAGCAGCGCCTCGTCGCCCAGCGCACGCCACGACTCGCGGTCGGCGAGCACCTTCGCGAGCGCCGTCACATCGGCCAGGCCCAGGTTCAGCCCCTGGCCCGCCAGCGGATGGATCACGTGCGCCGCATCGCCCACCAGCGCCCAGCCGGGTCCGACGATCTCGCCGGCGGCGGCCTGCATCAGCGGCCACGTGGCGCGCGCGCCCTGCACGCGCAGCGCGCCCGCGGCGCCGCCGGTGGCGGCAGCCAGCGCCTGGTCGAACTCGGCGTCGCTGGCCTGCGCGAGCCGCCCGGCCTCGGCCTGCGGCATCGACCACACGACGCCGTACGAGCTTTCCGGCTGCGGCCGGTCGAACGGCAGCAGCGCGAGCACGTCGGGCGCGCGGAACCACTGGCGCGCGACGCCGGCGTGCGGCACGTCGGCGACGACGCGCGCCGCCAGCGCGCTGTGGCCGTAGGCGTGGCGCTCGAACGCGACGCCCAGCTTCTCGCGCGCGGCGGCGGCCTTGCCCTCGGCGATGACGGTGAGGCCGGCCTTCGCCTCGGCATCGACCGTGGCGACGGCCGGGGCGAAGCGGATCGCCGTCTCGAGCACGTTCTCGAGCTCGGCGGCGTCGACGATCCACGCCAGCGCGGGCACGGTCTGCTGCCACGCCGAGAACGCCAGCGCGCCCCGGGCGTCGCCGGCGATGCGCATGTCGTAGACGGCGGTGCGGGCGTCCGGCGCCATGCCGTCCCATACCTTGAGCTCGCGCAGCAGTTCGACCGAGGCCGCGTTGAGCGCATAGGCGCGCACGTCGGCGCTCTGCTCGCCGCCGGCCGCCGCCGGCCTGGCGTCGATGCCGACTGCCAGCCCCTGCCGGGCGAGCTTCAGGGCCAGCGCGCGGCCGACGATGCCGCTGCCGTGGATTCGTACGTCGATCTTGGACATTCCACATTGTAGGGAGCGCGAGGTGACCTCGCTCTCAACGATGTAACCGACTAAAATCGACCGTTTCCCCCAAAACGCCGCTGCGGCCGTCCGTCGCCGGCAACAGAAAGTCAGAAGCGCCATGAGCCTCAAGTGCGGCATCGTCGGCCTGCCCAACGTCGGCAAGTCCACCCTGTTCAATGCCCTGACCAAGGCCGGCATCGCTGCCGAGAACTACCCGTTCTGCACGATCGAGCCCAACGTGGGCATCGTCGAGCTGCCCGACGCGCGCCTGCAGGTGCTGTCGGACATCGTCTCCGCGCAGAAGATCGTGCCGGCGATCGTCGAGTTCGTCGACATCGCGGGCCTCGTCGCCGGCGCGTCCAAGGGCGAAGGCCTGGGCAACCAGTTCCTGTCGCACATCCGCGAGACCGACGCCATCGTCAACGTGGTGCGCTGCTTCGAGGACGACAACGTCATCCACGTCAACGGCAAGGTCGATCCGATCTCCGACATCGAGGTCATCCAGACCGAGCTGTGCCTGGCCGACCTGGCCAGCGTCGAGAAGCAGATCCACCGCACCAACAAGCTGGGGCGGGCGGGCGACAAGGAAGCCGTCAAGCTGAGCGCGATCCTCGAACGCTGCCGCGCGGCGCTCGACCAGGCGCAGCCGGTGCGCAGCCTCGAGTTCACGAAGGACGAGCAGGTCATCGTCAAGTCGCTGTTCCTGATCACCGCCAAGCCGGCGATGTTCGTGGGCAACGTGTCGGACAACGGCTTCGAGAACAACCCCTACGTCGACCGCCTGCGCGAATTCGCCGCGAAGCAGAAGGCGCCGGTCGTCGCGATCTGCGCCAAGACCGAAGCCGAACTGGCCGACATGGACGCCGCCGACGCCGAGATGTTCCTGGCCGAGATGGGCCAGACCGAGCCGGGCCTGAACCGCCTGATCCGCGCCGCATTCACGCTGCTGGGGCTGCAGACCTACTTCACCGCGGGCGTCAAGGAAGTGCGCGCCTGGACGGTGGCCGTCGGCGCCACCGCGCCGCAGGCCGCGGGCGTGATCCACACCGACTTCGAGAAGGGCTTCATCCGCGCCCAGACCATCGCCTATGACGACTACGTCGCGTTCAAGGGCGAACAGGGCGCGAAGGACGCCGGCAAGATGCGCGCGGAAGGCAAGGAATACGTCGTCAAGGATGGCGACGTGCTGAATTTCCTGTTCAGCAGCTGAGGCGGCGCTCGCGCGTCACGCGCGTGCGACCAACCCGAAGGCCCGCCCGTTCCCGGCAGGCCTTTTCGTTGGCGTCAGGCGACGGCGACCGAGCTCAGCGAGATGCCGGCCAGCATCTGCTGGAAGCGGCTCGGGGCGGCGGCGCGCACGGCAGCGGCCGGGCGGTACGGGCCGGCGCCGACGTCGGCGCGCACGTTCAGCGCCGCGGCGCCGCGGAGGGCGCTCACGGTGACGACGTCGCGCGAGTCGATCACGAACGACTCGCCGGCGCCCAGCACGACATCGTTGCGGTCGCCATCGACGGTCACCCAGACGAAGCCCTGGGTCACTTCGAGGCGCGAGTCGCCGGCGTCGCGCAGGCGCACGACTTCGTCGTCGGCGAGATTGAATTGGGCGCGTTGAGCGGTCAGCAGCATGATGGTCTCCGGTTCCAAGGACGGCTCCCTATTCCGCAATCGCATCCGTCTTCCTGGGGCAGGAGGATTCCACGCGTCGTTTCGGGATAGGTGAATCATCGGGCTTTCCCTGATAAGAATCCAACGTTCAATTGGAATCGTGTCCATTCCGAAAGCGCATGGATGAGCCAAACGGATGCGATGGCCTTATGTGTTTTTTATTCACGCCCGGCGACACTGGCGCCTTTCACAACAACAATTCCTCCCATGGATACCGCACATCGCCGGCAGGCCCTGCTGCCGCTCACCCTCGGGGCCGTCGGCGTCGTCTACGGCGACATCGGCACCAGCCCGCTGTACACGATGTCCACGATCTTCGGCCCGGAGGGCGCCGTGCCGCTGGACGCCGGCCACCTGATCGGCGCCGCATCGACGATCTTCTGGGCGCTGATGCTGGTGGTGACGCTGAAGTACGTGCTGCTGATCCTCCGCGCAGACAACCGCGGCGAGGGCGGGATCATGGCGCTCACGGCGCTGGCCGTGCAGGCCGCGGGCGGCACGGCCAGGCGCCGCGCGTTCCTGCTGCTGCTGGGCCTGTTCGGCGCCGCGCTGTTCTACGGGGACAGCGTGATCACGCCGGCGATGTCGGTGCTCAGCGCGGTCGAGGGCCTCGAGGTCGTGGAGCCCGGCCTGAAGCGCTTCGTGCTGCCGATCGCCATCGGCGTGCTGATCGGGCTGTTCCTCATGCAGCGCAAGGGCACGGCCGTGGTCGGCAAGCTGTTCGGGCCGATCATCGTGCTGTGGTTCGTCCTGCTGGCAGGAACCGGCCTGCGGCAGATCGCCGCCCATCCCGCGATCCTCGCGGCGTTCAACCCGCTGCTGGCGCTGCATTTCCTCGTCGAACGCGGCCCGCTCGTGTTCGCCGCCGTCGGCGCGATCGTGCTGGCGCTGACCGGCGCCGAGGCGCTGTACGCCGACATGGGCCACTTCGGACGCAAGCCGATCCAGCTCGCCTGGCTGGGCCTGGTGCTGCCGGCGCTGACGCTGAACTATCTCGGGCAGGCCGCGCTGCTGATCCGCGATCCGAAGGCGCTGGACAACCCGTTCTTCCACCTGTTCCCGCAGGACTGGCTGATCCCCGTGGTGATCCTGGCGACGATGGCCACCGTGATCGCCTCCCAGGCCGTGATCTCGGGCGCCTTCTCGATGACGCGCCAGGCCATCCAGCTGGGCTTCCTGCCGCGCATGCAGGTCGTGTTCACGTCGGCCCGCGAGGCCGGCCAGATCTACCTGCCGCGCGTGAACTGGATCCTGCTGGCAGCCGTGATCATGGCGGCGGTCGGCTTCGGCAGCTCCGCGGCGATGGCCTCGGCCTACGGCATCGCGGTGACGGTGACGATGCTGATCACCACGATGCTCACCTACTTCGTCGTGCGCAACCTGTGGGGCCTGCCGCGCTGGCTCGCGTGGTCCGGCACGGGCGTGTTCTTCGCGTTCGACCTGTTGCTGGTCACCTCGTGCTCGACCAAGTTCGTCCAGGGCGGCTGGTTCCCGATCGTGCTGGGCCTGGCCATCTTCACCGTCATGTCGACGTGGAAGCGCGGCCGCGAGCTGCTGATCGAATCGATCCGCCACGACGACCCCGAGCTGCTGCCGTTCATCCAGTCGCTGGCCGAGCACGTGGAGCAGCGCGCGCCGCGGACGGCCGTCTTCATGGTGGCCAACCCCGACACCGTGCCGCAGGCGCTGATGCACAACCTCAAGCACAACTGCGTGCTGCACGAGCAGAACGTGATCCTGTCGGTGGTGTTCCACGAGCGCGCCTACGTCGAGGGCGACGAGGCCGTGGTCGTCACGCCCCTGGCCGAGGGCTTCTGGCGCGTGTGCGTCAACTACGGCTTCATGAACGTGGCCGACATTCCCGAGGCGTTGAAGATCTGCGAGCGCCACGGCATCGACCTGGAGCCGATGCGTACCAGCTACTTCATCAGCCGCGAGACCGTCGTGCCCACGCGCGGCGACGGCATGTGGCAATGGCGCGAACGCCTGTTCGCGGCGATGTCGCGCAACGCGGGCAGCGTGGTCGAGTTCTTCAAGATCCCCAACAACGCGGTGATCGAGCTGGGTACGCGCGTGCAGATCTGACGCCTTCAGCCGCTCAATCGGCCCGGGGCGAGGCCGATATAGAGGCCATGGGTTTCCAGAACAGAAACGCGGCCGTGCACATGCGCCGCGCCGCGCCGCGTCGTGCGCGCTGCTCGCGTCGAGCGCGACCGCAGCGCTCGCCGACCCGGCCGCCTATGTCTTCACGCCCTACACCGAGGCCGGTAGGTGGCAGCTCGCGTACGGCCTGGGCATCGAGCACGACCGCGACGGCTCGCGCAAGACGCAGCAGACGCTGGGCCTCGGCGGCACGCCCACGGCACGCTGGTACACGTCGCTCTACACGGCCTGGGCCGCGGACGACGGCGGCGCGTTCGGCATCGACGAGTGGTCGTGGACCAACCACCTGCAGCTCAACGCGCCCGGCGACGGGCCGCTCGACGTCGGCCTGTTGTGCGAGCTCGCGCGCCCGCACGACCTCGAGGAGGGCCGGCTCGGCCTCACCTGCGGTCCGACGCTGCAGATGGACAGCGACGACCTGCAGTTCAACTTCAATCCGCTGCTGGAAAAGCAGGTCGGCGGCGACGGCCCGCGCCAGCTCGCGCTCGGCTACCAGTGGCAGGTCAAGGGCATGGTCGCGCGCGGCGTCGAGCTCGGCGCGCAGGGCTTCGGTTCGGTGGGCACATGGAACCATTGGTCGACCGCGTCGCAGCAGGAACACAGGCTGGGTCCGGCGATCTTCCTGAAGACGAACGCGTTCGGGGGCCCGATCCGCTTCGACGCGGCGTGGCTCGTCGGCGTCGGTACGGGCTCGCCGAGGAACACGCTGCGGCTGCGGCTCGAGCACGAGTTCTGACCTCGACGGATCACCGGGGTCGGCAGGGTCGCCGGTGTGTGTCGCAGATGCCAGGTCCGAGCCGCCGCACCTGACACCGAGCGTGCAGCGCTCAGTGCAGCAGGTGGATGCCGTCGGTGTCCCCGGCGGCGCGGCGCATGCCCCAGCTGGTCGACCAGGCCGAGAACTCGCCCACCGGCATCGGGCGGCCCATGTGATAGCCCTGCGCCTGGTCGCACCTGAGCTCGCGCAGCAGGTTCCACGCCTCGGCGGTCTCGACGCCTTCGGCCACGACCGTGATGCCCAGGTTGTGCGCGAGATCGATCGTGGAGCGCACGATCATCTCGTCGTCGCGGTCGCTCTGCATGTTGCGCACGAAGGACTGGTCGATCTTCAACTCGTCGACCGGCAGCCGCTTCAGGTAGGCGAGCGACGAGTAGCCGGTGCCGAAGTCGTCGATCGACAGCTTGAAGCCCATCGCGCTCAGCGCGTCCAGCGTCGCGAGCGCGCGTTGCGGGTCGTCCATGATCGCGCTCTCGGTGATCTCGAGGCAGAACGCGGCCGCCGGCACGCCGTGCCGGGCGAGCAGCGCCGCGAACTTCTGCGGCAGGTCGAGATCGAGCAGGTCGCGCGTGGACAGGTTCACCGACAGCCGCAGTTGCAGCCCTTCGTCGGCCAGCGCGAGCCAGTGCTTGGCGGCCTCCTCGAACACCCACATCGTCAGGTGGCGGATGAAGCCGGTCTGTTCTGCAAAGGGAATGAACTGCACCGGCGGCACGAGGCCGCGCTGCGGGTGCTGCCAGCGCACCAGCGTCTCGGCGCCAACGACGCGGCGGTCGTCCAGCGCC
>CAIMXF010000568.1 GCA_903845345.1 uncultured beta proteobacterium
CAGCCGCTTCAGGTAGCCCAGGCTCGAGTAGCCGGTGCCGAAGTCGTCCACGGACAGCCGCACGCCCATCTCGTGCAGCGTGCGCAGGTCGACGCGCGTGCGCTCGTCGTCGCTGAGCATCACGCGCTCGGTCACCTCGAGCATCAGCGCGCTGGGCTTCAGGTCGTGCAAGGCGAGCAGCCGCCGCACGTGCGCGGGCACGTCGTCGGAATGGAAGCGCAGCGGCGAGACGTTGACCGACATGCGGGGCACCGGCACGTCGTCGTGCTGCCAGGCGGCCAGCTGCGCGCAGGCGGTCTCCAGCACCCAGGCGTCGATCGCGCCGATCAGGCCGCATTCCTCGGCCAGCGCGATGAAGCGGTCGGGGGGCACGTCGCCCAGCACCGGGTCGGTCCAGCGCACCAGCGCCTCCACGCCGGCGCAGCCGCTGCCGTCCAGGTGCATCTTGGGCTGGTAGTGCAGCGCCAGGCCGCCGGCGGCGAGCACCTGGCGCAGCGCGCTCTCCATCTGCATGCGCTGCGCGACCACGTCGTTCATCGTCGTGGTGAAGAAGCGCGACGCGCCGCGGCCGGCGCGCTTGACCTCGTACATCGCCATCTCGGCGTTCTTCACCAGTCGCTCCAGCTCGACGCCGTCCTGCGGGAACAGCGCGATGCCGATGCTGGTGGACACCTCGATCTGCATGCCCGCGATGCGCAACGGCGCGGCCAGCGCGTGGCGCAGCCGCTCGGCCGCGTGCATCGCCTCGACCGGGCTGCAGCGCGGCAGCACCGCCGCGAACTCGTCGCCGCCGAGCCGCGCGACGGTGGCGCCCTCGCCGATCTCGGCCTGCAGGCGCAAGGCGGTCTCGCGCAGCACCTCGTCGCCCGCGCCGTGGCCGAGCGAGTCGTTGGTGGTCTTGAAGCGGTCGATGTCCAACAGCAGCAGCGCGCCGGGCGCCTGGATGCGAACCGCCATCTGCAGCGTCTGGCGCGCCCGGTCGCTGAACAGCCGACGGTTGGGCAGGCCGGTGAGCGGATCGAAGTACGCGAGGCGCTCGATCTCGGTGCGGTTGGCCTCGTGCTGCAGCGCCACGCGGCAAAGCGGCACGCAGGCCTCGACCATGCGGCGGTGGAACGGCGGTGCGGTGCCAGGCTGGCGGTAGTACAGCGCGAAGGTGGCGACGACGTCGCCCTTGCCCGCGATGATGGGCGTCGACCAGCACGCCGCCATCGGCAGCAGGTGCAGCAGGTCGCGGTAGTCGGCCCACAGCGGGTCGGTAGCGATGTTGGTGACCTCCACCGGCTCGCGCCGCCAGGCCGCGGTGCCGCACGATCCCGCACGCGGGCCGATCGGCACGCCGTGCAGCGCGTCGACGTAGGCCGGCGGCAGGCTGGGGCCCGCGATCGGCGTGAGGGTGCCGTTCTTCTCGACGATCAGCACCGAGCAGGCGACATCGGGCGCCAGCGCCTCGACGCGCCGGCACAGCAGGTCGAGCACCGAGCGCAGCGGGCGGCCGAGCGCGATCGACTCGAGCACCTCGCGCTGCAGGCCGTCGATGCCCTCGGCCTCGACGCGGTCGGCGATCGGGATCAGCAGCAGCGCCGTGAGCGCGCGCCCGTCCTGCACGAGGCGGCGCGCGCGCACCTCGAGCACGCGCCGATGGCCGGCGGCGTCGGCCATCGCCAGCCGCGGCGGCACGCCGGCGTTGTCGGCGCGGCGGATCGCCTGCCAGTGCTCGGGCGTCAGGTCGTCGACGACCTCGCCCAGCGGGCGTCCGGCCAGTGCGGCCGCATCGACGCCGGCCCAGCTCGCGAAGAATGCGTTGGCGAGCACGACGCGGGCCTGGTCGTCCAGCCACACCGCGCCGAGGTCGATACCCCTGAATGTATCGAGCAGCAGCTGGGCCTCGAAGGCGGCGGTGGTCGGGGCGGGGTCGCTGGACAAGCACGGACTCCCTGTTTGGGGACGCGGCATCGACGCGCCTCTGCATCGATTGTGCGAGCCGGGCGACGACGCGGCAACGCCCTCTTTGTGGGGAGGTCTCGACGCCGATTCCGCGCAATATCCACGGCCTGCGCCCGGTTCCCGTTGGACCGGCGCGCCGCGACAGGGTACAAATGGCGCACGCGGCGGCATGCGTCCGCCGAATCATCGAACTGAAAGGGTTTCGCCATGAACAAGCGCGTCATCGCCTCGTCCACGCTGGCTTCCGTGCTGGCCCTCGCCATCGGTCAAGCCCGGGCCGCCGACACCCAGCCCGCGCAGGAGAAGTGCTTCGGCGTGGCCAAGGCCGGCCAGAACGACTGCGCCACCGCCACCGGCTCGCACTCGTGCGCCGGCCAGACCAAGGTCGACAACGCCGCCGACGACTGGAAGTACGTCGCCAAGGGCACGTGCGAGAAGATGGGCGGCAAGACGGCCGAGACCAAGAAGTAGGCCTCGGTCGACCTCAGTCCTGCGGGTGCCAGCGGATCGGGATGGTGTCCGGCGCCTTGCCGTTGGTGTCGATCGGCAGCTTGCCGGTGCGGTCGATCGCGCGCAACACCGCATCGTCCCAGGCCGGCGAGCCGCTGGTCTTGGTGATGCGGCGGCTCAGGATCGTGCCGTCCGGCGAACAGCGGATCTCCACCTCCACGGCCGGATTGCCGGCAATGCTGTCCGTCAGGATCAGGTTGCTCTTGAGCCGCGCGACGACTCGGCCCCAGTAGTTGGCCGACGGCCCCGAATCGTGCGCCGCCGTGCCGGTCGCAGTCACCGGCGCGTCCATCTGGCCCATCATCCGCTTCAGGTTGTCGTCATACAGTTTCTTGAGCGCCTTGGCGTCGAGCTTGGACGGCGGCGGAGTCGGCGCGGGTTTCGGCGGGACCGGCTTGGGCGGCGGCGGTGGCGGCGGTGGAGTCGGCTTGGGCTTGGGCGGCGGCGGCTTCTTGATCTCCTCGGTGACGATGTCCGGCGGCCTGGGCGCCTCGACTGGCGGCGGCGGCGGGGGAGCCTCGACCACGGGCGCCGGCGGCGGAGGCGGCGTCTCGAGCGGCGGCGGCGCCGCTGCCTCGGGCACGGCCGACCACAGCTCCGCCGACGCCTCGGTCACCTCGACCGAGCTGTGCCAGTTCAGGCCCCAGTACAACGCGGCGATCAGCGCCGCATGCGCGGCGATCGAGATCGTGACGCCGGTGCTCCACTCCTCGCGCTGGGGCGGGCGGTCGTCGGGGCGCGGGCCGAGGATGGTGCTCATGCCTGGGCTTGTCTAGCCGACCTGCTTGACCGCGAGGCCGACGCGCTGGACGCCCGCGCGCTGCAGCGTGTCCATCACCTTCACGATGCTCTCGTAGCGCACCGTCTTGTCGCCCGCGATGACCACGGGCACGTCGGCGCGACCGGCCTGCAACTCGCTCACGCGTGCGGCGAGCTCGGGAATGGTGATGGCCACCGGGTCGGCCTTGTCGATGCGGATCTTGAGATGCTCGTCGGCGCCGACGATCACCTCGATGACCGACGGCGGCCGCTGCTTGGCCTTGCCCATCGAGGGCAGGTCGACCACGCCGGTGGTGATCAGCGGCGCGCTGACCATGAAGATGATCAGCAGCACCAGCATGACGTCGATGAACGGCACCATGTTGATCTCGCTGATCGAGCGGCGGCCGCGGCCGCGTGAGACGACGCCTGGCATGGTCGGTTTCTCCAGTTCGTCAGCGCGCGCCGGCCGCGGACTGCGGTGCGGCGGCGTTGCGTTGCAGGATGTTGGAGAACTCGTCGCTGAAGCTGTCGAGCGCGGTGGCGATGCGGTCGATGTCGCGCGCGAAGCGGTTGTAGGCGACGACCGCGGGGATGGCGGAGAACAGCCCGATCGCGGTGGCCACGAGCGCCTCGGCGATGCCCGGCGCGACCGTGGCCAGCGTCACCTGCGTCATGTTGGACAGGCCGACGAACGCGTTCATGATGCCCCACACCGTGCCGAACAGGCCGACGTACGGACTCACCGAGCCGACCGACGCCAGGAAGCCGAGGTTGCCCTCGATCGCGTCGAGCTCGCGCTGCAGGCTCGCCTTCATCGCGCGGCGCGCGCCATCGAGCTGCGTGGGCGTGTCGAGCCGGCGGTCGCGCAGCTTCATGAACTCGCGCATGCCGCTCGAGAACAGGCGTTCCAGCGGGCCGGTGTCGGCCTGGTTGGACGCCTGCGCGTACAGGTCGGTCAGGCTCTTGCCGGACCAGAAGTCCTGCTCGAAGGCCTCGTTGCGGCGCTTGATCTTGCCCAGCGATCCGAGCTTCGAGAAGATGAGCCCCCAGCTGAACAGCGACATCAGCAGCAGCCCCGCGATGACGATCTTGACGACGATGCTGGCGTGCAGCACCAGTTCGATGATGGAGAGATCCTGGTTCATTCAATCGCCTCGAAGATGGGGCCGGGGATGCGGTGGGGTTTCATGGTGGCGCGTGCGACGCAGCCGATGCGGATCTCGCCTTCGGCCAGCAGCCGGTCGCCGCACCAGGCCTGCTGCGCGATGCGCAGGCTGGCGCGTCCGCGCTCGCGCACGTCGACGGTGATGGTGAGCACGTCGTCGAGCCGCGCCGGCTTCAGGTAGCGGACGCTGGTTTCCTGCACGACGAACATGCAGCCGGTCGTGTCCACCATGTGCTGCTGGCTGTGGCCGAGCGCGCGCAGCCACTCGGTGCGGGCGCGCTCGAAGAATTTCAGGTAGTTGGCGTAGAACACGATGCCGCCGGCGTCGGTGTCTTCCCAGTACACCCGCACGGGATGTCTGAAATGCGCGGCCGGAACGGGGGACTCTTCGATTTTCATTGGGCGACGAATCATAGCGCCCCCACGCGCGCTCGCGCCCGCTGCCCCCCGAGGGGGCCGCCCGCGACCGGCCCGGCAGAGCCGGTCGCGGCGCTCCCTTGAACTTCACGTGACGGTGCTAGCGGCAGCGCCGGCGCCGACCGGGGCGAATCCTGGCCTACTGGCGGGATTTGAGGTAGACCGGGCCCCAGACGGGATGGCCGGCCTCCGCGTGACTGAGCACGAACGCCGGATCGGCCGTGCGCGCGGCGCGGAACTCGGCCTCGCAGGCCGCGAGGCGGTTGCTGGTGCAGTAGACGAATGCACGCAGCTTGTGGGCGGTGGCGATGTCGCGGTTGCTGCGCAGGCCCAGCTTCATGGCCTCGTTGGCCTGGCGTTCGACGGCCGGATAGTCGGCGTCGTCGTAGGCGCGCATCGCGCCCATCAGCGCGCGTTCGGCGGGGCGTTCCGTGAGGTCGGTCAGGCCCACCGGCGCCTGCGGCGGCGGCGTCTCGCAGCCGGTGAGCGCGAACGTCATGGCGACGGCGGCGATGGCGGCGAACGCCTGGTTGAGGCGGACAGGGCGGTGCGAGGTCGGGTGTGTCACGGCGGGGGCGGCTGGTTGCAGTCTCAGGGACCGAATCGGTGGCGCAGCGTGACCGGGCTTTCGCCGTCGACGGTCACCGTGGTCGTGTAGGCCGGGAAGTCGGTGTTGCGCACCGTGATGCTGTGGTTGCCGGACGTCAGGGTCAGGCGCGTCAGCGGCGGCGAGATGCCCATCGGCTTGCCGTCCACCTCCACCTGGCCCCAGGGGCTCACGGCCAGTTGCACCACGCCCTCGGCGAGCACCGCGGAGATCGGCACGCCTTCGGTGACGCTGGCCACCGCCATCGCCTTGCGCCGGCGCGCGGCCTCGGCCTTGCTGACGACCACGGGCGTCGACGTGGCGGCGCCTTTCGAGCTGTTCGCGTCGCCGGCGGCGACCGTCGACGCGGCGGTCGTGTCGAGCGCCAGCGCCGAGCTGGCGGCCGCCAGCGGGGCGGGGGCCGATGTCGCCAATGCGGCCGATGCCGCCGCGGCGGCGGAGGCGGCTGCCGCGGCCTCTTCGGCGGCTGCCGCGGACGGCGCGATCG
>CAIMXF010000569.1 GCA_903845345.1 uncultured beta proteobacterium
GACATCGCCTTGGCCAGCGCGCCCACGCCGATGCCCGGATTGTCGCGCACGACGCTCAGCGCCCATACCTGCGCGCCGCCCATGCCCACCGTCTTCTCCACTTGCTGGAAATGCGCCTTGACGGCGTTGAACACCTGGCGGAACTGCCGCAGCACGGCGATGGCGGCGTCTTCGTTGTCGGGCTCCGGGGCGGGCGGGGGGCGAGTGACCATGCGTGAAATCATAATTGGCGATTCGACCGCGGCCGGTCGCCCGTTCGGGGGACGCGCAACGGCCCTGCGGGCAACGTCACGCACAAAAAAGCGGACGCCCCTGAAGGCGTCCGAAGCTGAGATGAACCCAGCGCTCCCGAAAACGACCGGCGCACCACACGCCGGTCGACACACACTCGATTACCGTGACGGGTAGACGAAGTCGGCCCGCCGGTTCTGCTGCCACGCGGCTTCGTCATGCCCGGTGGCCTTGGGTTTTTCCTTGCCGTAGCTGACGGCCTCGACCTGGTCGCCCTTGACGCCGAGCAGGTCGAGCGCGTTCTTCACGGACTGCGCGCGCCGCTGCCCCAGCGCCAGGTTGTATTCGCTGCCGCCGCGTTCGTCGGTGTTGCCGGCGACCGTCACGTGCACCTCCGGGTGCTGCGCCAGGTAGCGGCCTTGCAGTTCGACGACGGCCTTGTCCTGCGAGCGCAGCTGGTCGTTGTCGTAGGCGAAGTAGACGCTGCGCTGCTGCGAGATCGGGCTGTTCGGATCGAGGTAGGGCGGCAATGCGGTGGCGGTCGGCGCTGCGGTCATCGGCGGCGGCGCGGGCGTGGCGGCGACGGGCGTCGCGTTGACGACGGGGGCGGGCGCGGGCGGCGCAGAGACCGGCGTGCTGGCGCAGGCGGCCAATGCGAGCGCGGCACCCACAGGCACGGCAGCGGTGGCGATGCGGGCGAAGGCGGCGGTGAGGGAGTCGAGTTGCATGGCAGTAGGGCCGATGGGCGGTTGAAGATGACAACTCGACGATAACAGATACATTTGCACAAATGTTGGTAAGGTCTTGCGCCGAACTTGCAACAAGCCTTCAATCGCAGGCGCGCCGCAGCTCGGTCGTGGCCTTCGCCTGGGCGCTTCGCACCCCGTCTGCCGGGTTGGAGGCGACCGAAATGAATTTGTTCCGTGAACGGGATGAAAACGGCACGCGTGCTCGCCGGCGAGGTCGCCGTGCGCGTCGGCCGGGACCGCCGACTCCCGCCACTCTGCTGCGCCGCCTCCCCGCCTGGTTCATCGGCGGGGGGCGTGCGGCCCGATCACGCGAGCCGAGTCAGGCGGCGGGTGGCGGCGCCGACAGCCAGCCGCCGCGGAAGTCCGCGCGTTCGAGTCCGCGGCGGATCGTCGGGTCGCGCTTGATCAGCGTCCAGGGCAGCCCGCTGCGATAGTTCTCGATCATCAACGCGACCGGCCCGCTGTTCAGCGCAAAGCGCCACGGCGACACCCAGCCCAGCGAGTTCTTGCCCGTCTTCAGGGTCGGATTGAACGAGCAGCCCGGCGTGTAGTTCGCGTGCTCGCTCATCATGCGTGCGTTGTGCTGCAGGGTCGGGATGACGATGTCGGGCGCGAACGGCAGCGACGCGGCCGCTCCCCACGGCGCCACGGTGCCGTCGTCGGGCCCGTAGGGCGCGCCGCGCGCGGCATAGCCCATCAGGCGACGCTTGTGGCCGTCGACCGTGATCTCCAGCGGCCCGGGGCCGTCGCAGGCGGTCAGTCCCCAGCAGTCGGCGCGGTAGCCGTCGAAGTGCTTCGGATTGCGGATCGCGTACTCGCGCTGGACCAGCGTGGCACGGCGGCTGTTCTCGAAATAGTCGATGCCCTTGTCGCGCATGAACGCGTCCTGGATGCCGCGGAAGTCGATCCACATGTGCGAGTACTGGTGGATGAACAGCGGGCCGGCGACGAGGTGCTCGTGGCCATAGATCTTGCGC
>CAIMXF010000570.1 GCA_903845345.1 uncultured beta proteobacterium
CGGCGCGGGAGGGGTCGTCACCCACGCGGGCCGTGCGCCGGGCCGCCCCAAGGAGGCCCGCGGTCCCCTCGGGGGACGGAGCGCCGTACCCGGCGCGGGAGGGGTCGTCATGACCCGCGGCAAGACCGCCCACGTCGACACCTTCACGCGCGACCACCTGCCGCCGATCGAGCAGCAGCCGGTCTACCTGTTCGACCTGCCCGAGCTGCAGTTCCCGCCGCAGCTCAACTGCGCGGTGGAACTGCTGGACAACGCGATCGCGCGCGGCTGGGGCGACCGCCCGTGCATCCTCGGCCCGGACCTGCGCTGGACCTACGCCGATCTGCAGCGCCATGCCGACGCGGTCGCCCACGTGCTGGTCGACGAGATGGGCGTGGTGCCCGGCCAGCGCGTGCTGCTGCGCGCGCCCAACAACGCGATGCTGGCGGCGTGCTGGTTCGGCGTGATGAAGACCGGGGCGGTGGCCGTCGCCACCATGCCGCTGCTGCGCGCGAAGGAGTTGAAGCAGGTCATCGCGAAGGCGCAGGTCACGCACGCGCTGTGCGACCTTCAGCTCGCGGAAGATCTGCGAGTGGCGCAGCCGCATTGTCCGACGCTGACGCAAGTTCGATATTTCAACGACGCGTCGCCCGACGGCCTCGAGGCCGCGATGGCGCGCCACGCGACGCCGTTCGCCGCCGTCGACACCGCCGCCGACGACACCTGCCTGCTCGCCTTCACGTCGGGCACCACCGGCGAGCCGAAGGCGACGATGCACTTCCACCAGGACGTGATGGCGATCTGCGTCTGCTGGCCGCGCCACGTGCTGCGTGCCGATGCCGACGACGTCTTCATCGGCAGTCCGCCGCTGGGCTTCACGTTCGGGCTCGGCGGGCTGCTGCTGTTCCCGCTGTCCATCGGCGCCAGCACCGTGCTGCTGGAGAAGGCCACGCCGCCGGTGCTGCTCGACGCGATCCCGCAGTACCGCGCGACCGTGCTGTTCACCGCGCCGACCACCTACCGCGCGATCGCCGCGCCGGCGCGCGAGCGCAGGCTGTCGGCCGCGCTCGGCGGCACGCTGCGCAAGTGCGTCTCGGCCGGCGAGGCGCTGCCCGCGGCCACGCGCGTGCAGTGGAAGGACGCCACCGGCATCGAGGCGATCGACGGCATCGGCTCGACCGAGATGCTGCACATCTTCATCTCGGCCGACGAACGCCACGCGCGCGCCGGCGCCACCGGCACGCCGGTGCCCGGCTACCAGGCGTGCATCCTCGACCCCGACGGCAAGCCGCTGCCGCGCGGCGCCGTCGGCCGGCTCGCGGTGCGCGGCCCCACCGGCTGCCGCTACCTCGACGACCCGCGCCAGGCGCAGTACGTGCACGACGGCTGGAACGTGACCGGCGACGCCTATTGCGAAGACGAGGACGGCTACTACCGCTACCAGGCGCGCACCGACGACATGATCATCTCGGCCGGCTACAACATCGCCGCGCCCGAGGTCGAGACGGTGCTGCTGGAACACGCGGCCGTCGCCGAATGCGCGGTCATCGGCGTGCCGGACGAGGAGCGCGGCCAGATCGTCAAGGCCTATGTCGTGCTGCGCGCCGGCCATGCGCCCGACGCCGCGACGGTCAGGACGCTGCAGGACTACGTCAAGCGCGCGGTGGCGCCGTACAAGTACCCGCGCGCCATCGAGTTCGTCGCCGACCTGCCGCGCACCGCCACCGGCAAGCTGCAGCGCTTCCGGCTGAAGACGCGCCCGTGAACCACCACGACGAGACAGGCAGACCATGAAGACCGTCCTGCAACCCGAAGACTGGCCGCGTCCGCGCGGCTACGCGAACGGCGTGTCCGCGCAAGGCCGCCAGGTGTTCGTGGCCGGCATGGTCGGCTGGAACGCCGCGGCCGAGTTCGAGAGCGACGACCTCGTCGACCAGGTGCGCCAGGCGCTGGAGAACATCAAGGCGGTGCTGTCCGCGGCCGGCGCGACGCCCGAGCACATGGTGCGCATGACCTGGTATGTGACCGACCGCGCCGACTACCTCGCGCGCGGCCGCGACATCGGCGCCGCCTACCGCGACGTCATGGGCCACTACGACGTCGCGATGAGCGCGGTGGAGGTCAGCGCGCTGATGGAGGCGCGCGCGAAGGTCGAGATCGAGGTGACGGCGGTGGTGCCGCAGGCGCTCTGAACGCCTGCCGCCGGGCTGAGGACGCCGGCAGGACGAATCGCTGCCGAAGGGATCTGGCCTCTCCGGCAGCCTGTCGTCGCGCGCTGGTCCGCTCAGTTCGCCGGCGCGTACTGCGCGTACTGCGCCGTGTACGGCACGCGTTCCTGCCTGCCGATGGTCGCCGTGCCGCAGCCCGTCTCCGGCGCGACGCCGCCGACGGTGGCCACGCGCTGGATGGTCGTGACCCTGGCGAACAGGCCCGGCTTGCCGGTGCTGTGCGTCTCCAGCAGCAGCCATGGGATGGCATGCAGGTTGGCCGCGTCGGCCTTGGCCTTCACGACGCCCACCACCTTGCTGCCGTCGTTCGCCTCCCAGGTCGGGCCGCCGTAGTGGCGGCCGACAAGCGTGCCGGCGGCATCCTTCAGCGTGGCCTCCGGCGCCACGAACGCCCAGTCGGGGAAGCTCGCGTCGGGGGCCTTGCGGCATTCGTAGATCTGCACGCCGTCGGCCCACAGCGTGCGCATCAGCACCTGGCTGGACGGCGCCGCCAGGCTGCCGGGGATCACCACGGTCGGCGGCGCCGGCGGGGTCGCCTTCGGGCCGGAGCCGGCGCAGGCCGCCAGCAGCGCGAGGGCGGCGAACGGAGCGAGGGCAAGGGTGCGGGACATCATCATGCGTCGGTCTTTCGAGGAAGGATTCAGTACGAGATCTCGTAGCGCTGGCCACGGAAGTTCAGCACGGCCGACTTCAGCCGGATCTGCTCGAGCACGGTGTCGGCCGCCGGCTTGTCGCCCTCGTGGAACACCTGTCCGTTGAGGATGACCATGCGTTCGGACGGCGTCTCGGAATAGATCGCCCCGCCGACGGCCAGGCGCGGCAGCTGCGAGCGCACGTCGGGCGGCAGATCCTTGATGTTGGCGACCGCGGCGGGACGCGCCGGCGCCACCGTCGCAGCGGGCGCGACGGGCGCGCCGTAGTGCTCCACGGCCTGCGGTGCCGGAACGGGCGCCGGGGTCGGCGTCGGAGCGGCTGCCGGCACGGGCGGACGCACGTCGGCGCGCGGCAGCAGCGTGCCCACGCGGCCGGCGACGGCGCGGTCGGCGAGCGTGTCGCGAACGTCCTGCGCAGGCATGCGCGGCACGACCGGCGGCCGCGACGGCGGCGACGGCGAGTTGCCCGTCACCGGCGGCGGATTTCCGCTCCCCAGCGGCGGCTCGACCGGACGCGCGCCCGGATCGATCGCGCCCGCCTGCTGCGGCGGCAGTTCGCCTTGCGCGGTTTGAGCGGGCGCGTTCTCGCGCCGGCTGGGCGCGAACTCGGACGCGGGCGCGAGCGCCACGCGCGCGTCCGGCGGCGGCGGACTGTTCGACCTCCACGGCGCCCACAGCAGCACGCCCACGCCGGCGGCCAGCAGCACCCCGGCCGCGCCGGCGGCCCAGGCGAGCGGCGCGTAGTTGCGCGCCGCGGGTTCGCCGTCGATGGGCAGGCTCTGCGCATGCAGGCCGGGCACCGCGCCGCGCGAGCGCTCGGCATCGGCGCGTCGAAGCGCATCGAGGATGTAGGACATGCGCGATTACTTTCGTTGAGCGACGGCCGCGGCCGAGGCTGCTGGCGCCGTGCCCGCGAGCCAGGGCTCGGCGATGCCGCTGGCGCGATTGATCTGCATCAGCGTGGTCGGGCCGGCGACGCCGTCGGGCGCCAGGCCTTGCGCCTGCTGGAACGCGGCGACGCGCGCGCGCAGCGTCGCGTCGAAGGAATGGTCGGGCGCCGGCGCGGAGGCGCCCTGCTGCGCGGCAAGCTGCGCGCCCACGGCGTCGACGAGCACGCCATGCGAGCCCAGCGACAACGGCACCGAATAGCCGCCCGGCACGCGCCAGAGGGTCGTGAAGTCGCCGCGCCAGACTGTGGTCAGCAGCGACAGCGGCACCTGCAGCGGCGTCTTGCCCACCACCAGCGTCGCGTCGTCGTGGCCGAGTCCGGCCAGCACCGCATAGACGGGGCGGTCCTGCGCGTCGCGCAGCGCGAGCACGCTGGGACGGGCGAGCAGCCGCAGCAGCGCGAGGCCGCCGTGCGCGCGGAAGCAGCGCACGTCCTGCTCCGCGGCCAGCGCGCACGGGTCGCCGTCGCCCAGTTGCAGCGCCCATTCGGGGGCGAGCACGCGCAGCGCGTCGTGCTCGTCGTGCGGCGCGCGCGCGAGCAGCGACTCCAGGTCGTCGATCGAGCGCAGCGGCGGCGTCAGCGCGGCCGCGGCGGTCGGCAACGTCGACGCCACCGCCGCAGCCGGCCGGGGACGCGCCGCCGACGCGGCACTCGCCGCCGTCGCCGGTGCCGACATCGCGCGCAGCGGGGCCGTGTCGCGGCCGCCCCATTGCACCGCAGCCATCGCGGCCGCCCCCAAGAGCACGCCGCCGGCCAGCGCCAGCGGCCACCAGCGCGCGGGCGAGGTCTTCGCCTTCTCGCCGTCCGGGCCGAACACCTCCAGCGCGGCCTTGTCGACGATCGTCCGGTCGACGCGCGCCTTGCCGGTGGCATAGGCCCCCAGCAACGCGCGGTCGCACAGCAGGTTGATGCGGCGCGGCACGCCGCGCGTGAGCTGGTGGATGCGGTGCAACGCGCCTGCGTCGAACGGCAGCGCGCCCTTCAGGCCGGCCACGGCGAGCCGGTGCGAGATGTATTGCGCCGTCTCCTTTTCGGACAGCGCGTCGAGGTGGTAGCGCGCGATCACGCGCTGCGCGAGCTGCTCGAGCTCCGGACGGGCCAGCATCCCGCGCAGCTCAGGCTGGCCGATCAGCACGATCTGCAGCAGCTTGCGCTCGCTGGTCTCGAGGTTGGTCAGCAGCCGCAGCTGCTCCAGCACGTCCGGCGAGAGGTTCTGCGCCTCGTCGATGATCAGCACGTTGTTCTGGCCGACCGCGTGCGTGCGCAGCAGGTATTCGTTCAGGCCGTCGACGTGGTCCTTGACCGTCGGCGGCGTGCCGGCCGACGTCAGCGGCGCGAACTTGATGCCGAACTCGTGGCACACCGTGATCAGCAGCTCCAGCGCCGTCAGCTTCGGATTGAAGATGTAGGCGACGTTGCAGCGCGCCGGGATCTGCTCGAGGAAACAGCGGCACACGGTCGTCTTGCCCGCGCCGATCTCGCCGGTGAGCAACACGAAGCCGCCGCCGCCCTGCACGCCGTACAACAGGTGCGCCAGCGCCTCGCGATGGCGCTCGCTCATGAAGAGGTAGCGCGGATCGGGCGCGATCGAGAAGGGCTTCTGCTTGAGGCCGAAGAAGGGCACGTACATGCCGCAAGCATACTTCGGCACCGTTGCGGCCCGCGCCGGATCGGGCCGTCAGCTCACGAGGCGACGCCGTCCCAGTAGCCCAGCGGCGTGCCACGGTAGCCCTCGCCGGTGAGCTTGACGCTCACGCGGCCGGTCTCGGGAAACACCGCCACGTCGTGCGGCTGCGGATTGCCCAGCACAAGGTAGCGGCATGGCGAATCGGTGTGGTTGATCAGCGCGTGACCCACCTTCTGCCCGGCCGGAAAGCACACGTAGTGGCCGGCATGGACGACGTGCTGCGCGTCGCCGAGGCGCACCGTCATGCTGCCTTCGAGCACCAGCACGTGCTCCTCCTCGAGCAGGTGGTAGTGCAACTGGTTGGCCTGCCGGCCGGGCGGCAGGATCTCGTTGGCGACGGTGATCTGCGTGCCGCCGCCGAACTCGCTGAGCACCTGGAAGCGCATGCCGTAGCGCTCGCCGTGGAAGAACTCCTGCCACGGCACGGCCGTGATCGGGACGGGTTCGAACACGCCGTCGGCGTTGGCGGATGTCTTGATGTCGGTCATGCGGGCCTCCGGCGATCAATGTAGCTCCGAAAACGGCAGGCGTCCGCGAGGCGCACCGTGCAAGGACAGGCGAGCAGGCACGCTCACGCCGTAAGACATCCCGGCGGCGGTTCCCTCTCAGCCTCGGCCGTGGGGAGTCCCTTCACGCGAGCGTCTGCCGAGCACGCGCAAACACCGATTCGGCGTCGACGAGCGACGCCCCGGCTTCCACGGCGGCGATGCGACGTTGTACCTCGGCGGCCCAAGCCTCGTCGACTTCGGGATCGGCATGGACACTCGCCAGCAGATGGTCCGCCAGCCGCGCGCGCTCCTTGAGCGGCAGCTTCAAGGCTTCGGATTCGAGATCGGTCAAGGGCGTGGACATGGCGTGCATCCTGGCTGGTGGCGTTCCAAGTCTGGGGCCGGACGCGCCGAGACGTCCCGCGCCGGGTGCGCGATTTCGGCGTGAAATGACGCCGGCCCGCTCAGGGCGTCGTCCTGAACCGCCCCACCGCCTCCACCAGCCGCGACGACTGGTCGCTGAGCGACGTCGCCGCCGCCGCGGCCTGCTCCACCAGCGCCGCGTTCTGCGACGTCATCTGGTCGATCTGGTTGACGGCGTCGTTGACCTCGCCGATGCCGCCGGTCTGCTGTTGCGTGGCCTCGACGATGCGCGCCATCAGCGCGCTCACCGAACGCACGGAATCGACGACCTGCGAGATCGTGCGGCCGGCGTCGTCCACGCGGTGGGCGCCGGTCTCGACGTCCTCGGTGGACTTCTGGATCAGCTGGCGGATGTCGCGCGCCGCCTCGCCGCTGCGCTGGGCCAGCGTGCGCACCTCGCTCGCGACCACCGCGAAGCCGCGGCCCTGCTCGCCGGCGCGGGCGGCCTCGACGGCGGCGTTGAGCGCGAGGATGTTGGTCTGGAACGCGATCGAGTCGATCACGCCGATGATCTCGCCGATGCGCTTGCTCGACGCCGTGATGCCGCCCATGGTCGCTATCACCTCGCTGACCTTGGTGCCGCCCTCGGCCGCCAGCGCGGCCGCTTCCTGCGCGATGCGATTGGCCTCGCGCGCCGATTCGGCGTTGGCCATCGTGGACGAATGCAGCTGCTGGATCGAGCTGGCCGACTGCTGGATCGAGCTCGCCTGGCTCTCGGTGCGCGACGACAGGTCGGCGTTGCCGGTGGCGATCTCGTGCGCCGCCGTCTTCACTTCCGAGCTGGCCTGCTTGACCTCGTGGAGGATGCCGCGCAACGACTCGGTGAAGTCGTTGAACGCGCGCGCCACCTGGCCGATCTCGTCGTTGCGGGCGACGGCGATGCGGGTCGTGAGGTCGCCGTCGCCGTTGGCCACGGCCACCATCGCGTTGCGCACCTTGCGCAGCGGCTCGAACCAGCGGCGCAGCAGGCTCGCGAGGATCAGCCCGGTCCCCATGACGGCCAGCAGCGCCGCGATGCCGATCGAACTCACCACCGTGCCGAGCCCGGCCAGCGCGGCCGACTTGTCGACCGCGACGGCCAGGCGCCAGTCGGTGCCGGGGATCGAGGTCGCGCGCACCAGCAGGTCGCGCGTGCCGTCGTTCGCATCGACGACCGCACCGTCCGCCGCGGACGCCACCGCCGCCATGCCGGGCTGCGCGTCGCCCAGGGTCTTGGAAGCCAGGTCGGCACCGGGATGGATCAGCACGCGGCCCTGCTTGTCGAGGACGAACGCGTACGAGTTCTCGGCGGGCTTGACGGCGGCGACCATCTTGACGACCTCCGCCAGCGACTTGTCGGCGCCGACGACGCCCACCAGCTTGCCATCGGCCTTGATCGGCAGCGCGAAGGTGACGGTCATGTCGCCGGACGGCCCGGCGACGACCGGCTTGCCGCTCGCCACGGCGGCCTTGTACCAGGGGCTGCTGGTCGGATCGGTGCCGTCGGCCAGCTTCTGCGGCGGCACCTGCACGAAGCGCTTGTCGGCGTCGTAGGCCATGGCGACGCTGCGGAAGTCGCCGCTCGCGACAGCCTGGGCGAGCGCGGTGCGCAGGGCCTGGTCGTCGGGCGTGGGCGCGGACGCCGCATCGGACGGCGCCGAGGCGGCGGCCTCGGGTGCAGCGGCGGGGGCGGCAGCCGCAACGGGCGCGGGCGCAGCCTTGGCGTCAACCTTCGCGGGCGGCGGGGCAGGCGTCGGCGCCGGCGCGGGCGGCTTCTTGTTGATGGCGGCCATCGCGGCGGCGGCAGCCGCGGCAGCACCGTTGTTCGCGGCCGGAGCGGGCGCGGCGGCCGGCGCAGGCGCCGGAGCCGGAGCCGACTTCGACAGGCCGGCGATCGCGGCCATCGCCGCGGCGGCAGCGGCGTCCTGCCTGGGTTCGTCCTTGGCGGGGCCGGCGCGGGTCGGCTCCTTCAGCGCGGCGGCGATGACATCGGTCGCGGGGTGCGCGGGATGCGCGAGCAGCGGCAGCCGGCGCTTGGTCGCGAAGCCGGCGTGCGTGGGCTCGGCCATCGCCTTGGCGATCGCGTCCGGCGCGGCGGCGGCGGTCACGCTGGCGGCGTCGCGCAGGTTGCCGGCCACCCAGTCGCCGATGCGCGACGCGGTGGCGTCGTCGGCGGCCGCCAGCCTGTCCTGCGCCTGGGTCTCGATCGCCTGGCGCGCGAGCAGCGTCGCGACCGTGCCGAGCACGCCCGCGCTGACGAGGACGGCCACGACGCCGGTCGCGGCGATGCGGTTGACGAGGCTGGACGGCGGGGTCGGCAGGGCATTCATGGCGGTCTTTCGGAAGTCGACGGCGGCGGCGCGGACGAGCATGTCCGTCGGGATATCTTGAGGGGCCGTCGCGCAGGCCAAGCGTGGAAAAGCGCCCGATTTCCCGCGCTGGGGCGCCAGCTCGCGCGAAATCGACCGAAATGCGCCGGCGCGGTGCACGAGAAGCCCGCCGCCATCGCGGGCATGCGGCCCGATGGCATCATCATCGGCAGCTTGCAAGGACTCCCATGAAACTGCTTCGACACGGCCCGCGCGGCCATGAACGGCCCGGCCTGGTCGACCACGAGGGCGTCGTGCGCGACCTCAGCGCCCAGATCGGCGACATCGGCGCCGCCGACCTCGCCCCCGCCCGCCTCGCGCGGCTGCACTCGGTCGAGATCGACACGCTGCCCGTCGTGCCGTCGGGCACGCGCCTGTCGGTGCCCTGGCACGGCATGTCGAAATTCGTCTGCGTCGGCCTGAACTACAAGGATCACGCGGCCGAGGCCAAGATGGCGCTGCCCACCGAGCCCATCCTGTTCATGAAGACGGCCAACGCGCTGACCGGCCCCAACGACCCGGTCGTGCTGCCGCGGGATTCGGCCAAGGGCGACTGGGAGGTCGAGCTGGGCGTGGTCATCGGCACCCGCGCGCGCTACGTGTCCGAGGCCGACGCGCTGTCGCACGTGGCCGGCTACTGCGTCGTCAACGACGTCTCCGAGCGCGCCTACCAGCTCGAGCGCGGCGGCACCTGGGACAAGGGCAAGTGCTGCGACACCTTCGGCCCGGTCGGCCCGTGGCTGGTCACGACCGACGAGGTGCCCGACCCGCAGGAGCTGCAGCTGTGGCTGGAGGTCAGCGGCGAGCGCATGCAGGACGGCAGGACGGCCGACATGGTGTTCGGCGTCGCGCAGCTGGTGAGCTACATCAGCCGCTTCATGACGCTGGAGCCGGGCGACCTGATCGCCACCGGCACCCCGGCGGGCGTGGGCATGGGCCGGCAGCGTTTCCTCAAGGCTGGCGACACGCTGCGCCTGGGGATCTCCGGGCTCGGCGAGCAGTCGACGACGGTGCATGCGTGGGACGCGGCGCTGCTGGACGCGGCGCACGGGTCGCATTGATAGACTGGGCGCATGCGACGTTTCCTTCGGCTGCTCACGCTCTGGCTGTTCGCGCTCGCGCTTCCGATCCAGGCGGCGCTGGCGGCCACCGGCATGGGCGCGCCGGCGCCGTCGCACACGATGACCATGCCCGACGGCACGACCATGGACGCCGACGCGATGCCGTGCCACGCGCACGCCATCGACAACGCCGGCTGCGGCACCTGCTGCGCACCGATCGCCGTGCAGCAGGCGATGCTGGTCGTCGCGCCCGCGGCCGCGCGCCGGGCACCGCTTCCGCGCCGCGCCGCCGACGCCGCGCCGCCGCTGTTCCTCACCGGCGGCACCGACCGCCCGCCCCGACCCTTCCTCGCCTGAACGACATGCCCGCGTCGCGCACCCGCGCGTGACGCGAGCGCCCGCGCCAGCGCGCGCGGCAACGCTTCCAGCGACGAGGATTCCATGCTTCGACAACAACCCTCCGCCCGCGTGGCGCCGGGCGCCGCCGCGCCTGCGGCGAGCGCCCGCCTGCTGGCCGCCGCGCTCGCGCTGCTGGCCGGCTGCGCCACGCCGGCCATCGACGACAACGTCGCCGCCGCCCACGCCGAAGTCGGCGCCCGCGGCGGCCCCGACTTCGCCTGGCTCACGACCGACGACGCGCGCGCCCGGTCTCGCGGCGACGTCGCGAGCGCGTTGAAGCAGCCGCTGTCCGAAGACGCCGCCGTGCGCATCGCGTTGTCGCACGACGCCGCGCTGCAGGCGCTGCTGTTCGAGCGCGCCGCGGCCTCGGCCGGCGCGACGCAGTCGGCGCGGCTGCCCGATCCCGTCTTCGCGTTCGAGCGGCTCGCCGGCACCGGCCAGCTCGAACTGACGCGCGCGTTGAGCCTGTCCTTGCTGGACGTGCTGCTGCTGCCCGCGCGCGTTCGCCAGGCCGACGCCACGCAGCGGCGCCTGCGCCTGCAACTGGCGGTCGACGTGCTGCGGGCCGCGGACGCGGCGCGCGTCGCCTGGGTGGACGCGGTCGCCGCCGAGCAGTCGGCGCGCTACGCCGGGCAGGTGCGCGACGCCGCCGAGGCCGGCGGCGAACTGGCGCGCCGACTGGAGGCCGCCGGCAACTTCAGCGCCTTGCAGCGCGCCCGCGAGGAAGCCTTCGCGGCCGATGCGATCGCCGGACTCGCGCAGGCCCGGCGCGCGCAACGCGACACGCGCGAGGCGCTCGTGCGCGCGCTCGGGCTGGATGCGGACGAGGCCGCCGCGTTGACGCTGCCCGAGCATCTGCCCGAACTGCCTGCGACGCTGCCGTCCGACCTGGCGGCGCAGCAGTCCGCACTCGATCAACGGCTCGACCTGCGCCTCGCACGTGCCCGCCTCGACGAGCTCGCCTGCGCACAAGGCCTCGCACGAGTGACCGGCACGGTCAACGGCCTGGACATCGGCGCCGAGCGCCGCGACCAGACCGGCCTGCCGCGCGAGCACGGCCTGACGCTCTCGGTGCCGCTGCCGCTGTTCGACGCCGGCGACGCCGCGCGTGCCGGCGCGAACGCGCGCTACGACGCGGCGCTCGCGCGCACCTCGGCGCTCGCGGTCGCCGCGGCCTCGCAACTGCGCGCCGCCGACGGCGACCGGCGCGACGCCCACGCGCTCGCGCTGGAGTTGCGCGACCGCCTCGTGCCGCTGCAGGCGACCATCCTCGGCGAGAACCTGCTGCGCTACAACGGCATGCTCGCGAGCACCTTCGAGCTGCTCGCCGACGCCCGCGAACAGGCGCGCACCGTGCAGCAGGCGATCGCCGCGCAGCGCGACTTCTGGCGCGCAGAAGCCGCCTGGCAGGCCGCGACGATCGGCCTGTCCCACATCGACAACGACATCGCCGAGGCCGCACGATGAGCGCCAACCGCCGCAACTTCCTGCGCTCGGCCGGCGTCACGCTGGCCGCCACCGCCGCCGCTTCGGTCTCCCGCGCCGCGCTCGCCGGGCTGCCCGAACTCGTCTCGCACGACTCGGCCGACACCGCGCCGCCGCTCGCGCCGGACACGGGGCCGCCCTACAACCCGGTCGTCACGCTCAATGGCTGGACGCTGCCCTGGCGCATGAACGGCGGCGTCAAGGAATTCCACCTGGTCGCCGAGCCCGTGATGCGCGAGATGGCGCCGGGGTTCACCGCGAAGCTGTGGGGCTACAACGGCCAGTCGCCGGGGCCGACGATCGAGGTCGTCGAGGGCGACAGGGTACGGCTGTTCGTCACCAACCGGCTGCCCGAGCGGACGTCGATGCACTGGCACGGCCAGCGGCTGCCCAACGGCATGGACGGCGTCAGCGGCCTGACGCAGCCGGCGATCGAACCCGGCAAGACCTTCGTCTACGAGTTCGTCGCGCGCCGCGCCGGCACCTTCATGTACCACCCGCACGCCGACGAGATGCTGCAGATGGCCATGGGCATGATGGGTTTCTGGGTGACGCATCCGCGTGCGCCGTCGGCGGCCATCGCCCGCGTCGATCGCGACTACGTGTTCCTGCTCAACGCCTACGATGTCACGCCCGGCGCCAGCGTGCCCAGGGCGTCGACGATGACCGACTTCAACCTGTGGACGTGGAACAGCCGCGTGTTCCCGGGCATCGCCCCGCTGGTCGCGCGCCAGCACGAGCGCGTGCGCCTGCGCGTGGGCAACCTCTCGATGACCAACCACCCGATCCACCTGCATGGCCACGAGATGCAGGTGACCGGCACCGACGGCGGCCCGACGCCGCCGGCCTCGCGATGGCCCGAGGTGACGGTGGACATCGCCGTCGGCCAGATGCGCCAGATGGAGTTCGTGGCCGACGCCGAGGGCGACTGGGCGCTGCACTGCCACAAGGCGCACCACACGATGAACGCGATGGGGCACGACGTGCCCAACATGATCGGCGTCGACCAGAAGGACCTCGTCGACCGGATCCGCGCCCTGGTGCCGGGCTACATGGCCATGGGTGCCAACGGCATGGGCGACATGAGCGACATGGCGATGATGCCCGGGCCGCCGAACACCGCGCCGATGATGGGCGGCGCCGGGCCGTACGGATCGCTGGAGATGGGCGGCATGTTCAGCGTCGTCAAGGTGCGGCGCGACCAGCCCGCAGGCGACTACCGCGATCCGGGCTGGTTCCGCCACCCGGCCGGCACCTCGGCGGTCGAATGGACGGGCGAGCCGCCGCCCGCCGCGTCGCAGGCCGCCCACAATCCCTCGAATGACGTCATGGTGGACGCCCGCAAGCCCGACATGGGCGGCCTGCACATGGAACACTGAGGCCTGGTTCCATCCAACAACGAAGCATCCGGAGGCCTCATGAAATCATCGCTGCGCATCGCGCTCGCGACCCTCGCCGTGTCCCTTGCAGCGACCTTCAGCCCGCTCGTCTTCGCGCACGCCTCGCTGGTCGACTCGTTCCCCGCCAAGGGCCAGGTGATGACCGGCTCGCCGGCGCAGATCCACATCACGTTCGACGAGCACGTCGAGGCGCGCTACTGCCGCATCAAGCTGGTGAGCGACGCCGGCAAGAACTTCGACGCCGACCGCCCCGCCGCCGACAAGGCCAACCCGAACGCCATCGTCGCGTCGATCCCGGTGCTCAAGCCGGGCAACTATCGCGCGCGCTGGACGGCCGTGGGCGCCGACGGCCACAAGACGCACGGCGACTTCTCGTTCACCGTCGCGAAGTGAACGTCGCGGAGCGGGCGCATGGATGACGCGACGCTGGCGACACTGCGCACGGCGGCGAGCGCGGTGTTCGACGCCGGCTTCGCCGCGATGGTCGGCGCGCTGCTCACGCGCGCGCTGCTGAACGACGCGGCCTCCGACTGGGCCTTGCGATGCCGGCGCCGATGCCGCCGGCTGCTGCTGCGCGCGAGCCTGCTCGCGCTCGCGGCCAGCCTGGCGTGGATGGCCGTGCAGGCCGTGGCCATGACCGAGCTGCCGTGGGGCGAGTCCATGCTGGCGGTCGGCGGCATCGTGCGAGATACGCCGTTCGGACGCGCCTGGGCCGTCGCCGTGCTGGCGCTGGGCGCCGCGATCGCGCTGGTCGTCCTGCACCAGCGTCGCGCGACGCCGCTGGCCAAGCTGGCGATCGCCGCAGCCGTGATCGCCGCGGCGCACGCGAGCGCGGGCCACGCGAGTGCGAACGGCCTGGGCGTGCTCACGCTCGCGATGGCCGTGCACGTGTTGGCCACCGCGTCCTGGGCCGGCGTCGTGTTCGCGGCGGCGCTGTGCCTGCCGCGCGGCGAGGTCCCGGCCGGCGACGGACCGACCTATGCGCGGCGGCTGTCGACGACGGCGACCGCGTCGCTGGCGGTGGTCGCGCTCACGGGCGGCGCGAGCGCGTGGCACGAACTGGGCGGAACGCTGGCGCCGATGACGCCGTCGACGAGCACGGATTGGGGCGTCGTGCTCGACGCGAAACTGGCGCTGGTGGCCGTCGCCATCGCGCTCGGCGGCTTCAACCGCTTCGTCGTGATGCCGTCGCTGCCTTCGCGATGGCGCCGGTTCGAGCGCGTGCTGCGCATCGAGGCCATGGTGCTGCTGGCCGTGCTGGTGGCTGCCGCGGTGCTGGCCAACGGCGAGCCGCCGGCGGTGTGATCAGGACGCGTCGCCGCCTGCGGGCTGCGCCACCGCGCGCTTGAGTTCGTCGACGGTGTAGCCCTGCTTCAGCAAGGCCTCGCGCAGCCAGGCCGGATGTTCGCCCTGGCCGTCCCAGGTCTCGCCGCTGACCGGATGGCGGTAGCGGATCGGCAGCGCGCTCGCCGGCGGCGCGGGCGGCGCCGGCGGCAGCGGGCCGCGCAGTTCCTGCGGCGTGATGTTCCAGAATTCGACGAGCTTGCGCACGGTGCGCAGCGCCGCAAGCTTCTCGGGGGGGTAGTCGTCGTCTTCGAGTTTCATCGGCCGGAGGCGTCAAGCGCTGGTGGCGGCGAGGCGGGTGCGCGCGCCGCGCGACCGCTTGCCGAGCGCCAATGGTAGCGCCCTCGCGTGACCGCTTCGTCAACCCGACCGCGGCGCGGCGTCTAGGGCCTGTTCACACTAAATGCGGGCCCGCATTTAGTGTGAACAGGCCCTAGACTGCGGGCTCCGCTCCATCGCGCACGCGCCGCCACGCATGAGACCCGCCGGAATCCGCTCCCCGATCGCGCTGGCCGCCGCAGCGGCAGCCAGCGTCGTCGCCATCGCGGCCCCCGCCGTGCCCGGGTCCACCGTACCGAGGACCGACAGCGTGATCACGCACGCGCACGACGCGGGGCCTTCGAAGCCAATGATCGACGCCTGCCCGGCGCAATTGACGGTGCGCCAGACGGTCAGCGAAAGCATCGCCGGCTGGACGCCGATGAACCAGGAGGGCAGCTACCCGTTCCAGCGCGTGGCGCTGCATCCGGGGCGTCCCGTCGACGGCGACCTGCTCGTGCCGACCTTCGAGTACAAGGGACAGGCCGGCCTGCACGACGGCTGGGACCTGCCGCACCGCGAGGGCGGCTACTGGCTGACCTGCGCGTATGGGAACACGACGGCCACCGTCGCGCGCAAGCTCGACGACGACGTCGACTTCTGCCAGGCCGACTACGACGGCCGCTTCCTGACGCTGGTCGTCAAGCACTGGTCGTGCGGCGTCAAGCGCACGATGGCCCCGCCGGCGCGGCCCCGGCCGGCGGCGAAGACGGCCAGCAGGCCCGCAGGCAGGACGCCGCTCAAACGCGGCGGGTGAACGCCAGCGCGAGCGCCTGGTCGCGGCCGATGGCGGCGACGTGGGGCACGGGCACTCGGCCGACCTCCCCCAGCATCTCCTTCAACTCGGCGCCCTGCAGCACCTCGCAGGTGAGCAGCGCCTGCGCCATCGTGTCGAGGCGGGCGCGCTGCGCGGACAGCAGCGTGCGGCAGGTGGCCTGCGCCTGCTCGAGCAGCACGCGCGCTTCGCGCAGCACCGCGGCCTGGATGTCCGGGCCCAGCAATTCCTTGGGGATGCCGCCGACGCTGAGCAGGCCGAAGGTCTCCGAGAAGCCCAGCGATCCGACCATCTCGATGGCCAGTTCGGACGCGCGCTTCAGGTCGTCGGAGGCTCCGCTGGACACGCTGTCGAGCACCAGCAGCTCGGCCTCGCGGCCGCCCAGCATCATCGCGAGACGGCTCACCAGCTCGTTCTGCTTGTAGAGCGGGTCCTCGGTGCCGCGCGTCATGTAGGTGACGCCCAGCGCCTGGCCGCGCGGCTCGATGGTGACGCGCTCGACCAGGCCAGCGCCCGTCCAGTGGCCGATGATGGCGTGGCCGGCCTCGTGGTACGCAAGACGCACGCGGGTGCCTTCGGTCAGCAGGTCCTTCACGCGCGAGATCTCGCCGCCCAGCAGCTGCGTCTCGATGGCGCGCAGCACGTGGTCGGACGTGACCTTCGCGGCGCCCTGCTCGGCCGCGCTCGAGGCCGCCTTGTTGACGATGTTGGCGATGTCGGCCGGCGTCAGGCCCGTCGTCATGCGCGCGAGCGCCGCGGTGTCGGCCGAGCCGTCGGCGGTGACCTTGCCCAGGTACAGGTCGAACAGCCGCGCGCGCTCGGGCAGCGTGGGCTTGCCCAGTCGCACCAGCATGTCGAAGCGGCCGGGGCGGCGCATCGCCTCGTCGATGTTGTTCTCGTGGTTGGTGGCGGCGACGACGACGACGTTGTCCATCGCCTCGAAGCCGTCCATCTCGACCAGCACGCGGTTGATGATGCGGTTCATCTCCGACTCCGCGCCGCCGCCCTCGTTGCCGCGCGAGCGCTTGCCGATGCCGTCCACCTCGTCGATGAACAGCACGCACGGCGCGTTGTTGCGCGCGAGCTTGAACAGCGCCTTGACCTTGGCGACGCCCGCGCCGTAGTACGTGGCGGTGAAGTACGAGCCGTCGACGGCGATGAAGTTGGCCTTGCTCTCGCCGGCCAGCGCCTTGGCGAGCAGCGTCTTGCCGGTGCCCGGCGGGCCGACCAGCAGCACGCCGCGCGGCGCGGCCGCGCCCAGCTTCACGTACGACGACGGGTCGCTCATGAAGGCCTTGACGCGGTTGAGCGCGGCCTTGGCCTCGTCGTTGCCGATCGCGTCGTCGAACTTGATCCCGGGACGCTCCGACAGCGTCGACGCCGCGCCGCCCACGCCGGTCTGCAGGCGCATCAGCACGAAGAAGCCGATGCCCATCGTGGCGATGATGATCAGCGGCGACACGATGGCGCCCAGCAGGTCGAGCAGGTGCTGGCTCCTCGTGCGCGGATCGACGTCGACGCCCACCAGCGCGAAGCCCTGCGCGGCGCTGCGTTCGGCGATCTTGTCGAGCGCGGTGCCGGCGCAGCCGATCACCGTGCAGCCCGGCACGGTGACACTGGCCTTCGCGCCGTTCCTGAGCGTGTACAGCACGAGGCCCGGATGGCCGTTGGCCAGCGCGACCGTGGCGACCTGGCCGGCGTCGGCCGCCTTGATGAGCTCGGAGACGTTGCGCTGGTTCGCGAGCCACGTGTCCGGCGACTTCTCGAACTCCAGCATCTCGGGGCTCTTGCGCGAGTTCGACTCGCGCGTGGCCTCCTGCGTCAGCAGCGCGAAGCCGGCGACGACGAACAGCAGCGACAGCACGGCGACGGGGACGCGGGAGTTCGCACGCACGCGCTTGATGAGTTTCTTGAGGACGGTCATGGAGGGAAGCCTTGCGGCAAAAGCAGTCCGCGGCATGAGGCGATGCCGCGACCCCATTGGAGCGCGGCGAGCCTCAAAGTTCCAGTGAAAAAGGGCATATACGACCCCTCAGATCAACGCCGATTGCCCGCATGGAGCTTTCTACTGGACAGCACGGCGGTCGCGAACCAGCGCACGGCGGCGTGCCGCCGGGCCCGCAGCGCCGTGACGCCGTCTGCCATCCGGAGATCGGCGTCCCGGGTCGTCGCGAAGTCACACGCAACCTGGCCGCCACGCGCTACATTGCACCCGACCGCTCGCCGAGCGGACCTCACACATCAAGGCCAGGAGAACGACATGGGTTTGCTTGATTCGATCGTCGGACAGGTCTCGGGCGCGCTGGAAGGCAGCGTTCCGGGCGGACAGGTGCATCCGGGGCTGATGGATGTCGTCTCGCAACTGATGACGCAAGGCGGCGGCCTGCAGGGCCTGGTCGGCCAGTTCGAGCAGCAGGGCCTCGGCCATGTGGTGTCGTCCTGGATCGGCAACGGCGACAACCTCGCCATCACGCCGGACCAGGTGCAGGCCGTGCTCGGCGAGCCGCACATCGCTGCCGTCGCCGCGAGGCTGGGCCTGACGCCCGCGGACGTCACCAACCAGCTCGCCGGCCTGCTGCCGCACGCCGTGAACTCGGTGACGCCCAACGGCGCCGTGCCCGAAGGCAACCTGCTCGACGAAGCGCTGAGCGCGTTCACGTCGCTGCGCGGTTCCTAGGCGAACTTCGCCGCCAGGTCGACGCTGTCGCGCCGGCCCACGGCGTCGACGTGTTGCGCCAGCCAGCGGCCCGCGGTTTCGCGGCCGAGCTGGTGCAGCGTCTCGAAGAACTTGCCGTTGACGGCCAGCCGCGTCTCGCCCGCCAGGTGCTCGAGCGCCGGCCCGGCCTCGATCAGGTGGAAGCGCGGCTCGGGCCGATCGCCACCCCACGAGCGCGGCAGCCAGCGGTGCCACGGGCGCCGCTCGCGCTGCGCACGCTCGCGCACGAGGGCCTGCATCTCGCGGCGGAAGGCCGCGGTGAATGCGATCTCGGCGATGCGCGCGTGGAGCGCGCGGGCGGTGTCGGTGGGCTGCGCCGGTGCGAATTCCAGCGGCGACAGCAGCACCAGCAAGGTGTCGAGCGCGCGCCCGCCGCGCAGCAGCGGGAACACCGCCGGATTGCCGGCGTAGCCGCCGTCCCAGTACGTCTGGCCGTCGATGCGCGGCGCGTGGAACACGCTGGGCAGGCAGCCCGAGGCGAGCACCGCGTCGACGCTCAGCTCGCGCGCGTCGAACACGCGCAGCCGGCCCGAGTCGGCATGCGTGGCCGCGACGAACAGGCGGAACGGCGCGTGGCGACGCAGGCGCTCGAAGTCCACCTGCGCCACCAGCAGCTCGCGCAGCGGATTGACGTCCAGCGGATTGAACTGCGCCGGCGTGACGTAGTGCGCCCAGGCCATCCAGAGCTTGACCATCGGCGCAAGGTGCACGCCGCCGTCGACGTCGTGGTGCGTGACGTCCATCGGCATCGTGGCGGCGAGCGAGGTCCAGAAGCGGCGCAGCGCGGCGCGCGCGCCGTCGCGGCCGCCGTCCATCCAGCCCTGGGCCAGCACCACCGCGTTCATCGCGCCGGCGCTGGTGCCGCTGAGGCCGTCGAAGGCGACGCGGCCGTCCTCCAGCAACGCGTCGAGCACGCCCCACGTGAAGGCGCCGTGCGCGCCGCCGCCTTGCAGCGCCAGGTTCAACAGGCGCGGTGCGGACATCGGTGGCGGCTGCATGGTGTCATGCGAGCCATCTTGCGCGACCGGCGCGTGCCCGCGGGTTTGTTCGGGTATTTCCGTGACTTGTGGCCGTCATCAACGTGTTGCGCAACACTGCGCTGGATAACCCTGGATGGAAAACCCTTATCACTGAGCCCGATTCTTGCTGATGTCTGACATCTGCTACGCTGCGCCCCGCGTTGGTGCAATCAAAACAATGGGAACGTCGATGTCCGTCTCCTTCGTCCAGCGGTTGTCGTCGCTGGCGATCGTCACCAGTCTGGCCGCGGCCAGCGTGCAGGCACAGCCCGGCGGCCCGGTCGGGCCCCAGGTGATGGGCTGGGTGCCCGCCTACGGCATCGAGGCCTCGATGAAGGCGCTCACCGCGAGCCCGGCCATCGGCCAGGCGATGACGCGACTGGGCCTGCAGCTCTGGAACCCGAGCCCCGACGGCACCGGCCTGGTCCTGGCGCCGGTGGACGCCACCGGCAAGCCGGTCACTGCCGCCAGCGTGAAGCAGCTGGTGCGCTGGGCCCGCGCGAACCACGTGCAGCCGCTGCTGACCGTCTACAACAACTCGCAGGTGATCAACCGCTGGGACTGGCCGTGGGCGCGGCGCGCGTTCGTCGAGCATCCGGAGGAATTCACCGCCGCGCTCGTGGCCGCGGCCGACACCTGGGAGCTCGACGGCGTCGACCTGGATCTCGAAGGCGAAGGCGACTTCAGCGCCGACCGCGCGGCCTACGCGTCGTTCGTGCACCAGTTGTCCGCCGCGCTCAAGGCCAGGGGCAAGCTGCTGACCGTCGACAGCTTCCACAGCCCGTGCGACAACGCGCCCAACATGCGCTGGTGGAGCGACTGGGTGGGCGACGTCGCCGCCGTCCACAGCATGGGCTACGAGGACCTGTACGAAGGAAGCAGGGCCACGTTCACGCCCGAAGGCAAGCCGGTGTGCGAGAACGGCGCGCAGCTGTTCCGCTACAGCTGGCAGCTCGACTACGGCGTGAAGGCCGGCTACCGGCGCGACCAGATCGTGATGGGCATGCCGACCTGGGTCGACACCTGGGGCTCGGGCGGTGCCGGACCCGGCGTGGTCGACCACCTGCGCGAGGTGCGGGCGCTCGGCGGCGGCGTCGGGCTGTGGGACATGCAACTGGCCGCCGCCGGCTGGAACAAGCCGGCCACGTGGGACGCCGTGCAGGCGCTGCGCCGCCCGGCCACCGCGCTGGCGCGGCACGGGCTGCCGTTCGGCGAACGCGGCACGACCAGCGCGATGGCGTCCAGCACCTTGGGCGTGTCGGACCGCACCACCGCCGCGACGCGCTTCCGGTCGACGCCCATGTCGACGCACTGAAGCCCATCGCCAGGAACGACAACGGCGCCCGCGGGCGCCGTCGTTCGTTTCAACGCGAGGCCGGATCAGCGACGGTCGTGGTCGTGGTCGTCGTGGTGGTCGTCGTGACGGTCGTCGTGGCGGTCGTCGTGACGCTCTTCGCGGCGATCGTCATGGCGCTCCTCGCGGTGCTCGACGACCTCGCGATGTTCCACCGGGCCGTAGCCGTGCCAATGGTCGAAGCGGTGGTCTTCCGGGTGGTGCTGCACGTAGCGGTCGTGCACCCAGCGTTCCTGCACGAAGTAGACCGGCTGGCCGCAGGCGCCGTAGGCCGCGCAGTGGTGGCGCCAGTCGTGCTGGTAGGCGTCCGGCACGTACAGGTAGATCGGCGCGCGGTGGATGGCCACCGGCGACGGCTCGATCACCACGGGCTGCGCGTAGACCACCGGCGGCGGCACGAAGGCCGGGCCCGGGGCGCCGATGTCGACCCGTCCGTAGACGCCCGGCACGTTGATGTTGAGGCCGACGCCCACGGAAACCTGGGCCTGCGCGGCGCCGGCGGCGATCGCCACGAGGGCGGCGGCGGCGATGTGGATCTTCTTCATGAGGTGTGTTCCTTCTGGTCGGCTCGGGAGTGATGGTCATCTGCTGCAGCCACCTCCCATTCCCAAGAGGTGCTGCAGCGCGAGCTTGCACATAAAACGGCATGCGCGACGGTGTCGTTGACGACCAGAAGGTAATCGATCTTTACAAAGCCCTCGTGACGGAGAGCGAAAGCCCGGCGAGGTTGCCGGCGCGGCTCGACGGTCCGGCCCGATTCGGCACGTCGCTCCAGCCTGGGAGTTGGTCATTTCACGGGTTTGTGGGAGAATGCCGGGTTCGACCCCTCACAGCTTTAAAGACCGGATCCAATCATGGGCAACAAGATCGTTACCGAAGCCGACCGCAAGGCCACCCCGCGTCCGGCGCTGCCGATCGGCACCACTGCCACCACCGGCAAGGGCCAGAAGCGCAGCCTCGAGCGCGGCGCCCACACCCGCAGCAAGAAGAACCCGGGCAAGCGCGCGCGCCAGGGCTGATGCGGCGCCGGCCGCGCGCGGCCGGCACGGATCTGGCGTTCGCGGCTCAGGCCCGGGCGCCCTTGTCGACATCGCAACAGATGCGTGACCAGGAGCCTTCGGGCTCCTTTGTTCGTTCTGCCGAAACTCGTCGCGCCCCGGTTCCCGGCCGCTGAGCCGAGCATCCGAACCATGCTTCGAATCACCGAACTGCGCCTGCCGCTCGATCATCGCGAGGACGCCCTGCGTCCCGCGATCGTCGCGCGCCTGGGCCTGTGCGATGCGGAGCTGGCGTCGTTCACCGTCTTCAAGCGCAGCTACGACGCGCGCAAGAGGACGGCCATCGTGCTGATCTACACCATCGACTGCGAACTCGCCGTCGACGAATCGGCCGTGCTCGCGCGCTTCGCCGCCGACCCGCACGTGCGCGTGACGCCCGACACCCGCTACAAGTTCGTCGGCCACGCGGCCGACGGCTTCTTCCAGGGCGCGAGCCATGCGCGCCAGCGCCCCGTCGTCGTGGGCTTCGGCCCGTGCGGCATCTTCGCGGCACTGATCCTCGCGCAGATGGGACTGCGCCCCATCGTGCTCGAACGCGGCAAGCCGGTGCGCGAACGTACCAAGGACACCTGGGGACTGTGGCGCCAGGGCAAGCTCGATCCCGAGTCGAACGTGCAGTTCGGAGAGGGCGGCGCCGGCACGTTCTCGGACGGCAAGCTGTGGAGCCAGATCAGCGACCCGCGCCACCTCACGCGCAAGGTGCTGGCCGAGTTCGTCAAGGCCGGCGCGCCCGACGAGATCCTCTACGTCGCCAAGCCGCACATCGGCACCTTCCGCCTCGTCGGCATGGTCGAGAAGATGCGGGCCGACATCGTGGCCCTGGGCGGCGAGATCCGCTTCGAGCAGCGCGTGGTCGACGTCCTGATCGAAGGCCGCGGCGACCAGAAGCAGATCCGCGGACTGACGCTCTCGTCCGGCGAACAACTGCGCACCGACCACGTCGTGCTGGCCCTGGGCCACAGCGCGCGCGACACCTTCGCGATGCTGCACGAGCGGGGCGTGCGCATGGACGCCAAGCCGTTCTCGATCGGCTACCGCATCGAGCATCCGCAAGGCCTGATCGACCGCGCGCGCTTCGGCCCCAATGCGGGCAACGAGATCCTCGGCGCCGCCGACTACAAGCTGGTGCACCACGCGAGCAACGGCCGCTCGGTCTACAGCTTCTGCATGTGCCCGGGCGGCACCGTCGTCGCGGCCACGTCGGAAGAACTCCGCGTCGTCACCAACGGCATGAGCCAGTACTCGCGCAACGAGCGCAACGCCAACGCCGGCATCGTGGTGGGCATCTCGCCCGAGGACTACCGCCAGGACGGCAGGACCGAAGGCGTCGTCAGCCCGCTCGACGGCATCGCGTTCCAGCGCTTCTGGGAATCGCGCGCCTACGAACTCGGCGGCGGCGGCTACCTGGCGCCGGGCGCGCTGGTGGGCGACTTCGTCAAGCGCCAGCGCTCCAGCGCCTTCGGCGACGTGCAGCCCTCGTACAAGCCGGGCGTGCACCTGACCGACCTGCAGGAAAGGGGCCGCGGCAGCCTGCCCGACTACGCGCTCGACGCGATCCGCGAGGCGCTGCCGGCGTTCGAGCGCCAGATCAAGGGCTTCTCGCTGCCCGACGCGGTGCTCACCGGCGTCGAGACCCGCACGTCGTCGCCGCTGCGAATCCCGCGCGGCAAGGACTACCAGAGCCTCAACGTGCGCGGCCTCTACCCGGCCGGCGAAGGCGCGGGCTACGCCGGCGGCATCATGTCGGCGGGCGTCGACGGCATCGAGGTGGCCGAGGCGCTGGGCACCGCGTTGCTGGCGTCCTGATCAGGCCGAGACGGTCACCGTGATGGCGGCCACCGCGCCGGCCAGGCCATGCGAATCCTTGACGGTGACCTTCAGCGCGTACGTGCCCTTGACGGCCTTGGCCCACGCGAGCGTGCCCGCGCTGCTCAGCGTCATGCCGCTCGGCTGGCCGGTCATCGTGTAGGTCATCGCGTCGCCGTCGACGTCGACGCCGACCAGCGTGGCCTTCAGTGCAGCGCCCGCCTTGACGGTGATCGTCGACGACGCCAGCGTGGGCGCATGGTTGACCGTGACGACCGTCAGCGCGTACTTGCCGCTGGCCGACTTGCCCGCGCTGGTGGTGGCCGTCGCGGTGAAGGCGTAGCTGCCGGCGACCGGCGACGTCCAGTTGACGTAGCCCGCCGGGTTGACGGTGAGGCCGCTCGGCGCACCCGACAGCGCGAAAGTCGTCGTCACGCCCGAAGGCGCGGTGATGTTGAGGGACGTCGACAGCGCCGTGCCGGTCTGCCCGGACAGCGCGCCGCCGGGCACGGTCGGCGCGACGGCCGCGGGCGCGGGCGCCGTCGGGGTGGTCGTGGTGTCGGCCACCAGCAGGTCCAGCAGCGCCGTGGCGTTGGGCGTGCCCCAGCCGGTGATCGTGTCGTACCCGGTGCCCGCCGCGCAGGTCGCGCAGGTGCCGTCGCTGCCGTCGACGACGTCGTCGAAGGCCGCGGCGTAGTTGGTCGCCGAGCCGGCGATTGTCTTGTAGAGCGCGTTGTGGAAGTCGCCCAGGACGGCCTTCGAGGCCGCTACCCGGCGCGCGTTGGCCACGGCCACCAGCCCGGCCCATTGCGGCGTGCCGATGCTGGTGCCGCCGTAGGAGTTCCAGCTCGTGGTGGTCGCGCCCTGTGCCGTCAGCGCGACGTACTGGCCGGTGGTGGGGTTCGCGTTGAAGGCGACGTCGGAGACGGTGCGCATCGTCGCCGCGCTCGCGCCGGCCACCTTGACGCCCGACTGCCACGCCGGCAGCGATTCGACCGTGCTGACGCCACCGCCCGAGCTGGCCCACGCCGCTTCGTAGCGGGTGCCGCTGCCGCTCCATTGCAGGCTGGTGCCGCCGACGGCCAGCACGCTCGGCGCGACGGCCGGCCACAGCACCTGCGAGCCGTCGTCGCCGGCGGCCGCGACGTAGGTCATGCCCGGGGTCGTGAACGACGCGTCGCTCGCCTTGACCCAGCTGCCCTCGGGGGCGCCGAAGCTCATCGACACCACGCCCGCGCCCATCTTGTTGGCCAGCGCGATGCCGCCCAGCAGGCTGTTGCTGTTGGCATCGGCCACTTCGATCAGCACGATGCGCGCGAGCGGCGCGATCGCGTGCGCCCATTCCACGTCGAGGGCGATCTCGACCATCCAGTCGGCGTTGTACGCCGGCGCGGCGGCGAGCAGCCTGGCGTTGCTGTCGGTGTAGGCCACCGAGAACGTGCAGGTCGACGCGGCCTTGGACAGCGGCAGCGTCGACGTCGGCGCCAGCGCGACGCTGGTGCAGGCCGGCAGGCCGAACTTGCTCGAGAACTTCGCGAGATCGGCGGTCGCGTTCGGGTGGTGGTAGGCGTCGACGATGTAGATCGTCTGACCCGCGCCGAGGCCGGCAGCGTCGGCGGCCGACAGCGACGTCGTGGCGGGCAGCACCGGCAGGCCGTAGGCCGCGCGGATCTGCGCCGGCGTGTAGACGGCCGCGCTGATGGCGCTGGCCGCCGGCCGGGTGGCGCTGGCCGAGGCCACGCGTTCGCGCTGCGCGAGGGCCAGGCGCTCGGGCGTCAGGCCGGCGGTCGACAGGCCGGCCACCGACGCGTCGATCGCAAAGCGATGCGGTGCCTGCCTCGCGGACGCGCCGCGGCCGTCGACGTCGATGTCGGCGGGCTCGTCGAGCTGCGCGGGCGCCATGTGGAACGTGGGCCTGGCCTCGACGCCGGCGAACGAAGCCGCCGTCGTCGCCGGGATCGTCGTCGTCGACTCGACCGCGGCTTGCGTCGGCTCGGCCTCGTTGCGGCCGCCCCCGCAGGCGGTGAGCGCGGCCGCGGCCAGGCAGGTCAGCAGCGTGGCGAGGCGCGACGTCGAGGCGGTGGGGCGATGCGGGGACAAGGCTATCCTTGGGGCGAAGGCATCGACAGGCGGCATCGAGGGCGGGCTTGTCGGGACGCACGGTCGCACGTCCCGACCGGCACGCCATCACGCCGGGCCTGCCGGGTGTGGACAAGCAGCTTGGAGCTGCCAGGCGCTGTTGCCGTGAGGCAGAGCAGCGAGTGCGTTGAGTCGGGAGATCTCGGGGGACATGTCGGGAGATCTGGACTCGATCGTAGCGATTCTCTGACGCGCTGTCCGGGTCTCCCTGCAGCGATTGCCCGCGCCGCCTCGAATAGATCACGAACCGCGTCGCGGCGCCCGGGCGAACCGTGATTTCCAGCGCGTACGCCGTCGAGAACTGCCGATGCGGGATGTCGACACTGCCCGCTTGACGCACTCGACGCGCGCGCTTCGCTCCGGTCGCTAAGATCGCCCCATCCATCGCACAAACGCGCCGCGGGGCGCGACGGGACCGCACCATGTACACCCTGTTCGGATTCAGGAACTCGGGCTCCGCCGCGGTCGAATGCGCGCTGGAGATGACCGGCGCGCCGTACCGCATCGTCGAAGCCGCGTCGTGGCAAGGGAACGAGGCGCTCGCCGAACTGGAGCGCGTCAACCCGCTCAAGCAGATCCCGACGCTGCAACTGCCCAACGGCACGGTGCTGAGCGAGAGCGCCGCGATCCTGATGCACCTGGGCCTCGCGTTCCCGAACTCCGGCCTGCTGAGCGCGCGGCCCGACGAACGCGACC
>CAIMXF010000571.1 GCA_903845345.1 uncultured beta proteobacterium
TGCTCGGAGCGGCCGCGACGGGCGCGGGCGCCGCAGCGGCGACCTTGACGCGTTCGGGTGCCGCGGCGACCGCCTTGACCTGCGGTGCGGGCGCGGCCGCGACGGACTTGGGCGTGGCGACGGGCTTGGGCGGCGGGCTGGTGGCCAGCACGCGGATCCAGTACATCGTCCGGTCGGTTTCCTTCTGCGCCCTTTCGGCAGCGGCGGAAGCGGCGGCGGACGGCGCCATCACCTGGGCCAACGCCATCGAAGTGGCGGCGGCGCCGGCCAGCATCAGGACGCAGCGCGCGATGATTCTCAAGTCGGTCATGGCGGTCGTGCTCAGGTCACACCTTGTTGTCGCGACGACGGGAAATTCCGCGGCGCGTGTTGGTTCCGGAAGGCCTGCCATCGTCCCAACGACGGGAATCGCAGCAGGTTCACAAAGTTTAGCGACAAGTAACCACATGCAAGGCCTATGCCGTGGAAAAGGGATTGCCAAACCCCTCGAATTGCGCATTACGTCACTATGCGGCAACGCGCTGGCGGTCGAAGTCTCGGGATTACCCTCGGTCGATTTCGCGCCGTCGAGCCCGCACGCACCACGCTGCGACGGCGTCGACTCCGCGCTGGCGGGCGGCCGATTCCTTCGGCTAAACTCGGTCGCATGGCCGACGGCTTCTTCTCCTCCAGCACCGCCGCGAAAGCGTGCGCGGTGCGGTCGCACGACCAGGGAGCCTGGGTCTGGCGACGCCGTTCGTGACGAACGCGCGCGCATGGCGCCGCTGACGCCGCCCGCCTCGGGCACCGTCGCGGTGCCGGCGCTGCACCGCGGTGGCGCGCGCCCCGCGTACCCCTTGGACGACGTCCCGCTTGCGCACCGCGCTGCGGCGTCGAGAATCTTCGCCGAACCGCCCACGCGACCCGCATGCCGCAGTCGCCGCGCACCCGGCCACCGGAGTCTTCCCACGTGATCACCGAACTCGAATTCAAGAGCCTCGCGGCCCAGGGCTTCAACCGCATCCCGCTGATCTTCGAGGCGTTCGCCGACCTCGAGACGCCGCTGTCGCTGTACCTCAAGCTGGCGGGCGGGCAGCCGCAGAGCTTCCTGCTCGAATCCGTCGTCGGCGGCGAGCGCTTCGGGCGCTACTCCTTCATCGGCCTGCCGGCGCGCACGCGCGTGCAGGCCACCGGGCTGCGCACCGAGGTCGTCACCGACGGCCAGGTCGTCGAGGCGCACGAGGGCAACCCGCTCGACTTCATCGAGGCGTTCCAGGCCCGCTTCAAGGTGGCGCTGCGCCCGGGCCTGCCGCGCTTCTGCGGCGGCCTGGCCGGCTACTTCGGCTACGACGCGGTGCGCTACATCGAGCCCAGGCTGGCCGGCACGCACAAGGCCGGCGGGCTCGACACGCCCGACATCCTGCTGCTGCAGACCGAGGAACTGGCGGTGATCGACAACCTGTCCGGGCGGCTGTACCTGATCGTCTACGCCGACCCGAACCAGGCCGACGCGTTCTTCGCCGCGAAGAAGCGCCTGGGCGAACTGTCCGACAAGCTGCGCTATTCGGTGACGGCGCCGGCCGTCAGGCGCGGACCGTCGTACGCGGTGCAGCGCGAGTTCTCCAAGGAAGCCTACATCGAGGCCGTGCTCAAGGCCAAGGAGTACATCGCCGCCGGCGACATGATGCAGGTGCAGGTCGGCCAGCGGCTGCAGAAGCGCTACACCGAGTCGCCGCTGAGCCTGTACCGCGCGCTGCGCTCGCTCAACCCGTCGCCCTACATGTATTTCTACGACATGGGCACGTTCCAGATCGTCGGCGCGTCGCCGGAGATCCTGGTGCGCCACGAGCACGTGGCCGGCGGCGAGAAGATCACCATCCGCCCGCTCGCGGGCACGCGCCCGCGCGGCGCCTCGCCGGAGGCCGACCTGGCCACGGAAAGGGAGCTGCTCGAGGACCCGAAGGAACGCGCCGAGCACCTGATGCTGATCGACCTGGCGCGCAACGACATCGGCCGCATCACGCAGACTGGCAGCGTCAAGGTGACGGACGCGTTCGTCGTCGAGCGCTACTCGCACGTCATGCACATCGTGAGCAACGTCGAGGGCCTGCTCAAGCCGGGGCTGACCAACATGGACGTGCTGCGCGCCACGTTCCCCGCCGGCACGCTCAGCGGCGCGCCCAAGATCCGCGCGATGGAGATCATCGACGAGCTCGAGCCCGTCAAGCGCGGCATCTACGGCGGGGCCTGCGGCTACCTGAGCTTCGCGGGCGACATGGACGTGGCCATCGCGATTCGCACGGGGATCGTGCAAAACAACACGCTTTATGTGCAGGCGGCCGCCGGCGTCGTGGCAGATTCGATTCCCGAGATGGAATGGCGCGAGACGGAAGCCAAGGCGCGTGCGCTGTTGCGCGCGGCCGAGCTGGTCGAGGAAGGTTTCTAGGAGCTTTCGACCGCTTGCCAACGTTCGCGAAACGCGCATAGTGTGGTTGTCCGGCGTCCGTCTCCGCCAGGCGCCCCAGCCCAGGAGGCCGCCCATGTTCCCGCATCGCTCGTCGTCGATTCCGGCCGGCCGTCCACGCAGGCTCGTGCGCTGGCTGCGCGTCGCCTGCGCCGCGGCGCCGATCGCGCTCGCAGCGTGCTCGTCCGTGGACAGGCAGAAGCTCGTGGCCGCGGCGCCCAGCTTCTTCGACGATGCGGCCTTCGCGCCATCGACGGAGCCCGTCGATCCGTCGACCGTCTTCACGGTGACGCCCGAGATGCAGGCCTACGTCGACACCCAGATCCTGCCGATCGCGCGCACCAAGGGCCTGCGCACTGCGCTCACCGACGCGCTGTACACGCGCAGCAAGCTGCAGCTCGAGTACGAGGCCTCCATGACGCGCAACGCCGCCGAGGCCTTCACGGCGCGCCAGGGCAACTGCCTGTCGCTGGTGATCATGACCGGTGCGTTCGCCAAGGCGATGGGGTTGAACGTGACGTTCCAGCAGGTCAGCATCGACGAGGCGTGGAGCCGCACCGGCGACCTGTACTTCATGAGCGGCCACGTGAACCTGCAACTGGAGCGACAGTTCGCCGACACCGTGGGCAAGTTCGACCGCTACGCCGTCTACACGATCGATTTCATGCCGCCGCCCGACACCTTCGGCCTGCACGTGCATCCGATCTCCGAGCAGACCGTGCTCGCCATGTACATGAACAACCGCGCCGCCGAGGCGCTCGTGGCCGGCCAGGTCGACAACGCCTACTGGCGCGCCCGCGAGGCCGTCAAGCTCGATCCGCGCTTCCTCAGCTCGTACAACACGCTGGCCGTGATCTACCTGCGCCACGACGACCCGGCCCGCGCCGACGCCGTGCTGCACGCCGCGCTGCTGCAGTCGCCCGACAACCCGCGCATGCTGGCCAACGACGCGCAGGCGCTGCGCCGGCTCGGCCGCGACACGGAGGCCACGGCGATCGAGACGCGGCTCGCGGCAGTCGAGCCGTACCCGCCCTTCTTCTTCTACAACCGCGGCGAGGCGGCGCTGAAGTCGGGCGACCTCGCGATGGCGCGCCAGATGTTCAAGCGCGAGCTCGAGCGCGAACCGGACTACCACGAGTTCCACTACGGACTGGCGGTGGCCGACTTCGGGCTGGGGATGGTCGACGAGGCGCGCAGCGAACTGGCCATCGCGCTCGAGAACTCCGTCAAGCGCACCGACCACGACCTCTACGCGGCCAAGCTCGACCGGCTCAAGTCGTATCGCCAGTGGACGCCGCCGCCGTCCACCGTGCAGTGAGTCATCGACGCCTCAGGGGACGTCGGCGCTGCCGCGCACCAGCTCCAGCCGCACCGTGAGGGCGTGGGCGCGGGCGTCCGATTGCGCGATCAGCAGGCGTTCGCGGATCTGCGCGGACTGCCGATAGCTGTCCAGCGCCGCGCGCCAGTGCTGGCGCTCCTCGTTGAGCAGGCTGTTCTCGAGGTGCGCCTCGGCCAGTTCCTTCAGCAACGCGCTCTCGGCCAGGAGTTCCAGTGCCAGCCCGATGTGCGCCGACGCGCGCCGGTACTGGCCGGCCAGGCGCTCGATGCGGCCCAGGCGCAGCTCGAGGATGCCGCGGTCGGGGCCGGCCTTGGCGGCATCGGCCGACTTCACGCCGATCTGCAGCGCCTCGCGCGCCTTCTCGTGCTGGCCGAGCGCGATGTAGGCGTCGGCGATGTCCTCGATGCCCTTGGCCACGGAGTAGTGCTGTCCGGCCGTCACGAGGCGTTCGACCTGCACCGCCGAGTCCGCCAGCAGCGCCGCGAGCTCGGGTGTCTCGACGCCGTTGCAGCGGGCCACCGCGAGGATCAGCCGCTGCAGCAGCAGGTTCATCTTCACGGCCCCGTGCAGGTACGGGTCGTCGAACTCGGGCAGCAGGCCTTCGGCCAGCAGCGAGTGCTCGACCGCCCGTTCCATGTCGCCCAGCGCGTGGAAGGTGCTGCCGCAGTTGATCCAGAACAGGCTGCGGTCGCGCGGGCTTTCCACCTGCGGCAGGAGTCTCTTGGCGCGCTCGAGGAGTTCGAGCGCGCCGGCGGCGTCGCCGGTGCGCGCGACCGCCGAGGCCAGCACCGTGAGCGCGCGCAGCAGCCGCGTGCCGGGCGCGAGCCTGGACGTCGCGCTGTAGCCGGCCATCACCGCTTCCTTCGCGCGGCCCGCGTTCAGGTGGCTCAGCGCGAGCACGAAATCGCACCAGCCGATGCTCTGCTTGTCGCCGCCGGCGAGCAGCGACGGGCGCAGCGCGTTGCAGATCGAGATGGCCTCGTCGATGCGCCCGGAGCGCGAGCAGATCTCCGCGCGATCGAGCTGCACGTCGATCGACGCCGGCTGCTGCGGCGCGGCGTCGGTGTCGGCGACCTCGGCGCGGCGCCGCGGCTTGCGCGGCTGCGGGCGCGCGCGCAAGGCGGTGACCAGGTGGGCGAAGTTCGCGCCGGAGGCGGGCGGCTTGTCGTCGTAGGAATTGTCGTGCGGGGGCATCGCAACATCCTAGCGACGCCGCGGGCGCAGCGCGATCCGGACTGACCGCAGTTCGTTCAGGGTTTCTTGCGAAGAGACACGCTTGCGACCCCGAAAAGGCAGAGCGCGCGCGGCGCGCTTAGAATGATTCGCACATGAAGCAGCTCTCGACCCTCTTCCGCACCGGGCATTGGCGCTGGTGAAGATCCCGGCCCGGGTCGCGCCGCTCGCGCGCGCGTCCCGTCAGACCGAGCCGCGGGCCACCGCGGCAGACGAGAGACCCGACCGACCGTTCCGCGCCCCGCGGAAACCCCGAGTCAGTCAAAGCCAGACACAGGAACGCTCATGCTGCTGATGATCGACAAGCAACACGAGCGTTCTCGGACGTTCTGGTCGAGTTTCCAACACTAGAAAAGTCTTTACGGATCAATGGTTTGTCGCGTTCTGAACGCTGTGGCTTTCCATCGTTGCCGCGCTGCGCACGGGTAAAATTGAGGGTAACAGCCACGTTACCCGCAACACCGCACCATGCCGTTGACCGACCTCCAAATCCGAAACGCCAAGCCAGACCCGAGCAAGGTCGTTCGGCTCACCGACGGTCAGGGTCTCCAAATCGAGATCAGGCCATCCGGCGCGAAGCTCTGGCGTTTCCGCTACCGAATCGACGGACGCGAGAACATGTTTGCGGCCGGCAGCTACGCGCAGTCGCCGGCGGGTGAGACAGCGAAGCAGGCCGCTGTGCGCCTGGCCGGCGGCCAGCTCACACTTGCCGAAGCTCGCGCGAAGCTGGTGGGTTGGCGTGCGTCAGTCAAAGCCGGCAAGCACCCGGTGGTGGTGCGATCCGAAGACGCGGAAGAGCGACGTCGCGCTGATGCGAACACGTTCAGGAGCGTCGCTGAGGAATGGATCGAGGCGAGCCGTTCAGGTTGGACGGCTTACTACGCCAGCCAGGTCGAAAACGGCTTCAAGAACCACATCTATCCGAGGCTCGGCGACAAACCAGTCGGAGCCATCAAGCCGCGCGATCTCACCCAGGCATTGACCGGCATGCAGCGGCTACGGCGCGAGGTGAGTGGGCAAAGGCGCACGAATGACTTCAAGGTGCTTCCGGTACTCCTGAAGGGCTGGTGTTCCGCTGTCTTTCGCCGAGCCATCGCGCTGGGTTTGATCGACACTGATCCGACGTACTCGCTGCGGGGCGTGATCAAGCGCGGTGCCGTCACAAATCACGTGCCGCTCAACGGAAAGCAGATCGCCGACCTCTTGACGTCGCTGCGAAGCTACGCCGGTCATCCGAAGACTGCGATTGCTGCTCGCTTGCTTCTGCTGACGTTCACTCGGCCCGGCGAACTGCGCTGCGCGGAGTGGAGTGAATTCGACCTCAAAGCCAAAGAATGGAACATTCCGAAGGCGCGGATGAAGATGGGAAAGGATCACGTGGTGCCCCTGTCGAAGCAAGCCATCGGCGAATTGCGGACGCTTCGTCAGCTCACGGGCTCTGGCAAACTGCTGTTTCCCAACGAGCGCGACCGGCGGCGGCCGATGTCTGCCACCACGTTGAACCGCTGCCTTGAGCGGTTGAAGTTCAATGGGCCGAACACCATAGACTTCTCCGCCCACGGCTTTCGGACGACCGCATCCACGATGCTGAACGAGTCGGGCAAATTCCGGCCGGACGCCATTGAGCGTCAGCTTGCGCACGTACCTGCGAACGAGGTGCGTGCTACATACAACAAGGCGCTCTACATGGACGAGCGGCGACCGATGATGCAGGCGTGGGCGGATATGGTCGACGCTTTCGCCGCGGCGTCCCAGGTGAATGAAGGCGAAGATGAAGAAGCTGAAGAAGCTTAAGCGAACGAAGACGACATCTCTTTCAGATCGGCCAGGCTGGGACGAGCCTGATTTCGTCCCGGTCGCGGACAGGTTGACGGAGATATTGCGAGTCGATGCGGTCGAATTGGAGGAACTTGTCTCGCTTTCCCTTGGTCTGGAGCGCGACTGGGCAGATGACGAGCCCGGATACAAGAAATGGTTGTACGCAGCAAGGCTCTATTTCGGCTCGCAAGGCAAGGACGCTCGCGCCGAAAACCATTTTTTCCCGAACCTGTTTCTAGTTCGCCCTCGAGATGGCTTTGGTTGGATGCGAGCGCAGCTGGGTTCGCTGCCGCCAGACGTCGAGGACTTCCTGCGCTTTGATCATCGAACGGTTGCGTTTTCGGCGGTTGCGGCGTTCGGACAAACTGTTGCCCCTCACGGAGAGTCTGCACCGTTGACTCTCCGTGAACAGAGTGCTTTGACGACAGCGCGAGTTATTCTCGGGCTAATCGTATACCGCCAATTTGCCGACGCTCTTAAGGACGGCTCGTACGGCGCCTGGACGTTTCTCCCGGCTGGCGACACTGGCTATGAACTGCCGGAGGGTCTTCCGGCGGCGAATTGGTACACGAGGGTCAAAGTCCAGCAGCACGTCGTCAAGGCGCTACAGACTGCGCTCGGCGAGGAGCTGTTCGCGGCGGAATTCCCGGCACTCGTGGAAATGGCCGCGAAGCTCAAGACCTGACCGAACGACATTGTGAGAAATTGGCGCCGATTGAGCCAAAAATCCTCACAATTTTCCAGGCCACGATAGTCATTCCTGTGCATTCCGCTCCATCCCGGAGCGGTACATCAACACAGGAGCTGACCAATGACGAAGTACGTCGAGCTCATCCGCAAAGCCGAAGTGAAGCGGCGAGCGGCGATGAGCAACACCCTTCTCCACGAGCTGCTGGGGAAGGGCCTATTCCCTCAGCCGACCTACTTGACCGAGAGCACGAGGATTCCCGTCTGGAACGCGGCGGAGGTCGATGAATGGATCAAGGTGCGTCTGGATCGCCGCAGCCTCAGCGCGAGCGAGGTGGCGGCATGACCGAAGCGAACCGTTGCCTGATCATGTCCGACGCCCTTGGCCTCGAACACGGCGTGAAGCTGGCGGTCAGTGCTGACCGACTGGCGGGCAAAACCATGCTCGCGGATTCTGTGGTGACGGGAATGCTGGGACAGGCGCCGCTTCTCGGCGACAAGATCCCCGAAGCTCGCCGCACCACGGTCTATGGCGCTGATCCCGGCATGCAGGCACTCCTGAAGCGCACGCATATGGCAGCCGTGGAAAGCGAGCTGCTCGGCTTCGCCAACCCGCCGCCGGATGCTCTCAACAGCGATTGCCTGAGTGGTGATGCTCGCGCCGTATTCTGCGCCACCGTGCTCGTCGCCGACGCCTTGGTGGTCTGCGTGCCGCCTTGCGCGCCTAAGGCGACTCTGTTGCTGGAGACCATCGCCCTTTTCGCGGCCGCAGCCAAGGCCCGTGCGCGAACGGTCGTGATGCTCTTCAGTGGCCTGCCGGAGCAAGTGACCTCGCAGCTGTCGTATGTCTTCGACGACGTGCTTGTTGCTAACGGCTGCGAACCGGATCACGGTCATTCGAGCGCCTACATCCTGAAACCCGCCCCTGGAAGCGTGAGCGAGGCCATCGGTTGGAAGCCGGTGGTCGTGAACTCGACTCTGATGCCGGACTTCAGCGTTGCTCGTGTGTTCGGTCGTGGTGCGGCCAGTGATTTTGCTACACGCGAAATCATCCGCTTGGCCGATAGCGGCAAGTCGTACTCGGCCATCGGCAAGGCCCTGGGCCTTCATAAGAGCACGGTCAAACGCCGCCTGGACGCGATGCCCTTCAATCCGAAGCGCAAGCTTCTGAGCCAAGACGAAGACTGAGCCCCCGTTGCAAGCGTTGCGTGTTCCGCTCTTCGCGGGCATTGCCGCCCGATTCACGCAACGTTCGCAACGACTGCGCTTCCTGCTGGCTGGCTCGGTTAGCCGTGACAGCCGCTAATTTTCAGCACTGGTAACCGCCGGGGCCGGGCGCGGTATTTGAGGAGGAGGCGCAGACACGTTCATGCGTTTTCTTGCTCTTGCGCCGCTAAGCCGGCTTTTGGCTTCCAGCACTGGTAACCGCCGGATTTTGAGGTCTGCGCGCCGCAGTTCCGTTCCGCCAACAGCAGGACTTCGCGGCTTCCCCCGAGAAATGTGGGGGTTGAGGCGAGCGAAAAGGGGTGCTGCGGCGCGACTGTAACCACGTAGTGGTCACCCCCCACCTACCCCCACCGCCACCTACCTCCAGCTCCACCCTCGACCTCTCCATTCGGCCATCTGCAACTTCCACCGAGGGCTACCCCCTTATGGCTACCTTACCTCCTCTGAACACCCCCTTCTTGGACAAGCTGAAGTTCGCGCTGCCGCTGTGCTCGTTCGGCGAGCGCCAGATCGACTACGTCACGCAGGCGCTGACGGAACATGGCAGCGGCAGCGCGATCAGCACCAACGGCAAGGGCTATCGGAATCGCGTCCGCTTCAACCTCACGCCGGAAAATGCTCCGCTGATAGTCGAGTGCGGCCCCAACCGCCCCGACCACCACCACTGGCTCATGACCTTCGAGTACAACCCCTCGCGCTTGGATGAGAGCCAGCGCAAGGCCCTGCTGCGGACGATGAAGGAACTGCTCGGCCCGGATGCTCGCGGGCTGCTTGCCAAGGCGTGCCTGCTGGAGCCGCACCTCACCTTCGACGTGCCGCATCCGTTGGATTCCATCCTCATCGAGAGCCGCACCAAGACCACGAGCGCCACGTGGGGCAAGAACTTCGGCGCCGGCGGGGTGCAGCAAACCCAGTACCTCGGTTCGTTCAACAGCGACAACCAGCAGTGCATCTACGACAAGTCCTCGCACCTGTGGGACACCAAGCTGCTGCGCATCGACGGCGCGCGCACGCGCTTTGAAGACCGCATCTCGCTCGCCCGCGTCGGCGTGCCGCTGTACTGAGTGTGAGCAGCCAATTCGATGGGCCAATGATCACGTTCGGCGATGGACGACTGAGCATCGCGGAACGTGATCATCCGCATCATTTCGGCGATCGGGGCGGTCGCGATTAAGTTCAGCGATGGCCATCGAGACCA
>CAIMXF010000572.1 GCA_903845345.1 uncultured beta proteobacterium
CGACGCCGGCTTCGATACCGACCGCATCGTCTACATGCTGGACGAACACCGACTCCAGCCCTATGCCGACAACCAGTGGATCGACACGCCGCCGAAGATGCTGGCGCCCTTGATCTCCGGGGCGCTCGATCGCACGCGAGCGTTCGGTGCGGTCTTGCCGGCGTCGAGTCCGGTCAACGGGCGTTGGGAGTTGCAGTCCGACATCGTGCGTCTTCAACACGAGGTCTTTGCTGCGCGATTCCGCTTCACCTTGCGTGTGACGTTGATCGAGACGCGGACGAGAGCCGTCGTCTTCACGCGCGAATTCGATGCCAGCGCACCGGTGGCCGGTGCAACTCCGGCTGCGGCGGCGTCAGCGGCCAACGTGGTCGTCGCCGATGTCCTGGCCCAAATGGCGACGGCCTGCGCTGCCGCAGTCGCGCCGAGGCGCTGAGGCGCCGCCCCAGGCGAGTCTCCTTCGACAGGCTCAGAAGTCGATCTTCGAGAACTTCGAGCCGTCGATGCTGAGGTTGGCCATGAGCCCGCCGTTGGTCAGCGCGAAGCCGACGATGGGGGCCTGTACCGTCTGGGTGTCGATGGCGCCGTCCGCGCCCACCTTGAGCAGCGTCACCGACGCGTCCGCACCGGCCGTCCAGCCCTTGCTCGCCCGGAACTTGTCGAGCGATTCCTGCGTCATGAAGAGGACGTAGACGGCCTTCGAATCGGCACCTGCGAGCAGGCCCACCGACACGGCCGTGCTGCTGTAGTAACCGACGGTGACGCCGTTTGTCAGCAGGGCACCGCGTCCATGGGAGCCGCCGATGACGAGCCCTGCGGAGACCACGCTGGGGAACACCAGGACGCCGCGCGCCTTGCGAACCAGGTCGCGCGAATTCGGAACCTGCGTGGCGAGGCTCGCCAGGGCGCTCTGCACGTTGGCATCCAGGCTGACACGCTGGGCATCCAGCGAACCCTCGGTCACGGTGTTGGGCGTGGTGGTACATCCGGCGGTCAACATCGCGGCGACGGCGATCGTGACCAGGGTCTTGAGCATTTTCATGAAGGTTCCTTGAGAGGCAATGGGAGGGGACTCGGGCGTCCATCGGGAGCGCGTGGCGCATGGATCAACTTCAAGAATGGGCGGTCGACGCTGGACGGTCTGTGCGCCAGCGCGCGTACCTCACCTTCCTCGCGACCACCCGCATTCAGGACTGTCGCAGCGCCTTGCTGGCTGCGCGGTGGATTTCCGTCTCGGTCGGCCAGGCAGGCGCAGAGTCGACATGCGCAAGCGAAGACGGCCCGGTCGATGGGCGCCCGCTCTGCGCCGCCGTCCCCGGCACCGCCTTCGAATGCAACTCGTAGGCTTTCCACCAATGCGTGTCATCGCCCCTGCGTGCTGCCGCGGAATTCTCGGTCACCGCAGATTTTTCGATGGTCATGACGTTCCCTCTTGGTTGATGCATGGGAGATCATGTGACGGAGGGCTGACTGCCGTCTGTTCGCTGAAGCACGCGTGGAGTCTCATGTCGCTTGCGCTTTCAGGCCGTCTCCCCATTTCCATTCGAGGATCTCGGGCAAGTCCTGGCCGTGGCGGTCGATGTAGCGCTTGTGTTCGATCAGCTTGTCCTGCGTCATCTGCTTCAGGTAGGCGCCGGCGCTGCCCAGCGCGGGTAGGCAATCGATGACGTCCTGCACCAGGTGGAAGCGGTCGAGGTCGTTCTGGACGCGCATGTCGAACGGCGTGGTGATCGTGCCTTCCTCCTTGTATCCATGGACATGCAGGTTGCGATTGGCGCGGCGATAGGTGAGTCGATGCACGAGTGACGGGTAGCCATGGAAGCCGAAGATGACGTGCTTGTCGCGGGTGAACAGCGAGTCGAAGTCGTCCTCGCTCAAGCCGTGCGGATGTTCGCTCGCGCTCTGCAGCTTCATCAGGTCTACGACGTTGATGACGCGGATCGCCAGATCGGGCAGGTGCGCGCGCAGGATGGAGACGGCAGCCAACACCTCCAGGGTCGGCGTGTCGCCGCAACACGCCATCACGATGTCGGGCTCGCAGCCCTGGTCGTTGCTGGCCCAGGGCCACAGGCCGATGCCCTCGGTGCAATGCGTGATGGCTGCCTCCATCGACAACCACTGCGGCAAGGCATGCTTGCCCGCGATCACGACGTTGACGTAGTCACGGCTGCGCAGGCAGTGGTCGACGACGGACAGCAGGCAGTTCGCATCCGGCGGCAGGTACACGCGCACGATGTCCGCCTTCTTGTTGACCACGTGGTCGATGAAGCCCGGATCCTGGTGGGTAAACCCGTTGTGGTCCTGCTGCCAGACGTGCGACGACAGCAGGTAGTTGAGCGAGGCGATCGGCCTGCGCCACGTCAGCTCGGCCGTCACCTTCAGCCACTTCGCGTGCTGGCTGAACATCGAATCGACGATGCGGATGAACGCCTCGTAGCTGTTGAAGAGGCCGTGCCGACCGGTCAGCAGGTAGCCCTCGAGCCAGCCCTGGCACTGATGTTCGCTCAACATCGAATCGAGCACGCGGCCCGTCGGCGCCAGGAACTCGTCGTTGCTGAAGGTGGTCGTATCCCACTGGCGGTCGGTCGCTTCGAACACGGCACCGAGCAGGTTCGAGAGGGTTTCGTCCGGACCGAAGATCCGAAAATTCCGGTCGGCTTCGTTCAGCTTGACCACATCGCGCAGGAACGGCCCGAGCACCATGGTGTCCTGTCCCTGCGTGGCCCCGGGCGCCGTCACGTCGAAGGCATGTTCCCGGAAATCAGGCATCCGAAGTTCGCGCAACAGCAGCCCGCCGTTGGCGTGCGGATTCGCACCCATGCGGCGGAGCCCGGTCGGTGCCAGCTCGGCCAGTTCGGCGTGCAGGCGGCCCGCCTTGTCGAAGAGCTCCTCGGCCTTGTAGCTCTGCATCCATTGCTCGAGCAGCGCGACGTGTTGCGGATGCTGCGGGTCGACCAGCAGCGGCACCTGGTGCGACCGGAAGGTTCCTTCGATCTGCAGGCCATCGACCTGGCTCGGGCCCGTCCAGCCCTTGGGTGACCGCAACACGATCATGGGCCATCGCGGACGCACCCTCACGTTCCGGTTGCGGGCATCGTCCTGGATGGTCTGGATCTGTTCGATCGCGCGCTCCATGGCGCTCGCCATCGCCTGGTGCATGTCCGTCGGGTCGTCGCCTTCGACGAACAGCGGCGCCCAACCACATCCCATGAAGAACTGCTCGAGTTCCTGGCGCTCCACGCGGGCCAGGATCGTCGGATTGCTGATCTTGAATCCGTTGAGGTGGAGGATCGGGAGCACGGCACCGTCGGCGACGGGGCTGAGCATCTTGGTGGACTGCCACGCGGTCGCGAGCGGTCCGGTCTCCGCCTCGCCGTCGCCGATCACGCACGCGACGATCAGCTCGGGGTTGTCGAACGCGGCACCGAACGCATGACTGAGCGAATAGCCCAGCTCGCCGCCTTCGTTGATCGAGCCGGGCGTCGTTGGGGCCACGTGACTGGAGATGCCTCCGGGAAACGAGAACTGCTTGAACAGCTTCTTCATCCCGGCCTCATCCTGGGTGACGGCCGGATAGACCTCGCTCCAGGTGCCTTCGAGATAGACGTTGCCGACGAGTGCTGCGCCGCCGTGACCCGGGCCGGAGACGTAGATCATGTCGACGTCGTACTTCTTGATGACCCGGTTGAGGTGGACGTAGATGAAGTTCTGGCCGGGCACGGTTCCCCAGTGGCCGACTACCAGCGGCTTGACGTGCGCCATCGTCAAGGGCTCACGCAGCAACGGGTTGTCGTAGAGGTAGATCTGCCCGACCGACAGGTAGTTGGCGGCGCGCCAGTAGGCATCGATCTTGTAGAGTTGGTCCGGCGAGAGAGTGGCTGTCTTCATGGGGCGCTCTGATTCAAGGATGCGGTTGAAGTGATATTTCACGATGCGCTGCCGCCGACTCCGGCGAGATATCGGTCTGCGCCGCAGCGACTTCGACGGCGCTGCGCAGCGCGTCACCGGCGGGATTGCTGATGGAGCGATCTACCAGGATGTCCGCAGGCGTTGCGGGCTGGCCGTAGTACGCGGCCGCCAGCGGCGCACGAATATGCAGTGCGGCGCCGTCGAGCGCGATGCCGACGAAGACACCCTTCACACGTGAGAAGACATCGACATCGCTCGTCATTGCCGCGCCGCCACCTGAGCCCACGGGCCCGACCGCCAGCGAGGCGTCCATGCCCAGCCGCAATCCGCTCCTGAACAAGGTGTCGAGCGCCCTCTGCGAGTGCACCACGACGATGTACTCGCTTCTCGACGCGCCGGCCTGCAGCCCGACGCTGGCCTGCGTCAGCGAATAGAAGGCCGGTCCGACCCAGTGCCCGGTAGCGCTGTCGCGCACTAGCAGGACGCCGCTGCCGCGGGCACCCGCAACGACGAAGCCAGCGCTGAAAAGATGAGGAAAGATGAGCACGGCCTGCGACCGAACGAGGGCTTCGTTCAAAGCCTCGTAGCGCTTGTTGTGGCCTAGGCTTGCGATGGTTGCGGTGGCCTTGGCAACGAGCTCGACAGCGATCTTTTGGTTTCGTGACTGAGCAGTGGCTGAGTCTCCGAAAGTAAGCAGCATCAGGGTGATAGCGGATGCAAGAAGTCTGCGGTTGCAATGCATGAGGCCTCTGGTTTCTTGAGATCGATCGATGTAGCTTCTGGTTCTAGTAATGCTTGCGCAGAAGCGGTCGTCTGCAGATAGATGCCCGCGCCGCAGTTCGTTAGCGAGCGGTTCGGCCGATATCGAGAAGTCCGTGGGCGGGGACTCAGGCCAAAGACCAAGATACGCCGCCCGCAGACCACCATCTGTACGTCAACGCACGTAGACACGCCTCGAGATTGCGCTCGCGGCATGACCGACCGCGGATGCGTCGGTTCGAGGGCAAGTCGTCGAGGCCAGGTAGCGAACTGCTGCTGGACTGCGAACGACAGCGTCACTTGGGCTCGGGATGTTCGACAGCGCACCGACGGTGCCTCTTGGTCGGGTCATGCTGCATCGGAATCTCCTTCCCGCAGCCTCTCCAAGGGCACGACTGATGAAACCAACTGGCACGAATCCACAGGCCGATACCCGCTCGACCTGGCCCAATGGCTCCCGTTGGGTCGGACTGTGCATGCTGTTGGGCTTGGCACTGCTGGCTGCGGGATGCTGGGAAGGCGTTGCGTATCCGCAAGGGCGCACCAGCGTGCTGATGCTGTTGACCGGTGGCATCGCGATGTTTGCCGTCGCCATTGTCTTGCTCTGCCGCAAAGCCGTGCGCCACATGGCAGCCCCGATGCCATCGGTCGTTGTAGATCCTGATCCGGTTTCACCTGCAATTGCGGTGCCGCCTCAAGCTGTTTTACCGGAGGCGCAGACGATTCCGCTCCTTGCTGGCGACGTCGAATCGGCGGCCTGTCATGCAAGTGGTTCGACGATCGTCGCTGGCGACATCGCCGTCACGCCGAAGTCACCTGAGGCTGCGTTCGACGTGACCACGTTGATGGGCGCGCCGTTGAGCGATCTACTGCTCGCCGCGATGTGCAAGGACGCTGTTGGGGCACGCAGGATCTTCGCCAAAGCTCTCGAGTCTCGACCGGATTCCGATACTCAGTTGGCGTCGACGACGTTGAGAAGTCTGGCGCATTCGCCGACGCTGTCGAAGACCGAAAGTCCAGCAGTGGCAAGCGGTACGACGATTCCGGTGTCGCCGTGATCGCAACCCCCTTGAGTTCTGCACCCGTGGAAGCGATCGCTGCCGTCGGTCTGACGAAAGGATTTGGAGATGGCGAAACCAGGAAGGTCGCCGTCAATGCCGTCGACTTCACGGCGCACTTTGGTGAAATGGTCTTCATCGTGGGGCCGTCCGGCAGCGGCAAGACGACGTTCCTCAGCATGATCTCCGGCATCCTGCGCCCCGATGCCGGCACGGTGAGGGTGAAGGGTCAGGACATCTGGGCATTGACCAATGACCAGCTCGCCGATTTCCGCCTCAACACCATCGGCTTCGTGTTCCAGGACTATCACCTGTTTCCGCGCCTGACGACCGCGGAGAACATCGCGATCCCTCTGATCCTGAAGAAGCAGGACTGGAACGAATCGATCGCCGCAGCAGAGAAGTTCCTCGAAGTCGTCGGCTTGAAAGGCCGCGGCGCGGTCTTGCCCGTGAAGCTCTCGGGCGGCGAACAGCAGCGGGTGGCGATCGCGCGCGCCATCGTCGGGGGCCCAGAGATCCTGATCCTCGACGAGCCCACGGCCTCGCTCGATGGCGACACCGGAAAGATGATCATCGCCTTCGTGAAGGAGAAGATTCTCAACGCCGAGCGCTGCATCCTCATCGTGACGCATGACGCACGCATCAACGAGTACGCGGATCGCATCGTCCACATGGAAGACGGGCGGATCACCGGCACGGGCAAGGGCACGGAATGAGAAACAACATCACCTTCGCGCTGGCCGTCCTCGGGCTCGTGGCCGGCCTCGTGGCGGCCTGGATCTTCGGCATCGAGCGCCATGCCCAACCCCCGGCCTTTCCACCCGTCAGCAATCCCTACGCGACTGCGATCTATGCGAACGGTATCGTCGAGAGCGATCAGCCCGGCGGCTCGAACATCAACATCTATCCCGACGTCTCAGGCAAGGTGACGGTGGTGTTGGCGCGCGAAGGGCAGGCGGTCAAGGCGGGCGATCCCCTGATGACGGTCGACGACTCGGTGCAGAAGGCCACCACCGAGCAACTGCGCCTACAGGCTGAAGCCGCGCAGACGTTGCTTCAGGAACTGGTCGCCCAGCCGCGCCGCGAGACGCTGGCCATCGCGAAGTCGCAGGTCGACTTTGCCGATGCGAACGTGAAGGTGGCGCGCGACCAGGATGACAAGCGCCGTGCAAGCTACGCCATCGACGCGCGCTCGATCAGCAAGGACGTGCTCGACAACGCCGACGACGCGCTTCGCCAGGCCGTCTCGTCGCTC
>CAIMXF010000573.1 GCA_903845345.1 uncultured beta proteobacterium
ATCATCGACCGCATGAGCGGCCGCCGCGTGCATCCGGCCTCGGGCCGCACGTACCACATCCACAACAATCCGCCCAAGGTCGAGGGCAAGGACGACGTCACCGGCGAGCCGCTGACGCAGCGTCCGGACGACGCCGAGGACATCGTGAAGAAGCGTCTGGCCACGTACCACGAGCAGACCGAGCCGCTCGTCGCCTACTACGCCAAGTGGTGCGCCACCGGCGACGCCCAGGCGCCGCGCTGCCGCAAGATCAGCGGCACCGGCAGCGTCGACGAGATCACGAAGCGCGCGCTCGAAGCCCTGCAGAACTGAGAGTCCGCTCGTTCGGACAAGAGGCCCGCGCCGGCGACGTCGCGGGCTTTTTCGTTGTGCCGGACGGCTCTTGCCTTGCGCCGCTTTCCGGCGACAATTGACGTTTACGTTAACGTCAATAGAGCCGGCTCGCGCGCGACCCGGCACAGGAGCAAGCATGGAAATCTCGGGCAAGGTATTCATCGTCACGGGCGCGGCGTCGGGTCTCGGCGAAGGCACGGCGCGCATGCTGGTCGCCAACGGCGCCCAGGTGGTGCTGGCCGACCTGCAGGAAGAGCGCGGGCAGGCCATCGCGGCCGAACTGGGCCAGACCTTCGTGCGCTGCGACGTCACGCAGGAGGCCGACGGCCGCCGCGTGGTCGACGCCGCCAAGGGCCTGGGCAAGCTGGTGGGGCTGGTCAACTGCGCCGGCATCGCGCCGGCGGCGCGCACCGTCGGCAAGACCGGCCCGCACGCGCTGGAGCTGTTCGCCAAGGTGGTGACGATCAACCTGATCGGCAGCTTCAACATGATCCGCCTCGCGGCCGAGGCGATGAGCGCCAACGAGCCCGAGGCCACCGGCGAGCGCGGCGTGCTGATCAGCACCGCCAGCGTGGCCGCCTACGACGGCCAGATCGGCCAGGCCGCCTACGCGGCGAGCAAGGGCGGGGTCGTCGGCATGACGCTGCCGATCGCGCGCGACCTGGCCAAGACGGGCATCCGCAACATGACGATCGCCCCGGGCATCTTCGGCACGCCGATGCTGTTCGGCATGCCGCAGGAGGTGCAGGACGCACTCGCCGCCAGCGTGCCGTTCCCGAGCCGCCTGGGCACGCCGGCCGACTACGCGAAGCTGGTGCACCAGATCGTCACCAACGAGATGCTGAACGGCGAAGTGATCCGTCTCGACGGGGCGATTCGCCTGGCGCCGCGCTGAGGGCGGTCGCCGTCGCCGGGGTTGCGACCGCTAAGATGGCGTCCCCGGCCGCGGCAGGCGTTTCCTGCACGGCCGCCCCATCAACGAAGAAGGTTGTGCCATGAACGTGCCCGTCCACCCGGGCGAGGAAGACCCGCTCGAGTCGCTGCGGGCGCGCGCCGCGCAGGCCGTCCAGGCGGGTCGGCCCGGCGATGCGGTCGCGCCGTTGCGCGAGGCCGCCGCGCTGCGTCCGACGGATACGGGGATCCAGTGCGAGCTGGGCCTCGCATGCCTGGAGAGCGGCGACTTCACGAACGCGCTCGCCTGCTTCCGGCAGGCGCTGTCGCTGGACCAGTCCCTGGCCGGCGCCTGGGTCGACCTGGGCAGGACCTACGAAAGCCTGGGCGACGCACGCTCCGCCCTGACGGCCTACGACCGCGCCACCGGCGTCCAGCCGTCGCTCGCTGAAGCCTGGTTCCGATCCGGCTCGCTCGCGCATTCGTTGGGCCGCATGGACGACGCCATCGCGCGCTTTCGGCGCGCCGACGAGGTGGCGCCGCAGACCCGCTTCGGACGACTCGGCGCCGCTCGCGCGCTCCTCACGACCAATCGCGACCAGGAGGCCGAGCGCGTCCTGCGCGAGGCGGTGGCCGCG
>CAIMXF010000574.1 GCA_903845345.1 uncultured beta proteobacterium
GCTCGAGCTCCGGCCGCCCGAACAGGCTGGTGTCGTCCAGGCCGACGACCGTGACGGATTGATAGTCGCCGCTGGCGAGCTTGACCTGGGCCCCGCCGATGAAGATGGGCACCGCGTAGTTCACGCCGTCCATGCTGCGCACGGCGTCCAGCAGGTAGTCGGGCAACGGGATCGCGCTGCTCGCGGTGTTGACCGCCGGATCCATGATCCACATGGAGGCGCCGATGTTGGTGACGTTCGAATAGGCGCGGTTCAGGATGCCCGCGAACATCGCGGTCATCTGCATCATCAGGAAGACCGCGAACGTGATGCCGATCAGCAGCGCCGAGAACTTGGCCGTGTCGTTGACCAGCAGCTTGAAGCCGATGCGGAAGATGCCGCTGTACTTCATGGCGCGCTGGCGACGCCGCCGAAAGACGGCGCGCTCCACCAGCCTCCGCCGAGCGCCACGAACAAGGCGACCGTGTCCTGTTGGCGCAGCGCCACCGCTTGCAGGTCGCCGATGACCGCCTGGTGGTATTGCACGTCGGCTGCGAGGACATCGACATACGCGACCAGTCCCGCGTGATAGTTGGCCTGCAGCAAGCCGAGGGCCTCGGACGCCGCACTCCGTGCTTCGTCCTGGGCATGCAAGGCCTGCGCGTCGAACTCGAGCGCCTTCAACGTGTCCGCGACCTGGACGAGCGCCGCCAGCACCGTCTGCCGGTAGTCCGCTCGCTGGACGTCGTAGGCATCAACGGCGGCCTGCCGCTGGGCGCGCAAGCTGCCGCCATGGAAGATCGGCGCGAGGATCGAAGGGGCGAGGCTCCAGAACCCGGTGCCAGCCCCCAGCAGGTTGCGCGCGCCCGAGCTGGCGTTGCCGAACGTCGCGTCAAGGGTGAAGCTCGGGAACAGTGCAGCTGTGGCGACGCCGATGTTGGCGCTGGCGACGTGGAGCTGTGCTTCCGCCGACAGGATGTCCGGGCGCTGTCGCACGAGTTCGGACGGCAGGCTCAACGGCAGGTTGGTGGGAAGCGTCAGGCTGCCAAGTTCGACGTCCGGAGACGATGCATCGGACGGTGCCACGCCTTGAAGCAACGCCAGCAGGTGGGCTGCCTGGCTGGCCTTCTGTTGCAGCGGCGCCAGCGATGCCTCGTTGGCGGCGATCAGGCTGCGCTGGCTGAGGACGTTGGCATAGGGCGACGTGCCCGCCCGGACCTGGGCCTCGATGGCCTGCAACTGTTCGCGCTCGAGAGCAATCAACTCCCGGGTAGCTTGAAGCTGCGCCCGATAGGCCGATCTCGCAATGAAGGTCTCGGCGACGTTGCCCGTCAGCGCGAGGAATGCCGCCTTGAACAGGTAGCGCTGGTTGTCGACCTGGGCCTGCAGGCCCTCGACCGTGCGGCGCTCGCCGCCGAACACGTCGATCGTGTAGCCGACCGTGCCGCTGAGCGTCACCACGTCGAAGACCGAGCCCGTCGCGGTACCGCTGCGTTGGCTGGCCGCGCTGTGCGCCCGCTCGGCGACCAGGGACGCGTCGAGCTGGGGGTAGAACAGGCCGTCGCCGGCACGCAGGTTGTCCTGGCTCTCTCGCAAGCTGGCCTGTGCGGCTTCCAGCGTCGGGCTCTTGGACAAGGCTTGCTGCACCGCGGCGTCCAGTGTCGGAGACCCGAACAGCTTCCACCAGTCCGCGGGCACGGCGGCTCCCGGCGTGAAGTGTTGGGCCGTGCCGGCCGCAGAGATCGTGTCGACGATAGCCTTCTCGGTTGAATAGCGATCTGTCCCAGGGGGCCCGGGTCGGACGAAATCGGGGCCCACCGCACAGCCAACGAGCGACAGCGCCGCGACCAGGAAGACGCCCCTGCCTCGCAGCAACGAACCGCCATGCAGGGAGTTCGTCATTTCGGCCCGATGAAGACATCGACCAGCTGACCCGGGTAGGCCATCGTGGGTGATGTCATCTTGAAGCGGAAGACGACCGGCAGCACGCGCAGGTCGACCTTCTCCTGGCGCTGGTCGGACAGCTCGATCTTGGGCGAGACATAGGGCTGCACGCGGACGAACTCCAGCGGCACTTTCACATCGGTGCCGCGGATCGACATCTGCGCCTGGATGTGATCCCCGGCCGGCAGCCGGGAAACCAGGATCTCGTCGACATAGCAGCGCACGGCCAGCGTGGTCTGGGGCGCGCTCATCACGATCAACGGATCCTGCCCCTGCGTATAGGCGTTGTAGGCGCCCTGAGGCGACACGTAGCTCCCGTTCGCCGTGTTCACCGCCAGCACGACGCCATCGGCCTGCGCTCGCAACGTGTACTTCTGCAGCAACGCCACTGCTGCTTTCCAGGCCTGCTGCGAGGCCTCTGCCTGCTTGCGCTGATTGACCACGTCGAAACTCCACGCACCTGCCTTGATCAGGTCGTACTGTCGTTGCGCTACTCCGAGCGACGAGACGGCCTGGCGAAGCGCGTCGTCGGCGTTGTCGAGCACGTCCTTGCTGATCGAGCGCGCGTCGATGGCGTAGCTCGCACGGCGCTTGTCATCCTGGTCGCGCGCCACCTTCACGTTCGCATCGGCCAAGTCGACCTGCGACTTCGCGATGGCCAGCGTCTCGCGGCGCGGCTGCGCCACCAGTTCCTGAAGCAACGTCTGCGCGGCTTCAGCCTGCAGGCGCAGTTGCTCGGTGGTGGCCTTCTGCACCGAGTCGTCGACCGTCATCAGGGGATCGCCCGCCTTGACCGCCTGCCCTGCGCGCGCCAACACCACAGTCACCTTGCCGGAGACGTCGGGATAGATGTTGATGTTCGAGCCGCCGGGCTGATCGCTCTCGACGATGCCGTTCGCATAGATCGCCGTCGCGTAGGGATTGCTGACGGGTGGAAAGGCCGGGGGTTGGGCATGGCGCTCGATGCCGAAGATCCAGGCCGCCACGAGGCCGGCCACGAGACCGAGGACGGCCAGCGCGAAGGTGATGTTGTTTCTCATTCCGTGCCCTTGCCCGTGCCGGTGATCCGCCCGTCTTCCATGTGGACGATGCGATCCGCGTACTCGTTGATGCGTGCGTCATGCGTCACGA
>CAIMXF010000575.1 GCA_903845345.1 uncultured beta proteobacterium
CCAGTCCGCGCCCGGCCGTACCTCCTGCAGCTTGCGGCGCAGGCGCGCCACCTGCACGTCGACGGTGCGATCCTGCGGCCGGTAGCTGCCGGCCTGCACGGCGTCGCTGAGTGCTTCGCGCGACAGCGCGGTGCCGGGCGCGCGCGCGAGCGCGACGAGCAGCTTGAACTCCACGCTGGTCAACACGAGCGCCTGCTCGCCCACGCGCACCTCGCGCCGCACCAGGTCGATGACGAGGCCGTCGAAGCGGATCAGGGGCGACTCCGCGCGCCCCGGCGCCGCGCGGCGCAGCAGCGCGCGCACGCGCGCCACGAGCTCGCGCGACTCGAAGGGCTTGGCGAGGTAGTCGTCGGCGCCGATCTCGAGACCCAGCACGCGATCGAGCGGATCGCCGCGCGCCGTGAGCATCACGATGCCCAGCCCCGGGTGCTGCGCGCGCCAGCGCCGGCACAGGTCGTAGCCGTTGGCGTCGGGCAGCATCACGTCCAGCAGCACCAGCTCGGGATGCAGCGCCGCGAGGTCGCGCTCGCCGTCGCCGCCGGTGAGCACCGCGTGCACGGCCCAGCCCTCGCGCTGGAGCAGTTCGACGACCATGCCCGAGAGCTCGGCATCGTCGTCGACGATCAGGATGAGCGGCTTCGAATTCATGGGTGCCTGCAGAGTGTCGGACGAAGTGTAGGGGCGCGTCCCGCGCGTGCGCGAGATGTTTCAGCGCCGTCGCATTTCGTCGCGGCGCGTGGGTGGCGTCGCGGACGGCGCATCGTTGAATGAACCCGTCGCGGCGCCCGTTCCGCAATCCATCGAACACCATGGTCGACCCGCTGCTCGCCAATCCGTCATTCGTTCCGCGCCATGCAGGCCTCGCCGCGCTCGTGCTGCTGGCCATCGTGGTCGGCGAAGCGCTGCTGCGCCGCTACGTGTGGCGGCGGCCGACCGACCTGCGCGGCGTCGCCGCATCGCTGGGCGACGCCCTCGTCCGGCGCGGCGTCGAGGTGGCGGGCCTGACCGCCGCGGCGCCGCTGCCGGCGCTGGCCTACGCGCATCGCCTCGCGACCATCCCCATGAACTCGGCGACGACGTGGCTGGGGCTGTACCTGCTCGTCGAGTTCGCCTACTACTGGCACCACCGGCTCACGCACCGCGTGCGCTGGTTCTGGGCCTCGCATTCGGTGCACCATTCGTCCAACGAGCTGATGCTGGCCTCGGCGGTGCGCCTGGGCTGGACCGGCCGGCTCGGCGGCGCGCTCGCGTTCTTCACGCCGCTGGTGTGGCTGGGCTTTCCGCCGCAGGCCGTGTTCGGGCTGCTGGCGGCCGGGCTGTTCTACCAGTTCTGGATCCATGCCGACTGGCTGCCCGGCCTCGGGCCGCTGGAGTGGGTGCTCAACACGCCCACGCACCACCGCGTGCACCACGCGAGCAATCCGGAGTACCTGGACTGCAACTACGGCAGCTCGCTCATCGTGTTCGACCGCCTGTTCGGCACCTTCGTGGCGCTGCGTCCGGACATCCCGATCCGCTACGGCCTGACCAGGCCGGTGCTGAGCAACAACCCGATCCGCATCGCGTTCCACGAGTGGATCGCGATGGGCCGCGCGTTCGTCGCGGCGCGCGGGGCGCGGGCGCGGCTGAAGGTGTTGTTCGGACCGCCCTGAGCGCTCGACAGCGATTGCATTTGTTCATCGTGGCGATGGGGATTTCCGTTTCTCCCCGGCGGCGCAGGGCCGCAGCACAGTCCCTACAATCGCGGCATGCTCCAACAGCGAACGCTCAAGTCCATCACCCGCGCCGTCGGCGTGGGCCTGCACAGCGGACAGAAGGTGGAAATGACGCTGCGGCCGGCCGCGCCGGACACCGGCATCGTGTTCCGCCGCGTCGACCTGCCGCAGCCGGTGGACATCCCGGCCAACACCGCGTCGGTGTCCGACACGCGCATGAACTCGACGATCTCGCAGGGCGGCGATCCGGGCGGCCCGAAGGTGCAGACGATCGAGCACCTGATGTCGGCCTGCGCCGGCCTGGGCGTCGACAACATGATCGTCGACATGACCGCCGACGAGGTGCCCATCCTCGACGGCTCGTCCGCCAGCTTCGTGTTCCTGCTGCAGAGCGCCGGCATCGTGCTGCAGGACGCGCCCAAGCGCTTCCTGAAGGTGCTCAAGCCGGTCGAGGTGCGCCGCGGCGAGGGCGCGTCGCTGGCCTGGGCGCGGCTGGAGCCCTACCACGGCTTCAGGCTCACCTTCGAGATCGAGTTCAACCATCCCGCGGTCGACGCCACCGGCCAGCAGGTGACCTTCGACATGGGCGGCGGCAGGTACAAGAGCGACATCGCGCGCGCCCGCACGTTCGGCTTCACCAAGGATCTCGACCTGATGCGCTCGCGCGGCCTCACCATGGGCGGCAGCATGGACAACGCCATCGTCGTCGACGACTCGCGCGTGCTCAACGCCGACGGGCTCCGCTACGACGACGAGTTCGTCAAGCACAAGATCCTCGATGCGATCGGCGACCTGTTCGTCGTCGGCCATCCGCTGCTCGCCAGCTACACGGCCTACAAGAGCGGCCACGCGATGAACAACCAGCTGCTGCGCGCGCTGATGGCCGATGCGTCGGCCTACGAGATCGTCACCTTCGACGACGAACGCCAGGCGCCGGCCGGCTTCGCGGAGCTTGCGCCGGCCTGGTAACAAGCGGAAATGGGCGGCCCCGGGCCGCAGGCGAGAATCGAGCTTCCGCCTGCTCGCCGTCCGGCGCCCATGTCCTTGCGCTCCTTCATCGTCCGCCGCTGCCTGCAATCCTGCCTGAAGGCCACCGGCCTGCGCGTGGTGAACCTGCCGCTGGTGGTCGATGCGCGACGGCACAAGGAGCCGGCGGTGCGCCTGGATGCCGGCTACCTGCTGGTCGACCGCCGGGCATTCGCCCGCATCACCTTCACGCGCCCGACCGACGGCGCCGCCACGCCGGCGCACACCACCGGCTTCGCGACGCTGTCGGGCGTGCTGCGCTCGATCTGCGCCGAGCGCATCGGCGTGGCGGGGCGCGCGGCCATTCCCGGGCCGAAGCGCGCCGTCGAGTTGCGCCGCGCCGGGCGCTGGCAGGAGGTGCTGGACGCCAGCGAGCTGGTCGAGGCCCCGATGCGCGCGCGCCTGGAGGCCTGGCTGCGCAGCTGGCATTTCACGTTGTACCGCGCCGCGCTGAGCGCCTTCAGGCGGTTCTGACGCGACCGTCCCAATCCCGACCGTGGGACGGGATAACGTAAACCAGCTTATCATTTTCCCGCCGGGAATCCTGGCGGCACTCGGGTGCCCGGTAAGCCCATCCAGCGGCCCACGGGGCCGGAAGGCGCGCGTGCCACCGCCGCCGCCGCGCCTTCATTCCCGGCCGGCGACCGTCGCGGCGCCACGCCCGGCGTGGCACCGCGGCCTGCCCGGGTCCCTCACAAACCGGATTCACTGGCGGTCTCCGCCGTTCACTCGCTTCGAAGAGAAAAGCCGAATGCCTCATTTCCTGGCCACCCGCGCCTCGCGCCTGCCTCCCGCCTCCGCCGCCGTCCTGGCCGCCGTGCTCGCCGCTTGTTCGGTGCTTTCGGCGTGCGGCGACAAGGCGGCGCCGTCCGGCCCGCCGCCGGCGCCGGAAGTGGGTGTCGTCACCGTGGCCCCGAGGACGCTCGACGTGCCCACCGAGCTGCCGGGCCGCGTCGAGGCGCTGCGCGTCGCGCAGGTGCGTGCGCGCGTGACGGGCATCGTGCAGAAGCGCCTGTTCGTCGAAGGCTCGGACGTCAAG
>CAIMXF010000576.1 GCA_903845345.1 uncultured beta proteobacterium
CTCGATCCTTGCCCTCGCGCCGGATCAGGCCCGTCAAGGCCAGGCTGACGGGCACCGGCGCTGCCAGGCCTGGCGTCGTCTCCGCCAGCTCCAGACCAGGAGCCCCCGGCCCGGCCACGACAGCCGCGCGCCGTCCTCGCGCTCGACGCTCTCCGTGGCGACCGCTGCCGGCGCGGACGCACGCGCAGAGGCCGCCGACGCTTGCGACGACGCAGTCGCCACCGCGCTGGCCGGCTTCTGCGCGTGCAGCGCCGGACGGGCCGCGTACACCGCACCGGCGCCCAGTCGGCTCCGGTTCGAAGGGTCGCCCTCGCGACTGGCGAGTCGGGGCGGGCGTTGGCAGATCAGCCTGCGCGAGCCAGACGGATCCTGGCCCGGCCGGGCACCCGCACCGCTGAGCACGGGCGGCGCGGCGCCATGCACATTGGCGCGCAGGCACCGGCCCGGACTCAAACCCGGGGGTCCGCCAGCGACCGGTCGACGGCGTTGCGCGGCCCGCGCAGGTCGACCACCACGGTGTGCGCGAGCTTGTCCTCCACCGCCTGCCGGTTCGGGTCCCACAGGACCTGCAGGAAGCCGGTGCCGCCGGTGGCCAGTCCCGCGGCATAGCCGCCGTAGCGGCCGAAGCAGGTCATCAGGCCCAGTGGCTTGCCGGTGAGTTCGACCACGCGCAGCCCGAACAGGCGCTTGCCCACCGTCTGGCCCTGCCACCAGAACGGCAGCAGCGAGAAGTAGGCGATCGCCCAGCCGAAGCGCAGGCCCAGCTTGTGCAGCTGGCGCATCGCGCCGTCGCGCCACTGGATCGGCCGCGGCTTGCGCGCCTCGGCCAACTGCGCCTCGAGGTCGTGGATGCGCGCGGCGTCGCGCTCCTGTTCCTTCTGCGCGGCCTGCAGCGCCGCCTCGGCGGCGTTGGCCGAGGCGGCCGACGCCGCGGCTTCGGCGGCGGCCGCGACCGCGTCGTCGTCGTCATCCTGCGCGGACTCGGCGCGCGGTGGATCGTCGCGGTGCTCGACCCAACGCTGGCCGTGGCTGACGGCCAGCACGATCAACAGGGCCAGCGCGGCCCACATCAGCACGCCGCGCGAACGCGGTCGGTTCGGCGGCGGCCGGCGCAGCTGGACGAGCAGCGCCCCGATGCCGGCCACGATCCAGAACATGCCGGTGGCCGACAACAGGCCGATGACCGTGACGTCCACGCCCATCGCCAGCGCGCGCCGGCCGTGCGGGGCGAGCGGCGCGCCGAGCAGGTCGGGCGTGACGTTGAGCGCCTCCGGCCGCACCCAGGCCGGCGCCAGCGCCCGCTTGACCAGAGCCATCGATCCCATGCGTTCAGCCTCCGATCGGGACGAGATGAAGCCGGCCGTCGGCGTCGACGCCCGGGGCCAGCGCCGCATAGTCGACGACGCCGGGGTGGCGAGTGTCCAGCGGATGTGCGTGCGTCGCGGTGATCACCAGCACGCTGGCGCCGGCGGCCTCGGCCGCGGCGATGCCGGCCGGGGCGTCCTCGAAGACGAGGCAGTCGCGCGCCGACACGCCCAGTCGCCGTGCCGCGAGTTCGAAGCAGTCGGGCGCCGGCTTGCCGTGCGCGACGTCGTCGGCCGTGACCATCAACGGCGGCGGCGGCAGCCCCGCCGCGGCGATGCGGCGCAGCGCCAGCGCGCGCGGCGCGGACGTGACCACGGCCCAGCGATCGGGCGGCAGCGCCGCCAACAACGCCTCGACGCCGGCGATGGCCACGACGCCGTCGACATCGTCGATCTCCTCGGCGGTGATGCGCGCGGCCTCGGCCTGCGCGTCGACGCCGGGCAGGTTCTGGCGCCGCACGGTCTCGATCGCGCGCATGCCGTGCAGGGTCGGCAGGAAGCTCGCGACGTCGAGCCGGTGCCGCCGGGCCCAGCGGATCCACACGCGCTCGGTGGCGGCGGTCGAGTCGAGGATCGTGCCGTCCATGTCGAACAGGAAGGCGGCGAAGGCGCGGTCGGGCAGGGTGTTCGAGGTCACAGGGGAATCGAAAGGCGGACAGGTCGGCAATCGTCGCACGCGCGCAGGCCTCAGGGCGCCGCGTCGAGCGGCCGCACGTCGAACAGCCACGCCACCGCGCGCGGGAACTCGGCGCGCCAGGCGCGCTCGTTGTGCCGGGCGTCGGGCTCGATGTGCAGCGTGAGGTCGCGCACCGCGCGGTCCGGCGTGGCCAGCAGCGACAGCATGCGCTGCACGTCGGGCACCGACTCGTCGCCCTCGCGTCCGCCGATGTAGAAATACGTGCGCGTGCCGGCCGGCCACGCATGCGCCCTCGTCTGCGCGTAGACCTCGCTCGAGTACCAGTACGACGGCGAGAAGATGGCCGCCTTGCCGAACACCTGCGGGTAGCGCAGCAGCGCGTAGTGCGAGATCAGCCCGCCCATCGAGCTGCCGGCGATCGCCGTGTCCGCGCGATCGGGGCGCGTACGGTAGTGGGTATCGACGAACGGCTTGACGACGTCGACGACGAACGCCATGTACTGCTCCCCCTGCGCCGCGCCGTACTTCGGATTCGTCCACGGCGACAGCTCGTGCAGTCGCTCCTCGCCGCCGTTGTCGATGCCTACCACGATGGCCTCGAAACCGCGGGTGCGGGCGAACGCGTCCATCGTCTCGTCGACGCCCCATTCGCCGGCGTACGAGGTCGCGTCGTCGAACAGGTTCTGCCCGTCGTGCATGTAGATCACCGGATAGCGCTTGTCCGGCGACGTCTCGTACGACGGCGGCAGGTACAGCCGCAGCGTCCGTTCGCGTCCGAGGCCGGGCATCGCGAGGCGCTGCGCGAGCACGTGGACGCCCGGGCCGGCGGTCGACCTCGCGGTCTTCGCCGGCGCCGCGGGGGCCGGGTTCGTGCAGGCGGCGAGCGTGGCGACCAGGGCCGCGAGCAGCAAGTGGAATGGCGTGCGCATCCCGACAGCCTACCGCGAACGCGGCCGACGTACGATCGCGTTCCGTCCACGGCCGCCGCTTCCAGATGCTGCACGACCCCGCCCGCCACGAAGCCCTGCTGCCCATCGCGTGGGACGAGGCCCGCGTGCGCGCCACCCTCGCGCGCATCGTCGACGACACCGTCGCCGCGTTCTCGCCCGAGACGCTGTGGCCGCCGCACCCGCGCGACCTCGATCCCGGCGACGATCCGCAGGTGCCGTTCCCCGGCCTGTATTTCGGCGCCGCGGGCGTCGCCTGGGCGCTGGACTACCTGAACGCCGTCGGCGCCGCGGCGAGCCCGTCGTTCGCACCGCACGTCGACCGCCTGCTCGAACGCCATCGCGCCTGGCTCGCGGCCATTCCTGGCGACAACGCCGGCAGCTGGCTGATGGGCGAGCTGCCGCTGCAGATGATGGCCTGGGGCCACGCGCCCAGCCAGGCCCGCGCCGACACCATCGCCGCGCTCGTCGCCGACAACATCGACCATCCCGCGCGCGAGCTGATGTGGGGCGCGCCCGGTTCGCTGCTGGCCGCGGCGCTGATGCATCGCCGGTGCGGCGACGAACGCTGGGCCGTGCTGTTCCGCCGCATCGCGCGACGGCTGCGCGAGCAGCTCGTGTGGTCGGAGCGGCAGCGCTGCCATTACTGGCCGCAGGACCTGTACGAGCGCCGCGTGCGCCACCTCGATGCCGTCCACGGCTTCGTCGCCACCGCCCGCGCGCTGCTGGCGGGCCGGCACCTGCTCGCCGACGACGACTGGGCCGAGTGGCAAGGCTGCATCGAGACCACCATCGCCAACACCGCGATCCGCGCGGACGGCCAGGCCACCTGGCCGGTGCAGGCCGACGAACCGCCCGGCACGCCGCAGAAATGGCTGATGCAGTTCTGCCACGGCGCGCCGGGCTTCGTCGTGTGCCTCGCCGACCTGCCCGGCCACGCGCTGGACCCGCTGCTGTGCGAAGCAGGCGAGGCCACCTGGGCCGCCGGCCCGCTGGCCAAGGGCTCGAACCTGTGCCACGGCACGGCCGGCAACGGCTACGCGTTCCTGGTGCTGCACGCGCGCACGCGGGACGCGCGCTGGCGCGACCGCGCGCGCGCCTTCGCGATGCATGCGATCGCGCAGTTCGACGCCGAGACCGCGCAGGCCGGTCGCCTGCGCCACTCGCTGTGGACCGGCGACATCGGCCTGGCCATCTTCCTGTGGGACTGCCTGCGCGAACGCGCCGCGTTCCCGACGCTGGACGTGTTCTTCGGCGATCAACCTCAGCCGCGCTCGACGCGGTAGCGCTCGAACATCACGCCGCCGTAAGGCGCGTCGACGGTCTGCGTCAGCACGAAGCCGGCGGCGAGGAACACGGGCCGGCTGAACGGCGTGACCCACGCGGCGAAGCGCGTCGCGCCCGCGGCGCTCGCGCGCTCCAGCGTGCGGCGCAGCATCCCGGTGCCCAGGCCGCGGCGGGTGCAGCCGGGCGCGACGTACAGCGAATGCACCTCGCGCACCTCGCCCCCGGTGGCCACGCCGCAGAAGCCCAGCGCGCGCGCGTCGCCCGGCCGCTGGGCGATCCAGGTGTCGGCGTCGAGCACGTACTTGCCGAAGGCCGGCGCGTCGTCGGCGGACGAGGCCCACGCGCGCGCCTGTTCGGGCGTGTAGACCAGCGGCCCCAGCCGCAGCGCCGCGTCGCGGTACAGCGCGGCCAGCGTCGACACGTCGTCGGCGGTGACGCGACGCCAGTCGAACGCGATGGGACTCGCCGTGGCCGACATGGTTCAGCTGAACAGTCGTCGCGCGCCCGGCGAACCCGCGGCCAGGTCGTGCGCCATCAGGGCTTCGTACAGGCGCGTCAGCTCGGCGTGGATCGCAGAGAACGCGTGCAGCGTGATCGTCTGGCCCTGGTCGTCGACGATCGCGGCGTCGAGATCGTCCGCCAGCTTGCGCGCGGCGCCATGCCAGGCGGCGAAGGGCTCGGCGAGTTCCTCGGTCTGCGCGACGTCCAGGCCCAGCGTGAGCTCGCGCACCGCGGCGTGGCCGGGATCGTCGGCCAGCGCGGCCTGCGCGTCGAAGCCCAGCACCAGCACCGGCGGCGCGCCCTCCTCGATCGCCGGCAGCACCAGGCGGCCCGGCACCGCACCCGGCACGAAGCCGTGGCGCTGCGCGATCTGCTGCAGGTAGCCGACCGACCACGCGACGGAGTTGGCGCGCAGCAGCGCGACGAGTTGCGCATCGTGCTGGCTCGCGAACGCGTCGAGCTCGCGGGCGCGGGCGACGCTCTCGAGCATGTCGGGCAGGTCGGTGGAGGCGCCGATCGCCTGCGCGAAGGTCTCGAGCTTCTGCACGAACTCCGAGAACTCGATCTCGTTCAACGCGCCGTTGCGGTTGGCCATCTGCACGCCGGCCTGGAACTCGCCGTAGCGCGCATTGGGGACGATGGTCTCCCAGTCGCCCGACTCGGTGTTGAGGCCTTCGATGAAGAACGGCTTGGTGCCGACGCGGTTGGCGCCCGGCAGGTGCGGCAGCACGCGCTCGCCGGCGACCGGTGAGTCGACGCTCAGCGTGGCGATCGCGTCGATCAGCGCGTCCAGGCGCACCGCGCGGCGCACCGGCGCGAGGCGGCTGTCGGGACGCGGCATGGTTGCGCTGGGCAGGCCGAGGTCGGCCGGCGGCGGCGCGTCGCCCATCGCCGGCTCGCGGCGCGCGCCCGGCTCGTCGCCGACCACCACGTCGAGGCCGGCGCTGCGCGCGATGTTCGCGTTGATGCGGCGCGCCTTCCACATCCCCTGCACGACGATGCCGACCAGCACGAGGACGGCGAGCGCGATCAGGGCGGTGGTGAGGTTGAGCGGCATCGTGTCGGGGCTCTCAACCCAGTTCGGCCAGGGACAGCGCGGCCTCCATGTCGACCGCGACGATGCGGGACACGCCCTGCTCCTGCATCGTCACCCCGATCAGCTGCTCGGCCATCTCCATCGCGATCTTGTTGTGGGAGATGAACAGGAACTGGGTTCCCTTGAACGACATCTCGTTGACGAGCTTCGCGTAGCGCTCGGTGTTGGCGTCGTCCAGCGGCGCATCCACTTCGTCGAGCAGGCAGAACGGCGCCGGGTTCAGCATGAAGATGGCGAACACCAGCGCGATGGCGGTGAGTGCCTTCTCGCCACCGGACAGCAGGTGGATCGTCGAGTTCTTCTTGCCGGGTGGCTGCGCCATCACCTGCACGCCGGCGTCGAGGATCTCGTCGCCGGTCATCACCAGCCTGGCCTGGCCGCCGCCGAACAGGCTCGGGAACATGCGGCCGAACTGCTCGTTGACGAGGTTGAAGGTCTTCATCAGCAGGTCGCGCGTCTCGAGGTCGATCTTGTGGATCGCGCCTTCGAGCGTGCCGATGGCGTCGTTCAGGTCGGCGGTCTGCGCGTCGAGGAAGGTCTTGCGCTCGCGCGCCGACACGAGCTCGTCGAGCGCGGCCAGGTTGACCGCGCCGAGCGCGTTCACCTCGCGGCCGATGCGGTCGATCTCGGTCTGCAGGCCGTGCAGCTTGACACCGCCGTCGTCGATGCTGTTGCCCAGCAGCTCGAGGTCGACCTCGGCCGCCACGAGCTGTTCCATGTACTGCGCGCCGCCCAGCTGCGCCGCCTGTTCTTCGAGCTGCAGCTTGGTGATGGCGTCGCGCAGCGGCTGCAGGCTGCGTTCGAATTCGAGGCGCTGCTCGTCGGCCTTGCGCAGCTGGATCGACAGCTCGTCGTACTCGGTGCGCACCGCCGACAGCGCGGCCTCGCGTCCGGAGCGGACTTCCAGGGCCTCCTGCAGGCCGGTGCCCGCGGCCTGGTCGTTGAAGGAATCGAGTTCCAGCGTGAGCTGTTCGCCGGCCTGCGTGTTCGTCTGCACCTGCTGCGCGGCCGTCTCGATCGCGCGCTGCAGCTCGCCCTGGCGCGCCGACAGCGCGCGCGTGTTGAACTGCGCCTCCTGCGCGCGGCGCTCGAGCGCGCGCAGCTGCTCGCGCGCGTCGGACAGCTTGCGCTCCGCGGCGATCACGCCCTCTTCGAGGTCGGCCTGGCGCTCCTGCGTCGTGGCCAGTTGCTGGTCGAGCTCCTCGAAGCGCACCTCGCCGGTCATGCGGCGCTCGATCAGCCCCTCGTCCTGCGCGTCGATCTCGGCCAGTTCGTCTTCCAGCTGCGTGCGGCGCGTGGTGGCGGCCTCGGCCTGCGACGACAGCCGCAGCAGCTCGACGTGCAGCTCGTGCGCGCGCGTCTGCGCTTCGGACGCCTCGCGGCGCACCGACTGCAGCCGCTGCGCGGCATCGGTGTATGCGGCCTCCATGCGGATCAGCGCGGCGCGCGCCTCGTCGGTGATCATCGCCTGCGCCTTGGACTCGCGCTCCAGGTGCTCGATCTCCTGCGCGCGGCCCAGCATGCCGGCTTGTTCGGAATCGGGCGCGTAGAAGGCGACGGCGAACTGCGAGACGGCGTGGCCGTCGCGGGTCATGATGACTTCGCCGTGCGTCAGCTGGCCGCGCTGCGCCAGCGCCTCGTCCATACCGGGTGCCGTATAGACGCCTTCGAGCCAGTCGTTGAGCAGCGCCTGCAGGCCGGCGTCGTTCAGCTTGAGCAGGTCGGACAGCCGCGGCAGCGTGCGATGCGTGTTGGCGATCGCGCCCGGCGGCGGCGAGTAGAACGCCAGCTTGGCCGGCGGCGCGTCGCCGACGAAGGCGCGCACGATGTCGAGCCTGCCGACCGACAGCGCATTGAGCCGCTCGCGCAGCGCCGACTCCAGCGCGGTCTCCCAGCCGCTCTCGATGTGCACCCTGGTCCACAG
>CAIMXF010000577.1 GCA_903845345.1 uncultured beta proteobacterium
ACCTGCAGCGCGCTCGCCGCGAGCACGCGGCCCTGTTCATCCTCGCGAACCACGAGCGCCTGCCCGCGCAGCGCGCGCGCCACGCGTGCCGGGTCGGACGCGCGCAGCAACACGCCCGCGGCGACATACTTGAAGCGCTGCGCGAGCGCGGCGGGCGGCTCGCCCTCGTCCACCGACAGCGCCAGCGTGTCGTCGGCGCCGCTCACCGGCTCGCCGATCGTCGCGACGAGCGCGGCATGCGCGGATGCCACCAGCACGTAGCGGCCCGACGCCGGCGCCGCGGGCCAGCGGATCAACGATCGCGACAACCACACCGCACGCGCCGGCACGACGTCGCCGGACGCCGCCGGCGCCAGCGTCGTTGCGATCGCCGCGGCGTCGCAAGCCGCGGCGACCGCCCGCTCGTCCGCTACCGCGGACGCGGCGCCGGCGGCGAGCGCGATGCCCGCCGCGACCCTTGCACCAGTGATCGTCATCCGCCTGACGTAGTTTTGCTTCACAAGCACGTTGTCTCGTTATTCTCAGGAAGGAATGCTACATCCTATTTCAACGCTGCCGGAATGCCGCGCATGGGTTTCCCGCATCAGGAGCGGCCCGCTGTTGGATTTATGATGTACTTTGACTACACCAGATGACAACACGGAGACAAGCCGCCATGACGTTCCTCAGCCGCGCCCTGCCCGCGACCTTCGCGCTGGCCTGCTCGATCCTGCTGGGCGCCTGCGCCAGCGGACCGGGCGTCGACGTGTCCGCCGTGCGCCAGGTGCCGCAGGCCGCGCCGCTGCCCCAGGGCTGGGAACACGGGGCGTTCATGGAAGTCTTCGTGCGCGGCTACCAGGACAGCGACGGCGACGGCGTCGGCGACCTGCGCGGACTCGCGCGACGCCTGGACTACCTGCAGGCGCTGGGCATCAAGGGCCTGTGGCTGATGCCGGTCAACCCGAGCAGCGACCACGACCACGGCTATGCGGTGACCGACTACCGCGCGATCGAACCGGCGTACGGCACGCTGGCCGATTTCGACGACCTGGTGCGCCAGGCGCATGCGCACGGCATCGGCATCGTGATCGACTACGTGATCAACCACAGCTCCGGCAAGAACCCGCTGTTCGTGCAGTCGGCCTCGAGCCGCACGAACCCGTGGCGCGACTGGTACGTGTGGGAGGACGCCAAGCCCGCGGGCTGGTCCATCTTCGGCCGCGACCCCTGGGTCATGACGCCCAACGGCGCCTACTTCTCGCAGTTCGACGACGCGATGGCCGACTTCAACCTGCGCAACCCCGCGGTCGTCGCCTACCACCTCGACAGCCTGCGCTTCTGGCTCAACCACGGGGTCGACGGATTCCGCGTCGACGCGGTCGGCCACCTGTTCGAGAACGGCCCGCAGGGCTGGAGCCTGCAGCCCGAGAACTACGCGTTCATGGGCAGGCTGCGGCGCGAGCTGGACATCGACCATCCGCACGTGATGGTGTGCGAATCGCCCGGCGACCCGATCGGCTTCGCTGCGCCGGGCGCCTGCGGATCGTCGTTCGCGTTCGGCCACAGCGACGCGCTGGTCAAGGCCGGGCTCGGTGACGAGAAGGCGATCCACGACGTCGCCGACTACTTCACGACGGCGCCCGACACGATGGCCACGATGGTCTCCAACCACGACCACTTCGCCGGCAAGCGGCTGTGGGACGCGATGGGCGGCGACGCCGCCCGCGTGCGCGTCGCGGCCGCCGCCTACCTGCTGCAGCCCGGCACGCCCTATGTGTACTACGGCGAGGAACTGGGCATGTCGGCCGCCGCCACGAACGATGCCGATGGCAAGCTGCGCGGACCGATGAGCTGGAGCGCCAGCGGCGGCTTCAGCACCGGCACGCCGTACCGGCCCGCGTCGACCAACGTCGCCACCCACAACGCCGCGGACGAGCGCGCCGACCCGGACTCGATGCTGGCGTTCTACACGGCGATGCTCCGCCTGCGCAACACGCATCCGTCGATCGCGCGCGGGCGCTACGTCGCGCCGCGCGTCGACGGGAAGACGATGAGCTTCCAGCGCGTCGATGCCGCCGAGCACACGGTCGTCGTCATCAACTACGGCGACTCGGCCGGTACCGCGAACCTCGCCGGGCTGCCTGCCAACGCGCGACTGCAGCGCCTGTATCCGCCGGACTCCGGCGCGACGGCCACGGCCAACGCCGATGGGGCGTCGGCGCTGACGGCCGCTCCGCTGTCGGTGCAGGTGTTCCTCGTGTCGCGATGACACGCCGCGGACGCGCGCGCTCAATGAACGACGACCTGCGCCAGCGGGCGAACCCTGAGGCCTGCCCGCTCGACAGGTAAAGTTTTCCTAAACCGTCTCGAGCTGCCCAAAAACAGGTTTGCCATTTGCTATGGTGTCGCGCGGTCGAGATGAGGCGCAGGGTCAGTCTCGCCTGTGCGACCGTGACAAGACAAATGGATGCGCGCCGCCTCGCGGCAGGCGCGAACAAGGACCGTGATGGAACAAGAACGACTGTCCGCAGGCAACCCGCCGGCGACCCCCAAGACGAAGCGCCGTTGGCTGGGCACCGTGATCGCGGTGCTGCTGGTGGCCGGGCTCGGCGCCCTCGCCTGGCACCTGACGCACAAGCCCGCCACCGGCGGCGCCGGCGCGGGCGGCCCTCCGGGGCCAGGGATCAGGTGACCGTCGATCTGGACGTGATCGTGCCCATGACGTTCCAGCGGCGGCCAGGCGACCGGCCGGGGCATGAGGCGTTCGCCTCCGAGACCGTATCGGAGCCCGAGGCGCCGATTTCAACCGCCGGCGCCTCCGTTCCCCTGGAGGGCTTCGAGGGCGGCGACGCTTCGGGCCCGGCGGCGGTGACCATCGGGAGCCAGGCCCTGACTCATCGGGCCGACACTCTGGGCGATTCCCTG
>CAIMXF010000578.1 GCA_903845345.1 uncultured beta proteobacterium
CCATCCTGCGCAAGTCGCGCGCCACCAACACGCGCGAAGGCCTGACCGGCGCCCTGTGCCCGTGCAACAGCGGGCGCCTGTTCATCCAGGTGCTCGAAGGCGGACGCAACGCGGTGAGCCGGCGCTACAACCGCATCGTGGCCGACGCGCGCCACACCGACGTCACGCTGCTGCAGTTCGAGGAGATCGACGAACGCCGCTTCGCGGGCTGGTCCATGGGCCAGGTCAACATGGCCCGCCTCAACCCGGGCCTGATCCTGAAGTACTCCGAACTCGGCAACCTCGACCCCTGGTCGGTGCCCGGCGAAGCCACCGCAGCCCTGTTCGACGAGATGATCGCGACGGCAGCCATCATGGGACAGCCCTGAGGGTGGCGCGCGTGCGGCGGGACGCCGCATCGCCTGTTCAGGCAATCGCGGGACAGCAGCGGCGGCAAGCTCGGGCGCGGCGGGACGCCGCATCGCCTGTTCAGCCAATCGCGGGACAGCAGCGGCGGCAAGCTCGGGCGCGGCGGGACGCCGCATCGCCTGTCCAGGCAATCGCGGGACAGCAACGGAGGCCAGCCCGGGCGCGGCGGGACGCCGCATCGCCTGTTCAGGCAATCGCGCGACAGCGCCGAGGTCGATGCTCGGCCGCCGCGCGGCGTCAGACGCGGCCGGCCGACCGGAAGCCCAGCGCCGACGCGATGAGGCGCGTGGGAACCTGGTGGATCGCCTTGTTGTAGAGATCCACGGCGTCGTTGAATCCCTGCCGCGCGAACTGGATGCGCGGCTCGGCCTCGCGCCACGCGGCCAGCGCGGCGGCGAGCTGCGGCGCCTGGTCGGACTCGTGCATGAGCGTCGGCTGCAGCTCGATCAGCGCGCGCAGGCGGCTGGCCGGCGAGGCGAGACCGGCCTCGGCGCTGACCCACAACGAGACGTCGGCGATGCGCGCGCGCGCCTGGCGCACGCCGTCGGCCGCGGTGCGCTGCTTGGCGTCGGCATCGGCCAGGGCCTGCAGGGTGGCGGCCTCGGCCTCCAACGGCACGCGCACCGCGTCGGCCACGGCGGCCATCGCCTCGCTGCGCTTGACGAGCGCCGCCACGATCTGCTCCCAGGCAGACACGATGGCCGCGCGCAGGCGCACCAGCCGGTTGTACGCGCCGACCACCCAGGCGAGCAGCACCGCCAGCAGCACCAGCTGGAACAGCCAGTGCGAGATCATGCGGATGTCGCCGCGCTCGCAGACGATGCAGCCACGAACCCGGCGTGGCCCGCGGCGCGCAGCTGGCAGGCCGGGCACAGGCCGCAGCCGTAGCCCCAGTCGTGCAGGCTGCCGCGCTCGCCCAGGTAGCAGGTGTGCGTCTTCTCGACGATCACCTCGTTGAGCGCCGCGCCGCCCAGCGAATCGGTGAGCGCCCAGGTCTGCGCCTTGGTGAGGAACATCAGCGGCGTCTCGATGGTCAGCGGCGTGGCCAGGCCCAGGCTCAGCGCGACCTGCATCGCCTTGAGCGTGTTGTCGCGGCAGTCGGGGTAGCCCGAGAAGTCGGTCTCGCACATGCCGCCCACCAGCACCGACGCGCCGCGCCGGTACGCGATGGTCGCGGCGAAGCCGAGGAACAGCAGGTTGCGGCCCGGGACGAAGGTGTTGGGCAGGCCGTTGGCCTCGAACTCGATGGCGCGGTCGGACGTGAGCGCGGTGTCGGAGATCTGGCCGAGCAGCCCCAGGTCGAGCAGGTGGTCGTCGCCCAGGCGCGCCGCCCACTCGGGCTTGAGCGCGGCGAGCGACTCGCGCACGCCGGCGCGGCAATCGAGCTCGATGCGGTGGCGCTGGCCGTAGTCGAAGCCGATGGTTTCCACGCGCACGTAACGCGCGAGCGCCCACGCGAGACAGGCGGTGGAGTCCTGGCCGCCGGAAAAGAGCACCAGGGCGCTGCGGGGATCGATCATGGGAAACAGCCAATGCGGAAAGAGCCGCAAGCATAGTCGCTGCGCGGCGGGGCGACGCGAGGAAACCGGTCGGCTCGACCATCCGGCCGCCGCGGGGTCCGACACATCCTATTGCACATCCAGGCTCACCGCGGGCAAGGGCGACGCAGGCCGCGGCCTCAGACGCGGATCTCGCCTTCGCCCAGCACGATCCACTTCTGCGACGTCAATCCCTCGAGTCCGACCGGGCCGCGGGCGTGGAACTTGTCGGTGGAGATGCCGATCTCCGCGCCCAGCCCGTACTCGAAGCCGTCGGCGAAGCGCGTGCTGGCGTTGACCATCACGCTGGCCGAATCGACCTCGCGCAGGAAGCGCATCGCATTCGGGTGGTCGGTGGTGAGGATCGCATCGGTGTGGTGCGAGCCATGGCGATTGACGTGGGCGATGGCCTCGTCCACCGAATCGACCACGCGGATGCTGACGATGGGCGCCAGGTATTCCTCGCCCCAGTCGCTGTCCTGCGCGACCACGAGCCTGGCTCCCGGGACGTCCTTCAGCGCGGCCAGTGCGCGCGCGTCGCCGCGCATCTCGACGCCCTTGGCCGCGAACACCGCGCCGATGCGCGGCAGGAACGCGGCCGCCTGCGCGGCGTGCACGATCAGCGACTCGGTGGCGTTGCAGGGGCTGTACTTCTGCGTCTTCGCGTTGTCGGCGACGCGCACCGCGAGCTCGAGGTCGACGCGCTCGTCGACATAGGTGTGGCAGTTGCCGTCGAGGTGCTTGATGACCGGCACGCGCGCCTCGCGCGCGACGCGCTCGATCAGGCCCTTGCCGCCGCGCGGAATGATCACGTCGACGAACTCGGGCATCGCGATCAGCCGGCCGACGGCGGCGCGGTCGGTGGTCTCCACGAGCTGCACCGCCGTCTCCGGCAGGCCCGCGTCGGCGAGCGCGCGCTGCACGCAGCGCCACAGCGCGATGTTGGAGCGGATGGCCTCCGAGCCGCCGCGCAGGATGCACGCGTTGCCGCTCTTGATCGCCAGCGACGCGGCCTCGATCGTGACGTTGGGCCGGCTCTCGTAGATCATGCCGAACACGCCCAGCGGCACGCGCATGCGGCCCACGCGGATGCCGCTGGGGCGCTGCGTGACGCCGGTGATCTCGCCGATCGGGTCGGGCATCTCGGCCAGTTGCAGGCAGCCTTCGATGACGGTGGCCAGCGCGTGGGCGTCGAGGCGCAGCCGGTCGAGCAGCGGGCCGGCGAGGCCGTCGTCGGACGCGGCGCGCAGGTCCTGCGCGTTGGCCGACGCCAGTTCGGCATCGGCCTCGCGCAGGCGCGCG
>CAIMXF010000579.1 GCA_903845345.1 uncultured beta proteobacterium
CCTTGCGAATACGCGGCCTCGCCGAAGCGCTGCACCACCTGCTGGCGCACCATCTCGGCCAGGAATTCGGCGCTGACCGCCGGCGTCCAGTGGCCGGTGATCTTCAGCGGCTGCTTCTTCGCGGCCTCCCACTGCGTGTCGTCGAGCACGCCCGTCTCGTGCATGCGCAGCAGCACCACCATCTGGCGCGTCCTGGCCTTCTCGAAGTGGTCGGCCGGGTCGGCGCCGCTGGGGTTCTTGGGCAGGCCGGCCAGCATCGCGGCCTCGGCCGGCGTGAGCTGCTTCGACGGCTTGCCGAAGTAGGTGAGCGAGGCCGCCTCGAAGCCGTACGCGTGCTGTCCCAGGTAGATCTGGTTCATGTACAGCTCGAGGATCTGGTCCTTGGTCAGCGCGCGCTCGATCTTGAGCGCCAGCAACGCCTCCGCGAACTTGCGGGACCACGTCTGCTTGCGGCTCAGGAAGAAGTTGCGGGCGACCTGCTGCGTGATCGTCGAGGCGCCTTCGTGCTTGTGATGGAACAGGTTGGCCAGCGCGGCCCGCACGATGCCCTTGACGCTGATGCCACTGTGGTTGCGGAAGTTGGCATCCTCGGTGGCGATCAGCGCGTTCTTGAGAACGTCCGGGAACTCGCTCACCGGCATGAAGCGGCGACGTTCGGGTCCGAACTGCGCGAGCTCGATGCCTTCGCGGGTGACGATCTCCAGCGGCTGGCGCGGCTGGTAGTGGGTGATCTCGTCCAGCTCGGGCAACTGTCCGGAGACGACCACGATGGCGGCGATGAGTGCCACGAGGAAGGCGCAGACGATGAATCCGCTGACCCACAAGATGGTGATCCACTGTTCCCGGGTAGGCTTCTTGAGCACGGTGCAGGCCGCCAGCGCGGCAAAGCAGACAGGACGCCCACTTTAAGCCAAGCTGACCCACGCCCCCGGCCGGCGACCGGCTCCGCGTGCGGACTACTTGGGAAGTATCTCGCCTCGCCCCGCGAAGGCGCGGCGCGCAGTCATTGATTAGGGTTTGTACCTAACCATATTTTGACGCAGCGCACCATTGCGCAACGGCCGACTTGCGCCAGAATCGCCTCAACAATACCCGAGACTGTATTCATGCAGCCCGTGGGGACACGTCCGGCTTTACGGCTCATCAGCAATTTCAAGGGAAACCCATGAACATCAAACGCAAATTCGCGCTGGCATCCGCCGCCATGGCGCTAGCCGCCGCGGCACAGGCCACTCCTGTCTCGTTCACCGGTTCCACCGGCGAGCTCGCGACCGACGTGACCGCCGAGACGAAGGTGGTCGACACCACCAACGTGCTCACGTTCGTGCTCACGGGCTACAACACGCTCGACGGGCAAAACTACTACGAAGACGACTTTTCGCTCGTGGTCAACGGTGCGACGCTGTACGTCGGCACGTTCAACCTGGGCGGTGGTGGCGCCAGCGTGTCGTATTACAACCCGCTCGGCCTGACGCCGACGTTCGGTCCCGGCTCCACCGTCGACTTCACCGTGCCCATCAGCTCGACCACCGGCCTCGACATCGTCGACTTCACCTACACCTCGCTGTCGACCAAGAGCGGACACGCCGGCTTCCAGGGCCTGGGCGACGAAGGCTGGGGCATCTCGCAAGTCTCCGCCGTCCCCGAGCCCGGCTCGATCGCCCTGGTGCTGGCCGGCCTGGGCATCATCGGCGGCCTGTCGCGTCGTCGTCGCCAAGCCTGAGCTCTGCTCGACGCACCGGGGCCTGCCAGGCCTGCGGCCACTGGAAAAGCCCGCAGCCGCGGGCTTTTTCGTTGGACGCGCGGCTCGTCAGCCGGCCAGCTGCGCCGTCAGCTCCTGGCTCGCCTGCATCAGCCGGTTGCCCAGCATCGCGCTGCGCGCCGGGCCCAGCCGCGAGCGCAGCGCCGCGATGCTGATCGACGCGACCGGCGCCTGGTTGGCGTCGTAGACGACCACGCCGAGCGCCCAGCTGTCCTCGAACACCATGCCCGGCTGCAGGCAGTAGCCGCGCTCGCGCGTGTCGCGCACCAGCGCGAGCACGCCGGCGTCGGTGCAGCGCGGGAACTTGTCGGCCCGGATCGCGGCGTTGCGGGCGAGCACGTCGGCCACGGTCTCGTCCGGCAGCGCGGCAAGAATCGCGCAGCTGCCCGCGCCCACGCCCAGCGGCCAGCGGTCGCCCGGCTTGATCAGCTGGTTGCGGATCGGGAAGTCGCCCTCGTCGCGCGACAGGCAGATGCTCTCGTGGCCGTGC
>CAIMXF010000580.1 GCA_903845345.1 uncultured beta proteobacterium
CAACCCCGCGCATTCGCTGGCCAAGCTGCTGCCGGCACTGGGGCCGGCGCGCAGCGTCGTGCGCGTCGTCAACCACACGCATCCCGAATATGCGCCCAGCCTCGGCCGGTTCCTCGCGCTGACGCAGGCCACGGCGATGCTGATGCGCGGCACCGAGGGCGAGCCGGTGGCCGATGCGCGCCGCTGCCCGAGGCTCACGGCCTTCCTCGACGGCGTGGAGCAGCCCGCGCTGTCGGTCGATGCGCAGGGCGGCTCGCTGGTGTCGGTGCCCGAGCTGCCCGCGGCGATCGACGCGGCGGCGACGGCGGCCTACATCGCCGATGTGATGGCCGGCGCCAGGTCGCTGCCTACCCCGATCGCCACGCAGATGATGGCCTTGCGCGCACTGGCGGACGCCGGCCGCGGCTGATCGTCGTTCGGCGCGTCGTCGAATCCAACGCCGCGACACGGCAACGCCGCAACGCCGCACGCGCATGCCGCGACCGCGACCGCGTCGCGTCGCGTCGCGTCGCGTCGCGAGATGGCCTTCGGCGAAAAGGTTCAGGCCGCCGGCAGGCTGACGCGGAACACCGAACCGACGCCCGGCACGCTCTGCACGGTGATGCGTCCGCCCATCAGCTGCGTGAGCGATTGCGACAGCGCCAGCCCGAGCCCCGCGCCGGAAATGGCCGAGGCCTCGCGGCCGAGCCGGTTGAACGGCTGGAACAGGCGCGCGCGGTCGGCGGCGCCGATGCCGTGGCCGGTGTCCTCGACGTCGATGTGCCACTCGTCGGTGACGGCCTGCGCGCGCAGCGTCACGCTGCCGCCCGGGCGGTTGTACTTGACGGCGTTGCTGAGCAGGTTGGTCAGCACCTGGCGCAGGCGCGTGGGATCGGCGCGGACGACGGCGACCGGGCGGCTCAGCGCCGCCCCGGCGTCGGGATCCTCGACATGGACATCGATGCGCGCGGCGTCGGCCTGCGTCCGGCACCACGCGGCGCACGACTCGAACAGCGGCGCGAGCGCGACGTTCTGCAGATGGATGGGCAGGTGCGCAGCCTCGGCGAGCGAAAGGTCCAGCAGGTCGCCGATCATGGCGAGCAGGTGGTCGCCGGCCTCGTGGATCATGCGCACCTGCTGGCGCTGGGCCGGCAGCGCGGCCAGCGCGGGATCGGTGCCCAGCAGCTGCGCGAATCCCAGCACCGCGTTCAGCGGCGTGCGCAGCTCGTGGCTGATGCGCGAGAGGAACATCGTCTTCGCGCTGTTGGCGGCCTCGGCGGCGAGCCGATCGCGCTGTGCCTGCTCGAGTTCGCGCAGCAGCGTGGCGTCGGTCTGCGTGCCGAACATGCGCGTGGGCTGGCCGTCGCGATCCCATTCGACGATGCGGCCGCGCTCCTCGATCCAGCGCCAATGGCCGTCGGCGGCGCGCGCCCGGTACACAGCGCGATACATCGGCGTCTCGCCGCGCACGTGGGCGCTGAAGGCCTTGTCGATCAGCGACTTGTCGTCGGGATGCACGACGCGGTCCCAGTCGGCCTGCGTGTGGCCCAGCGTGTTGAGCGGATAGCCGAGCAGGCGCTCGCCTTCGTCGATGTCGCCCAGCACGTCGGTGGTCATGTCCCATTCCCACACGTAGGTGCCGGCCTCGTGCATCGCGGTGCGTTGCAGCGCGAGCGAACCGGGCAGCGCGTGGCCGGACTGCTCGATCAGGCCGGCCAGCAGCGCGGCGGCGGCGTCGCGCGCCGGCAGCAGCCGGTCGCCCCAGTCGTCGATGGTCAGGCCGGCGGGCAACGGCGTGCGCAACTCGCCCACCACCGTGCCGGAATGGCTGCAGGCCCAGGCGGTCTCGATGGCGGCGCCCGCCAGCGACACGGGCCTGCGCACCGGCGGCCGCGCGTGGATCGGCGGCATCGACAGGTCGCCGTCCGGTGGTTGCGGCCACAGCCAGCACTCGGCGCCCAGGAGCGACGCGAGCCCGCGCATCAGCGTCGCGAGTGCGTGCGGGTGGTCGCTGCGGCGGGCGTGATCCAGCAGCGCGGCGTAGGCCAGTGCGCGTACCTGGTCGAGGGTGGGCGCCGACGCCGCCGCCAGGGCGTTGTCAGGGCGCGATGCCGGCGAGGACATGCCGGCCTTCGGCCTCAATGGCCAGCCGCGATCTTCACGCCAGCGGCAAGCTGGTAGGTCGTGCCGCAGTACGGGCAGCGCCCGCGGCCTTCGTGGCTCAGGTCGATGAAGACCTTCGGGTGGCTGCTCCACAGCGGCATCTTCGGGTTGGGGCAGAACACGACGCCAGGGCCTTGCAGGTCGCTGGCGGTAACTTCGACGACGGCGGACGTTTTGTCGGTCATGGGTTTCTCAGGTTCGATTCAAGGAGACGGCGCGGAGCGAGTCTCACGCCGGCCGCAGGCCCGACCAAGCTGTCGGAAAGCGAGGATCACATCCGAGCCGAATCGAGCTCCCCGTCGGGGGGCCGCGACCAGCGGGAGCGCGGGGGTCAACATGTCGTCAGCCAGTCAGCGTACTTGGGGTTGCGGCCGTTGACGATGTCGAAGAACGCCGCCTGGATCTTCTCGGTGATCGGGCCGCGCGAGCCGGCGCCGAGCTCGATGCGGTCGAGTTCGCGGATCGGCGTGACTTCCGCGGCGGTGCCGGTGAAGAAGGCCTCGTCGGCAATGTAGACCTCGTCACGCGTGATGCGCTTCTCGACCAGCTTCAGGCCGAGATCCTGGCAGATCGCGAACACCGTGTTGCGCGTGATGCCGTTGAGCGCGCCGGCCGACAGGTCGGGCGTGTAGACCACGCCGTTCTTGATCACGAAGATGTTCTCGCCGGCGCCTTCCGAGACGAAGCCGGAGGCGTCGAGCAGCAGTGCCTCGTCGTAGCCGTCGTCCACGGCCTCCGTGTTGGCGAGGATGGAGTTGGTGTAGTTGGACACCGCCTTGGCCTGCGTCATCGTGATGTTGACGTGGTGGCGCGTGTAGCTCGAGGTCTTGACGCGGATGCCGCGCTTCAGGCCGTCCTCGCCGAGGTAGGCGCCCCAGGGCCACGCGGCGACCATCAGGTGGATCGTGTTGCCTTTCGGACTGACGCCCAGCTTCTCGGAGCCGATCCAGGTGAGCGGGCGCAGGTAGCCGCTCTCGAGCTTGTTCTCGCGGATGACGTCCAGCTGGGCCTGCATCACCTCGTCCTGCGTGAACGGGATCTTCATGCGCAGGATCTTGGCCGAGTTGAACAGGCGCTCGGTGTGCTCGCGCAGGCGGAAGATCGCCGGGCCGTTGACCGTGTTGTAGGCGCGCACGCCCTCGAAGGCGCCGCAGCCGTAGTGCAAGGTGTGCGTCAGGACGTGGATCTTGGCGTCGCGCCACTCGACGAGCTTGCCGTCCATCCAGATCTTGCCGTCGCGGTCGTCCATGCCCATGAGAATGCCTCGAAAGATTGGGAAAACCCGAATTCTAGAGTCTCGTGCTCCCGGTCGCCACGGGCGTTGCTGCAGAATTCCGGCCCAGATGACGTCCGCCAACCGCCAGCTCGATCATTCCAGCCACCGTGGCGTCGGGCCGCTGCCGTTGCGCCTGCTGGCCCACGACGTGGACATCGCGCTGAACGTGGGCGCGCTGTTCCGCATCGCCGACGCGCTCGGGGTGGAGCACGTGCACCTGTCGGGCTCGTCGCCGCGCCCGCCCGATCCGAAGATCCGCAAGACCTCGCGCTCGGCCGAGCGGCACGTGGCGTGGTCGCACGCGGCCGATCCGCTGGAGACGGTCGCGACGCTGAAGGCGCAGGGCTGGCGCGTCGTCAGCCTGGAGCTGAGCACGCGCAGCGTCGCGCTGCAGGACTGGGCGATCGCGCCCGGCGAGCGGATCTGCCTGGTCGTCGGCGCCGAGAACACCGGCGTCTGCCAGGCGCTGCTCGACGCCTCGGACGTCACCGTGCACATTCCCATGCGCGGCCACAACTCGTCGATGAACGTGGCCAACGCCTGCGCGATCGCCACGTACGAGATCGCGCGCCAGCTGGCGCGCTGAGGCCTCAGGCCGGCACCTCGCTGCGGCCGACGAAGCCGCTGGCGATCGCGTCGGCCCAGTCGCCGCGACCGTTGGCCTCGGCCTGCCTGACTGCCGCGGCCCAGTCGTACGGCGTCGAGCGCAGCTGCACGTGCCAGGCGCCGCCGCGATCGCGCTCGACCAGTGCCCAGCGGGCGTCCGGCGTCCGCCGCCAGGCACTGGCGCTCGTGGTTGCCGGGGATCGTGCGCCAGCGCGCCGGCTCCGCGGACTCGCGCGCCATCAGCCACCGCACCGTCCCGCGCGGCCACATCGGGC
>CAIMXF010000581.1 GCA_903845345.1 uncultured beta proteobacterium
AGGAGCTGCTGGCCATCATCCGCCAGTTCGGCGGCGCGATGAAGGAGACCTACGGCGTGCCGGTCGAGGAGATCCAGGAAGCCATCAGGCACGGCGTGCGCAAGATCAACATCGACACCGACATCCGTCTCGCGATGACCGCCGCGGTGCGCCAGTACCTGTTCGAGAACCCGGACAAGTTCGACCCGCGCGACTACCTGAAGCCGGCCCGCGAGGCCGCCAGGAAGATCTGCCGCCAGCGCTATCTGGAGTTCGGCTGCGAGGGCCAGGCGGGCAAGATCAAGACGGACACGCTGCAGGTCGTCGCCGCGAAGTACGCCAGCGGCGAACTCGCGCAAACCGTGAATTGACGGCCCCACGGTCGCTGTCGCTCCCTGCCCCCGGGGGCAGGCTGCGAGCGGCCCGGCGGAGCCGGAGCTGCCGCTCCCCTGAATTTCTCACGAAAGGCTCGAGCGACAGCGTCGGGAAAGGCGTCTATTGATACCGCGTAGAGTGTCCTGGACAGGCACAATACACCTTTCGCTGATCTAGCCTGCCTGCCCATGACCGCCGCGCTGCTCACCACGTCCATCCACTCCCTGCCGCTGCTCGCGCGCGGCAAGGTGCGCGACAACTACGCCGTCGGCGACGACCGCATCCTGATGGTGGCCACCGACCGCCTGTCGGCGTTCGACGTCATCCTGGGCGAGCCGATTCCCGGCAAGGGCGCGCTGCTGACGCAGATGGCGCTGTTCTGGTTCGACAAGCTCGAAGGCATCGTCCCCAACCACCTGACCGGGGAGGCGCCGGAGTCGGTGGTGCAGCCCGACGAGGTGGCGCAGGTGCTCGAGCGCTCGATGCTGGTCAAGCGCCTGAAGCCGCTGCCGATCGAGGCCGTGGTGCGCGGCTATCTCGCCGGCTCCGGCTGGAAGGAATATCAGGCGAGCCGGTCGGTGTGCGGCGTCGAGCTGCCCGCCGGCCTGAACAACGCCTCCAGGCTGCCCGAACCCATCTTCACGCCCGCCACCAAGGCCGAGGCCGGCGCGCACGACGAGAACATCTCGTTCAAGGTGGCCTCCGCGATGATCGGCAACGAGCTCGCGAACCAGGTGCGCGACGCGTCGATCGCGCTGTACAAGCGCGCTGCCGAATACGCGCTGACCAAGGGCATCATCATCGCCGACACCAAGTTCGAGTTCGGCCTCGACGACCAGGGCACGCTGACGCTGATGGACGAGGTGCTGACGCCCGATTCCTCGCGCTACTGGCCGGTCGAAGGCTACGTCGAGGGCCAGAACCCGCCGAGCTTCGACAAGCAGTTCGTGCGCGACTGGCTCGAGTCGGTGCGCATCGACGGCCAGCCGTGGAACAAGAAGGCGCCGGCGCCGGCGATGCCGGCCGAGGTCGGCGAGCGCACCGCGGCGAAATACCGCGAAGCCTTCGAACGCCTGGCCGGCTAAGACACGCTTGCTCCAGCACATGTCCCGCCTGATCGACCGACTCGACGCACAGATCGCCCAGGCTGAAGAAGTCTTCGAGCGCGAGTGCCTCAAGTCGCGTCGGGCCGCCGTGCTCGCGCGCCACGGCCAGTTCGCCGAAGCGCGCTTCGCGCTCGCGGGATTGCGCTCGCAGAGCCAGCGGCTGCGCAACCCGGTGCTGTCGGCGTGGGTCGCGTTCGTCGATGGCCTGATCGAGCACTGCGAGTCGCTCGCGCCCGGCGCCCGCGCGAAGTTCCAGCGCGCCTACGACCTCGCGTCCAGCGCCGGCGACGCCAGCCTGCACGCGCTGTGCGCGGCCTGGCTCGCGATGGCCGACTTCAACGCGAGCGACGTCGAGGCGACGGTCGCGCACGCGCGCGAGGCGCTGCGCATCGCGCCGCCCGACAGCCACGCCGCGCGCGCCCGCGCCGCGCTGGTCGTGGCCAGCGCTTGGCGCGTCGCCGGCGACGACGCGCGCGCGATCCCCTGGTACAAGGTCGCGCGCCAGCACGCGGCCACCGAAGGCGACGTCTCGCTGGTGAGCGTGCTGCTGCACAACATGGCGGCCTTCCAGGCCGGCCGCATCAGCCTGGAAGGCGCGTTCGATCGCGCCGACCTGGTCGACGCGCAGCGCGTGCTGATGGAGGCCGAATCCACCGGCAACTACGACGCGGGCGTCGGCAACGCCCAGTTGCTGGCCGAGGTGCCGCTGCTGCGCGCGCAGCTGATGACGGTGCTGGGCCAGTACGACGGCGCCATCGCGCTGTTCGACGCCCAGTTGCCGCGCGCACGGGCCGAAGGCCAGGTACATCGCGAGGCGCGCTTCCTCGCCGACGCCGCGTTCGCCGAAGCGAAGCTGGGCCGGCTCGACGAGGTCGTCAAGCGCCTGCGCGCGATCAACGCGGTGCTGCCGCTGATGACCGAGCACGACGACGTCGCCGCCACCCATGCGCGCCTGGCCGTGGCCACGCGCGTGCTCGGGCGCGACGACCAGGCCGACGCGCACGCGGCGCTGGCCGCGAGCGCGCTCGAGAAGCACCGCGCCGAGCAGCGCCGCTGGGCCGAAGCCCTCGCGGCGGTCGATTTCAGCTGATCAGCTGAGCACGGTCATGCTGAGCCGGCGGCGGTACTGGTCGATGACCGGATCCGCGCCGACGGCCGTCGAGTGGCCCGTCAGCTCCAGCTTGGGCTTGTCGGCCGCGGCCTTGTCGGCCACCGGCTTCGGCGCCGGCTTGGTCATCAGCTCGAGGATGCCCACGTAGGTCTTGCGCGCCAGCTCGTCGTGCCACGACTTGTCGCGCATCAGGATCTCCAGCAGCTCGTCGAGCGCCTGCGTGAACGCGCCGGCCGCGAAGTACGACTGCGCGAGTTCGAAGCGGGCGTCGAAATCGCGCTTGTTGGCGGCGATCGCGGCGACGAGCTCGTCGTGCGAGCGCGCCGTCGCCGCCTTCTCGCTGGCGTCCAGCCAGTGGCCGATGGCGTCGAAGCGCGCGTTGGGCAGCACGCGCTGCGCCACCGGCTGGTAGGCCTGGCGCGCCTGCACCAGCAGCTCGGGGTTGCTGCGGCTGGTCTCGATCAGCAGGCGCAGGTAGTCGAAGCGGGCCGATTCGTTGGCCGGGTCGATGGCCACCGCTTCCTGCAGCTTGGCGAGCGCGGAGTCGGTGTCGCCCTCGGCGAGCAGCGCCTCGGCGGCTTCGGCGTCGTTCTCCGCGGCGAACTCGTCCGCGCCCGGCACGTGCTTGTCGAGGAAGGCGCGGATCTCGCTCTCCGCAATGGCGCCGACGAAGCCGTCGACCGGCTGCCCCTGGTTGAACATCACGCAGAACGGGATCGAGCGCACGCCGAAGGCCTGGCTCAGCTGGCCGGCGATCTCGGGCTGCTCGTCGCTGTTGAGCTTGGCGAGCTTGAAGCGGCCTTCGTAGGCGACCTCGAGCTTCTCGAGCATCGGGCCCAGGCTGCGGCACGGGCCGCACCAGGGGGCCCAGATGTCCAGAAGAATGGGCTGCTGCATCGAATCCTGCAGCAGGTCGTTCTCGAAATTCTGGAGCGTGATGTCTATCATGAGGAGCTTCCCGCCTGTGCCCGGCTAAAATCGTCGTTTTACCGGGAGTGATCTTGAATAGTGCCTCGCCCTTGGTCGGCGTCGTCATGGGGTCGGCCAGCGACTGGGAGACGATGAAGGCGGCTGCCGACATTCTCGCCGAGTTCGCCATTCCCTTCGAGGCTCGCGTCGTGTCTGCACACCGCATGCCCGACGACATGTTCGCGTATGCGCAAGGCGCGGTCGCGCGCGGGCTCCAGGCGATCATCGCCGGCGCCGGCGGAGCCGCGCACCTGCCGGGCATGCTGGCGGCCAAGACCGTCGTCCCCGTGCTGGGCGTGCCGTGCGGCACGAAGCACCTGAGCGGCGTCGACTCGCTGCATTCCATCGTCCAGATGCCCAAGGGGATTCCCGTGGCCACGTTCGCGATCGGCGTGGCCGGCGCGGCCAACGCGGCGCTGTTCGCCGTCGCGATGCTGGCGAGCCGCGACGAGGCGCTGCGCGCCAAGCTCGAGGCCTTCCGCGCGAAGCAGACCGAAATCGCCCGCGCGATGACGCAGGAGCTGAAGTGACGGGCATCGAGTCGCACGACCTGCGGCGGGCGCTGCCGCCCGGCGCGACGCTGGGCGTGCTCGGCGGCGGCCAGCTGGGCCGGATGTTCGTGCACGCGGCGCAGACGCTGGGCTTCGGCACGCTGGTGCTCGATCCCGACCCGCACAGCCCTGCCGGCGCGGCCGCGAACGCCCAGCTGTGCGCGCCCTACGACGACGAACGCGCGCTGGCCGAGATGGCCGGCCGCTGCGACGCCGTCACCACCGAATTCGAGAACGTGCCGGCGCCGTCGCTGGCCTCGCTGGCGCAGGACATCCCCGTCGCGCCCGCCGCCGCCGCCGTCGCGATCTGCCAGGATCGCGCCGCCGAGAAGGCGCACTTCGAGCGCGCCGGCGTGCCGTGCGCGCCGCATGCCGTCATCGAGACCACCCAGCAGCTCGCGGCCCTGGCCGACGACCTGCTGCCCGGCATCCTCAAGACCGCGCGGCTGGGCTACGACGGCAAGGGCCAGGTCGTGGTCGCCGACCGCGCCGCGCTCGAGGCCGCGTGGCTGCAGTTGCGCCAGGTGCCCTGCGTGCTCGAGAAGCGGCTGCCGCTCAAGTACGAGCTGAGCATCATCGTGGCGCGCGGCGCCGATGGGCAGATCGTCAACCTGCCGGTGCAGCAGAACCTGCACCGCTCGGGCATCCTCGCGCTCACCAGCGTGCCCGCGCCCGACGTCACGCAGTCGCAGTCCGACCAGGCGATCGCGCGCGCGATCGCCATCGCCGAGTCGATGGACTACGTCGGCGTGCTGTGCGTCGAGTTCTTCGTGCTGGAAGACGGCGCGCTCGTGGCCAACGAGATGGCGCCGCGTCCGCACAACTCCGGCCACTACAGCATCGACGCCTGCGACCTGTCGCAGTTCGAGCTGCAGGTGCGCGCGCTGGCGCGGCTGCCGCTGGTCACGCCGCGCCAGCATTCGCCGTGCGAGATGGTCAACCTGCTGGGCGACCTGTGGTTCGCCGGCGGCCACGAGCGCGAGCCCGACTGGAGCGCGCTGCTCGCGTTGCCCGGCATGCACCTGCACCTGTACGGCAAGAAGCAGGCGCGGCCGGGCCGCAAGATGGGGCACCTGACGGTCACCGCGTCCACGCCGGCGCTCGCGCGCGAACGCGCGAACGCCGCCGCCGCCGTGCTGGGGCTGCAAGGTTTCTGATGGCCCTCGTCGACGGCAACGACACCGCGGCGCTGCAGCGCGCCGCGGCCGAACTGGCCGCGGGCGCGCTCGTGGCATTCCCGACCGAGACCGTCTACGGCCTGGGCGCGCGCGCCGACGACGACGCGGCCGTCGCGAAGATCTTCGCGGCCAAGGGGCGTCCCGCTGACCATCCGCTGATCGTCCACGTGGGCGACGTCGCCGCCGCGCGCGTGTTCGCGAGCGAGTGGCCGGCCGCGGCGCAGCAGCTGGTCGAGGCGTTCTGGCCGGGTCCGCTGACGGTGATCGTGCCGCGCCGCTCCGGCATGGGCACGGCTTCGGCCGCGGGCCAGACCAGCATCGGCCTGCGCTGCCCGGCGCATCCGGTCGCTCGCGCGCTGCTCGATGCTGCGGCGGCGCTGGGCGTGGCCGGCGTGTCGGGCCCCAGCGCCAATCGCTTCGGGCGCATCAGCCCGACCACCGCGGCGCATGTGCACGAGGAATTCGGCGACGACTTCACCATCGTCGACGGCGGCGAGTGCGACGCCGGCATCGAGTCGGCCATCGTCGACTGCAGCCGCGGCGCACCGGCACTGCTGCGGCCCGGCGTGCTCACGCGCGCGCAGATCGAAGCCGTGCTGGGGCATCCGCTGCGCGAGGCCGGCCTCGACGCGCCGCGCGCCTCGGGCACGCTGGAGGCGCATTACGCGCCCCGCGCCAAGCTGCGCCTGATGCCGGCCGACCAGCTGCGCACGGCGCTCGGCATCCTCGCCAAGACGGGCAGCAGCCCGGTGGCTGTATATTTCCGCACCGTCACGCCCGGCCGCACGGTGCGGGCGTACCGCGCCATGCCCGACAATCCGATTGCCGCGGCGCACGAACTTTTCGCCGCGCTGCGTGAACTCGACGGCACCGGTGCCACTCTGATCTGGGTCGAGACGCCCCCCGACGCTCCGGCGTGGGATGGCGTCCGCGACCGATTGCAGCGCGCGGCCGCCGCATAGACATCAATGGGAAACCGGTCGGCACGACAGTCGCCGGGTTCCAGCCGCATCCACTAGGGAGAATGAATGCTTTTCAATGAACGCCTGGGCCGAATCGTGACGCGAACGGTCGCAGGAGTGGCCGCGATCGGCGCGCTGGCTGCGCTCGCCTCCTGCGGCGGCGGCACCTACCAGCAACAGGCATTCGTGCCCGCGCGCATCCTCACGTTCGGCGACGAGAGCAGCCGCCTCGAGGGATCGCAGGGCCTGAAGTACAGCATCGGCGGCATCTCGCCGGCGACGCTGCAGGTCGACTGCACCGTGCTGCCGATCTGGACCCAGGCGGTCGCGAGTTCGTACGGGCTGGTCTATCCCAACTGCAACGAGGACGCCTCGCTCGAGGCCAACGCGGTCGACCTGACGAAGGTCAACGGCACGGTGGCCGATGTCGTCAATGCGGTGGCCGCGTTCCAGGCCGGCGACACGTTCAACGGCAACGACCTGGTGCTGATCTGGGTGGGCATGCACGACATCCTCAACGAGTATGCGGCCAACGCCAGCCCCGACGAGACCGTGCCGCTGGCGGACATGAACGCGGCGGGCACCACGCTGGCCGGCGTCGTGAACCAGATCGCCAGGGCCGGCGGCAAGGTGCTGTTGCTGACGGTGCCCGACTTCAGCAACTCGCCGTTCGGCTACGTCGAGGCCAACCGCGGCGACTTCGACCGCGCGAAGCTGCTGTCGGACATGACCACCCAGTTCAACCTCGGCCTGCGCAGCAACATCCTCAACGACGGCAGCGAGATCGGCCTCGTGGAAGTCGACACGCTCGTGCGCAACGCGGCGCGCAGCCCGGGCTCGTTCGGCCTGATCTCGCTCGCCAACCAGAGCTACGGCTGTCTCGACACCGCGCCGCTGCCCACCTGCAACCAGACCACGCTGCGCAACGATCCGTCCACCGGCCAGCCGGCGCAGCAGGCCTTCATGTGGGCCGATGCCACGCACCTGGGCTCCACCTTGCAGGCACAGATCGGCAGCCAGGCCGAGGGCCGCGCGCACGCGAATCCGTTCTGATCCCGCGCAGCGACGGACGAGCTGGCGCGCCCGACGGCGCGCCAGTTTCATTTCAGGCCTGCGAAAGGCGCCGCACGGTGTTGCGCTGCAGCATGTGGCCCTCCCACGACGTCTCGCGCGCACGGCGCGCGCCTGGCCTTCTCGGGGCGACCCTCAAGCCATGACGTGGGCGTCCGCCGCGCGACCGTTGTGTTGTTTGCAGGTGCCGACAGGGTTAGTCCCCAAGGCTTCGCGACATCCGCTTGCGTATAGTTTTCACTAAATCGAACGACCGTTCGATTATTGTTTTTGACTCTCCCGTCTGGCGAGGTGCACATGAAGAAATTCCACGTTTTGACCACAGCCGTTGCGGCTGCGGCCTTCCTGGCTGGCTGCGGCGGCAACGATGCCGGCGACCAGTCGCCGCGCGTCGCGTTCACGCAGATGGTCAACTTCGGCGACAGCCTGAGCGACGTCGGCAGCTACGATGTCGGCGCCGTGGCCCTGTCGGGTGGCGGCCACTTCTCGATCAACGGCGTCGGCGCCACCGGCCTGCTTTACATCAACTGGACGGAGTTCCTCGCCGCCACCTTGAAGCTGACGCAGCCCTGCGCTGCCGAGACGGGCCTCAACACGATCCAGGCGGTCGTCGGCGTGCCGCCGGTTCCGGCCACCTTCCACGACACCGGCGCCACGCCGTGCCTGAACTATGCGCAGGGCGGCTCACGCGTCACGCTGCAACCCGGTCCGGGCAACGTGGCGCTGTTCAATGCGGCCGATCCCACCACCTACGGCAATGCCCTCGGCGCGTTGACGATTCCGGTGCACGACCAGATCCAGAACTATCTGACCGATGTCGGGCCGACGTTCTCGCCGACCGCGCTGGTCACGGTGCTGGCAGGCGCCAACGACGTGTTCATCCAGACCGCGACCGTCTCGGCCGAGGTCGCCGCGGGCGTGCCGCAGGACACGGCGGTCGCCGGCGCCGTTGCCGCGATGACGACGGCGGCCGACGACCTGGCCAACGACGTCAACACAATGATCCTCGCCAACGGTGCGAAGCACGTCGTGGTCGTCAACATCCCCGACGCCAGCCTGACTCCGTCGGCCATCGCGTCGGGCGCTTCGGGACAGGCGCTGACCAAGTTGCTGGTGCAGACCTTCAACACCGAGATCGCGGCCAAGCTGCAGGCCGGGCCGTCGCTGCTGTTGGTCGACGCCTTCACGGCCAGCGAAGACCAGGTGACGAACAAGGCGCAGTACGGCCTGACCGACGTCACGACCCCGGTCTGCACGTCTTCCAGCTCGCTGCTCTGCACGAAGAACACGCTGATCGCCGCGGTGGCTCCGGCCGCTTCGGCCGCCCCCGCCACGGCTGCCAACACGTACGAGTACGCGGACGGCGTCCATCCGACGCCTTACGGCTATCGCCTCCTGTCCGAGCTCGTCGGCGAACAGATGGCCATCAAGGGCTGGCTGTAAGCCGGCGATCGAGACATACGCAAGGACATATTCATGAAGAAGCAATCCATTGCATCCGCTCTCGTCGCCACCGCCGCCCTGTGCGGCGCGGGTGCGGCGCACGCGCAGGCTGCCGGTGACGTCATGGTCCAGCTGGGCTGGAACAAGATCATGCCCAAGGTCAAGAGCAGCGACCTGTCGGCCCCGTCGCTGCCGGGCTCGCAGATCAACATCAAGTCGGCGAGCGCACTGTTCGCCACGCTGACGTACATGGTCACCGAAGACATCTCCATCGAGGCGCTGGGCGGCCTGCCGTACAAGCACGACATCGTCGGGGCGGGCGCGGTGTCGGGCGTCGGCAAGATCGGCAGCATCCACCAGATCTCGCCGACCGTGCTGCTGCAGTACCGCTTCCTGTCGGCGGACGGCCCGTTCCGTCCGTACGTCGGCGCCGGTCCCACGTTCGCGAAGTTCTACGGCACCAAGGGCTCGGCCGCGCTGACCGCGGTCACCAACCCGGGCGGCCCGGGCACCACCATCGGCGGCGACACCGAATGGGGCGCCTCGCTGCAGGCCGGCGCGAACTACAAGATCGACAAGCACTGGTTCGTCGATGCGTCGGTCATCAAGACCTTCATCAGCACCAAGGCGACGCTGTCGACCGGCCAGGAAACCAAGGCCCGCCTGAACCCGATCGCGATCAACGCGTCGATCGGCTACACGTTCTGAGCCTGAAGACCTGACGGGCCGCTCGCGGCCCCGGCCAGAGATCCCGCGCGCAGCGATGCCCGCGGGATTTTTTCATGGTGCCTTCGCGGGATCGCGCGCGACCCAGTCGATGGCCGCGTCGAGCACCGGGTGCGCCGCGCTGGCGTTCGGGTCGTTGATCACGGCCACGAGGATGTAGCGGCGCCCGCTGTCGGCCTGCACGAAGCCGGCGACCGCGACCACGTCCTTCATCGAGCCCGTCTTCAGGTGCGCGCGGCCGGCCTGCGCCTTGCTCCTGCGCAGCGTGCCGTCGATGCCGTTGATCGGCAGCGAGCTCACCAGCTCCGGCATGATCGGGCTGTCCCAGTCGGATTGCAGCAGTTGCGCGAGCGTGCGCGCGCTGATGCGCGTCTCGCGTGCGAGGCCCGAGCCGTTGGCGACGACGATGCCGTCGGCCGCCGCGCCCAGCCGCTCGTGCAGCCACTGCGTCAGCACTCCGCGCGCCTGTTCCTGCGTGGCGCCGCTTGCCGGAGACGATGGCGCCGACGCGGCCGACGGCGCGTTCGCGGCGAGCGTCAGGAACAACTGCTCGGCCATCGTGTTGTTGCTGTACTTGTTGATGTCGCGCACGATCTGCGCGAGTTGCGGCGACTCGAACGAGAACAGCGGCGCGGCACCCTCGGGCAGCGTACCGTTGCGCACCTTGCCGGAGATCCTGCCGCCGGCCTCGCGCCACAGCGCCGTCACCAGACGCGTCTCGTAGCTCGCCGGGTCGGGATAAGCCAGCGGCCAGTTGCGCGCGCCGCAGCGGGCCGGATACGCACCGGCGAAGCGCCAGTGCGCGGCGTCGTCCGCCGTGAGCCTCAGGCCGCCGCGCCAGTCGTCGCAGCCGCCCCTGGACAGCGGCACCGTCGCATCGATCGCGAGGCCGGCCAGCTTCGGCTCCGCGCTCACGCGCGCGACGTGCGCCGGCGCGTCGGGCTGGAAGCTCAGCGTGACGGCGCGGTAGTTCATCAGCAATGCATCGGGCAGCACGTTGTAGGGTTCGGACGGCGCGTTGTCGAAATCCGCGGCCGAACGTTCGCTGGTTGCGAAGCCGCTGTGGTCGAGGACGATGTCGCCGCGGATGTCGCGCACGCCGGCGTCGCGCAGTTGGCGCAGCAGCAGCCACACGCGCTCCATCACCAGGCTCGGATCGCCGCCGCCGACGATCGCGACGGAGCCGTCGAGCACGCCGTTGCGGAGGGGGCCGGTGACGTAGACGCCGGTCTTCCACGTCCACGCCGGGCCCAGCGTCTCGAGCGCGGCGCTGGTGGTCGCGAGCTTGAACACCGAGGCCGGATTGACGCCGAAGTCGGGATTCCAGCCCCAGGACGGCGAGGCCGCGTCCACCGGCTGCACCCACAGCGCGAGCGCGCTGGCGGGCACGTGTGCGTTGGCCAGCGCGGCGGCGATGGCGGGCGGCAGCGTCCACGGGGCGGACGGCGCCGCGTCGGCGCGCGGCGAGGCGAGGGCGACGCTCGCGAGTGCGAGGGCGGCGAGCCGGATCAGGGAGGGCATGGGCATGTCGGAAAGCGTCGTTCGAAGCCGCGGAGACCGGCGGGTCCGGGGCAGGTCGATGATCGCACGGCTACACTCTTTGCCATGCCCCGGCTCTCCTGCCTTTTCCGTCGCGACGGCGCCTTCGTGCGCGGTCTTTCGCTCGCATGCGCCCGGGCAGGGATGCGCGCGTGAAGCTGCTGGCCATCGACAGCGCCACCGAGCGGCTGGCGCTCGCCGCCGTCGACGACGGCCGCGCGCCGGGCGCCGCGCTGGCGCGGGTGTCGTGCCGCATCGAGCACCTCGATCTCGATGGCGGCGCCGCCGCGTCGGCGCAGGCGTTGCCGATGCTGATGGCGCTGCTGCAGCGTGCGGGCTGGACCTTCGCCGACCTCGACGCCATCGCCTTTGGCCGCGGTCCGGGCGGTTTCACGGGGCTGCGCACCGCGTGTGCCGTCGCGCAAGGGCTCGCCTACGGACAGGGCCTGCCGGTGGTACCGGTCGACAGCCTCGCGATCGTCGCCGAGGACGCCGCGCGCCGCGCGGGCCTGGCCGCCGGCGCGGTCGTGTGGGTGGCGATGGACGCGCGCATGGACGAGATCTACGCCGCCTGCTATCGCGACGACGGCGATGCCGGCTGGCGGCCGGTGGTCGAGCCCTCGCTGACCACGCCCGACGCGTGGCAGGCGATCTGGCGCGACGCGCCGCCGGCGTTCGTCGCCGGCTCGGCGCTGGCGGCCTTCGGCGAGCGGCTGCGCACCGGCGACGCGCAGCGCGCCCCGGTCGAACACGGCCGCGCCGCGGCGCTCGGCTGG
>CAIMXF010000582.1 GCA_903845345.1 uncultured beta proteobacterium
CGAAGAATCAGCCGCCAGGTCATCGATCCTTCGGCTGTTGCACCGCGGCATGGCCTATGACGCCGAGATCATGCCGATGAGTCAAGCTCAGCAGCTCGCCGATCAGTGCGCCCATCGGCGCGCCCGTGCCTGCGGCCCCGGTCGCATCGGCAGCCGCGCCGGTCGCCGCCCGGCGTCCGGCGCCCACACCGATTGCCGCACCCGCGCCGGCCCCCGCGGCTCCGCTGCTGCGCACCCCGCCCGCGCGCGCGCTCGCGAAGGCCGCCGTCGCCGACGACGGGCCGCCCTGGGCCGACGACGAGCCCGACGAACTGCTGGACGACCTGCCCGCGCCCACGCGCGGCCGCGGCGGCAACGCGCCGCCGCCGGTGCAGCGCGCGCGTCCGAGCGTCGACGAACTGGAGCCCGCATACGACGACGAGCGCGCCGCGCCGCGCGCCGCGGCCCCGTCGTTCGCGCCGCCGCCGGCGTTGCCGCCGTTCGAGCGCACCGAGCTCGGCACGCGCTGGTACGGGCTGATCGGCCGGTGCGCCGAGGCCGGCAAGCTGGTCGCGATGGTGCGGGCGCTGGCGATGCAGTCCGAACTCTTTCATTGCGACGCCGATGGCGAGACGCCGACCTGGCGCCTGCGCGTCGGCCTCGAGACGCTGCGCAACCAGGCGCTGGCCGACAAGCTCGCCGCGATCCTGCGCGAGCTCACGGGCGAGAAGCTGCAACTGGTCGTCGAGATGGGCGATCCGCAGGACACGCCGCTCAGGCGCGACGCCGCCGAGGCCGACCGCAAGCAACGCGCGGCGATCGCCGAGATCCAGTCCGACGCCACGGTGCGCGCCTTGCTGGCACAGTTCCAGACGGCACGCATTCTTCCCGGCTCGGTGAAGCCCCTCTGATTTCTTCCCGGGCCCGTCGCGGCTCCACGAACACGAAAGGTCGTACCCCATGATGAAAGGTCAACTCGCCGGTCTGATGAAGCAGGCCCAGGCGATGCAGGACAACCTCAAGAAGGTGCAGGACGAACTCGCGACCATCGAGGTCGACGGCCAGGCCGGCAACGGCCTCGTCAAGATCACGATGACCTGCAAGCATGACGTGCGCCGCGTCACGATCGCCCCGAGCCTGCTCGCGGACGACAAGGACATGCTCGAGGACATGGTCGCCGCCGCGTTCAACGACGCGCTGCGCAACGCCGAAGAGGTGAGCTCGGCCAAGATGGGCAAGGTCACCGCCGGCATGCCGCTCCCCCCTGGCATGAAGATGCCGTTCTGATGCCCCCACGCTCGCTGGCGCTCGCTGCCCCCCGAGGGGGCTGGCCGCGACGGGCCCGGCAGAGCCGGTTCCCGCGCTCCCTTGAACTTCTTGGCCACCGCGTGAGCGGCAGCGCCGGGAATGACAACGCGCCGAGATGAGCGAGGCGCGGTTACTGTCGCTTGTCGAGGCGTTGCGCATCCTGCCCGGCGTCGGCGTGAAGTCGGCGCAGCGCATGGCCTTCCACCTGCTGCAGCACGACCGGGAAGGCGCGCTGCGGCTGGCCACGGCGCTCGATGGGGCGGTGCACGACATCCGCCACTGCGAGCGCTGCCACACCTTCACCGAGCACATGCTGTGCGACGTCTGCGCCGATCCCGGGCGCGATGCCGACGTGCTGTGCATCGTCGAGACGCCGGCCGACCAGTCGGCGCTGGAGCGCACGGGCAGCTACAAGGGCCTGTACTTCGTGCTGATGGGCCGGCTGAGTCCGCTGGACGGCGTCGGCGTGCGCGACATCGGCGTCGGGCCGCTGCTGGAACGCATCGAGCGCGAACCCGTCGCCGAAGTGATCCTGGCCACGAGCTTCACCGCCGAAGGCGAGGCCACGTCGCACGTGATCGGCGAGGCGCTGAAGGCGCGCGGCATCAACGTGTCGCGCCTCGCGCGCGGCGTGCCGGCCGGCAGCGAGCTGGAATACGTCGACCTGTCGACGATCGCGCACGCGCTGGCCGATCGGCGCTGAGTTCGCGCGAGCCGGACGGCTCGCGGGAATCCCCGATGTCCGATAGCGGACACCACTGCTGCGCGGCGTGGCGGCTCCTTGACAGAATCGCTTCGCACCGCCGATCGCCGCGGTGTGCGTGATCCCGCAGAGCCAAACGCCGTTGAGCCCGACCACCGTCCCGAACGACCTCGCGAGCACGCGATTGCCCGCCATCCGGCTCAGCGATCGGTGGCTGCAGCGGCTGGGGCGCGTCGTCGCCGGACGGCCGTATTTCTCGGCGGCGATCGTCGTCCACGGGTTGCTGGCGGTGCTGTTGTTGAACGTGGCCGCGTTCGATGCCCGCAAGAGCGCGCAGGTGGCCGCGGCCGAGGCGGCGAAGATGGCGCGGCGCGTCGCGCAGACGCAGGCGCGGGACCTGCAGCATCGCGTCGCGCGCATGGAGGCGATTCGCACGGAGCTCGATCCCGATGCCAGGCCCTTGCCGCCGGGCGACGGCGACGCGTCGCCCGCCGCGCTGGCCGAACGCGCGCAGGCCTTGTCCGACGCCATCGCCGCGGCCGATCGCGATGAACGCGCGGCCGACCTCGTGCGGCTGGCGCTGATCCCGCCCGACGAGGCGCGCCGCAAGCTCGCGGCCGAGGCCGCTTCGGAGCCGCCGCCGCCGTCGCCCGAATCCGCCGAACAGAAGATCGCTCGGCTCGAACGCCGGGCGCGCGATATCGCCGAGGCGCGTCGCGCGCGCCTGGACGCGCAACGCGAAGGCCTGCGCGTGACGAGCGCGCACGCGCACGCGAAGCCGCAGCGTCATCACGACCCGGACCAGGCGCTCGCGCGCACCGAACCCGTCGCGGGATCGACCGGCCAGAAGCACGTGGCCGACGGCATTCCGCGCGCTTGGACGGAACAACTGGCGGCGATGAGCCGGCTCGGCGGTCCGCAGGGGCGCGTCGGCGTCGTCGGCACCGAGGCCGGCCTCTCGGTCAATCGCGAGCACGTCAAGGGCCTCGCCGGCGGACGCAACGCGACCGAGGACGACTTCGGCCGCGACTCCGACACGGCCAGCCGGCGCCGCGCCGTCGTGCTCGAAGGACAGCGCGAGGAGCGCGGGACGAACGGCGGCATCGGCGACCACGGCTCGGGCGCGAAGCGTGGCGGCCGCCTCGACGCGTCGGCCCGGCCGGATGATTCGCGTGGCCTGGCGGCCGTGCGCGTGCCGGGCAGCTCGCTCGACCTCACCGGCAACGCCGACGACGGCCGTCACGAGCTCGTGCGCGTCGCGTCGCCGCCGGCGGTGGACGTCGCCACGCTGCACACCGCGGCCGGCCGTGTTTTCGGCCCCGGCGGTACCTACGCCGAGCGCGTCTACCTCGACACCTGGTACGTGATCGGCCCGTTCGAAGGCAGGGGCGACGAATCGATGGAACACGGCTATCCGCCGGAGGACGACGTCGACCTCGACGCCGTCTACCCTGGCCCCGAAGGCCGCACGCTGACCTGGCAGTTCACGAGCCGCGGCTTCTACCCGTTCATCCCGCCCGATCGCCGCGACGACGCCGTGTACTACGCCTACACCGAGCTGCGCGTCGACGAGGACCGCGACGTCTGGCTGTCCATCGCGGCCGACGACGACTCGATGATGTGGCTCGACGACCGGCTCGTGTGGGTCAGCAGCCCGGGCGACAAGCCCTGGTACCACCCGCCGTACTACCTGCGCGACGAGCTCGTCGGCAGCCTGGCGCTGACCGAGGGCCAGCGCCGCGTCCATCTCGCCGCGGGCGTGCATCGCCTGCTGTTCAAGCTCTACAACAAGGAGGACAGGACGTTCTTCTCGGTTGTCCTGTCCAGATAGAAGTTAGGAGTCCACTTGCAACCGCTGCAATTCAACCTGTTCCAGCAACTGGCCGCCGGCGGCGCCGGCATCTGGGTGATCGCCGCGCTGTCGGTGCTGATGGCGACGGTGGCGATCGAACGCTTCCATCGATTCCGCATGCGCGCCATCGTGCCGTCCGGCCTCGTCGACGAGATCGTGCCGCTGTGGCAGGCCGGCCGCTTCGAGGAGCTGCAGCAGGCGCTCGCGCGCCACGAGAGCGTGCTGGCCAAGGCGATCCGTTTCCTGGTGGCCAACCGCGCGCGCTGGCCGGCCGAGACGCTGGGCGAGCGCGCTGGCGAGCTGGCGTCGCGCGAGTTGCGCCAGCAGCAGCAACGGGCCTATCCGCTGGCGGTGGTCGCGACGGTTGCGCCCATCGTCGGACTGCTGGGCACCGTCGTCGGCATGATCGAGGCGTTCCACGTGATCGCCTTCACCGGCGGCATGGGCGACGCGTCCCTGCTGGCGGGCGGCATCTCCAAGGCGCTGGTCAACACCGCGGCGGGCCTGAGCGTCGCGCTGCCGGCGCTGGCGCTGCACCACTTCTTCCGCCATCGCCTGACGGTCGGCGGCCTGGCGCTCGAGGAGCAGCTCGAACGCGTGCTCGACGCCTGCGTGCGCGACGGAGGCCGCTGATGCGCATCGACGTCGGCGAGGACGAGCAGCCCGAGATCAGCCTGATCGCGCTGATCGACTGCATCTTCTTCCTGCTCATGTTCTTCATGGTGGCCAGCTCGTTCCAGAAGCAGGCCGAGGGCAAGGCCCAGAAGCAGCTGCCGATCACGCTGCCGGAGTCGGCCGTGTCGCTGGACAGGTCGGTGGCCGACGCCAGCCCGGTGATCATCGGCGTCGACATCAAGGGCGGCCTGTACTGGGGACGCGACCCGGTGACGACGGTGGAGCTGCGCGACCGCCTGCACGCCGAGGCCCAGCGCGATCCGGGCCGCCCGGTACGCATCGACGGCGATACCCAGGTACCGTATCAGGAGGTGGTGCACCTGCTCGACCTGTGCCAGTTCGAGGGGCTGACGCATGTGTCGCTGCGCACGCGCGCGGGGCGCTAACATGCGGCGATGACGATCCATCGATGTGCGCTGGCGCTCGCATGCGCCGCTCCGCTGCTCGCGGGTACCGGCGGCTGCGTCGACCCGGCCGCCCCGCCGGCGCCGGCCGCCCTGCGCTTCGAGTTCCACAGCGCGTTCCTGATGAACCTGCATCACTTCCTCGTCGACGCCGCGCGCCATCCCGGCCGCCTCGACAGCATGAACTGGGACGTGCCGCCGACGGCCGGCGAGATCGCCGCGCTGCACGACGCCGTGGCGTTCTACGCGACGACCTTCGGGACGCGCGACCTGTTGTTCGACGACGAGCTTCGCGATGTCAGGCATGCACTCGCGCGCGCCGACGACGCACGCCGGCACGCCGCCGGCCTCGGTCTGCCACCCGCGCTGGCCGCAGTGCTGGATCGCGCGGCACCGGCGTATGCGCGCTGCCTCTGGGCGTCGCAGGATCGCACCAATCGCGACTGGATCGTTCGCGTGCAGGTGCTCGAGGCGCGCTACGGCGCGCAGATCCAGCCGCGGCTGGAGCGCCTCTTCGAGTCGCGCTTTCCGGCGTCCATCCGCGACGACGTCGTCGTCGCCACCGGCACCTTCACCGGCGCCTACACCGACGCGCCGCCGCCGCAGAGCGTGCTGCCCAGCGGCCGCGAGGGCTACGGCGGCCTCGCCTCGCTGGAGATGATCTGGCACGAGGCGTCGCACACGGGCGCGGACGAGCACCTCATCGACCTGATCGAGACCGAGTCGAAGGCGATGGGTCGCAAGCCGCCCGACGACCTGTGGCACGCCGCGCTCTTCGAAGCGGTCGGCGTGACGGTGTCGGACGTGCTGGCCGACGACGGCGTCCGCTACGTCGAATATGCCCAGGCGCGCGGCGTCTACACGCATGGGTGGGATGCCTACCTGCCGTCGCTGCATGGCCCGTGGCGTGCCTGGATCGCGGGCCGCGGCACACTCAAGGGCGCGGTCGACGCGATGCTGGCGCAACAACCGCGCGCCTGATCTCGTGGCGTCCGGGCACACACTGTGCTCCCGTCCCCATCCATCCCGGGAAGAAAAGGCGCCCGACACCATGCAGACGACCGAAGCCGAACTCGCGACGATCTACCGCGACTACATTGCCTGCCTCAACGAGCAGGACTGGCCGCGGCTGGGCCACTTCGTCGCGCACGACGTGGTGCACAACGGCCGCGCGTTCGGGCTCGCGGGCTATCGCGAGATGCGGGAGGGCGACTTCCGCGACATCCCGGACCTGCGCTTCGATGTCGAACTCGTCACCTGCGATCCGCCGAACGTCGCGGCGCGGCTGGCGTTCGACTGCTCGCCCGCGGGCGAGTTCCAGGGACTGCCCGTGAACGGCAAGCGCGTCACGTTCACGGAAAACGTGTTCTACGAATTTCGCGACGGCAAGATCGCGCAGGTGTGGTCGGTCATCGACAAGGCGGCGATCCAGGCGCAGCTTTGAGCTCGCGCAGGGCGGCGAGCCGGCGATGCGGGTCGTCGCCGGCGTCCGGCGCCACGCTCTGTCTCGCGCGCAGGTAGCGGTCGCTGAACACGTCGAGCCACGCCTCCAGCATGTGCGCGGCGTGCGCGTCGCCGCCGAGCGCGAGGCACAGCGCGGCCACCTCGGCGGTGCAGAAATGGTGCTCGTGCCACGAGCGGCGCAGCTTGTAGCGCGAGCGCTGTTCCGGTGCGAGGCTCAGCACCGGAAAGCGGTCGAGGTACGGGCTCTTTCGGAACGCCTTGCGCGCTTCCGACCAGGTGCCGTCCAGCAGGATGAAGAGCGGTCGGCGCGCCTCGTCGGTCGTCGGCGCCGGCAGGTCGGTGACCACGCGCCGGGGCGCCGCGAACTCGCCCGGGAACACGACGACCGGCTGCCACTGCGGGTCGGCCAGCAGCGCGAGCAGCGACTGATCGACGTGCGTGCGCGACCACGCGAAGGCGAAGGTGTCGGGCACGACGTCGGCGACCAGCCAGCCCGTGTTGCTGGGCTTGAGCGGCTCGAACTCGGCCATCAGCAGGCACACGCCCGCACGCGTGGGCACGCTCGCGCGCAGCGTGCAGGCGCAGTGGCTGGGGATCAGGCGGCAGCCGGGACAGCGTTCCCTGCGCGACTCGCCGCGATCGAGGCGCGGCCGCGTCTGGCTGTGGGCCATGCAGGCCGTGCGCAGGCGCGCGACCGCGTGGGGCAGGGCCGGCGTCAAGCGGTGCGCGCGCTCAGGCCTTGGGCGCCTGCGCCGCCTGCAGCATCTCGCCCATCTTCTTGTGGATGATGTTGACGCCCTTGAGCGGGCGCAGCATCACCTTGAACTCGACGATCTCCTGCGCTTCGTTCCACTTGACGATGTCGACGCCGTTGACGAGCACGCCGTCGACCTCGGTCTCGAACTCCAGCATCGCGTCGTGCGGGCCCACGATCTGGCGCACGTAGCGGAAGGTCGGATTGAAGAACACCTGGAACGCGGCCGACAGGTACATCACCGTGACCTGGCGTCCGCGTTGCGCCGCGTGCACCACCGGCGAATGGAACACGGCATCCTCGGCGATCAGGTCGCGCAGGCCGGACGCGTCGCCGGTCTTCACGAGGTGGTGCCAGGTGTCGAGGGCGGTGGTGGTCATCGTGAGTCCCTGGAGGTCGTCGCGCGGCTCAAGGCTGCGCGACCTTGGTCTTGGCCACCGGCTTCGCGGGCGCGCCGCCGGACTTGTGCGCCACGACGGTCTTGCGCACGGCCTTCGACGTCGCGACATGCGTGCCGCTGCGCGCGTTGCCCGTCTGCGCGACGCGCCGCTTCATGACGGGTGCCTTGTCGACGACCTTGCCGCGCGGTGCCTTGGCGGCGACGCGGGTCGCGGCCGGGTGCGCCGGCGCGCGTGCCAGCGAGGTCGAGCGCGGCAGGAACAGCACGGCCGTGGTGCCGCCGGCGAACTTGCCGTTCGCCTTGAGGTGGTTCCAGGTCGCGACCTCGCCGGCGCTCACATGCCAGCGCCTGGCCACCGACGCCACCGCCTCGCCGCCCTTGCCGACGCGCACGTTCACGCGCCGGGTGGGCGGCAGGTCGGGCGCCAGCGTCATGGCGGCGGAGTCGGCGATGGCCACCGACACGTCGGCGATGTGCTGGGCCGTGCGCGGCACGAGCAGCGTCGAGCCCGACTTCACGAGCATGCGCGCGGGGATGCGGTTGACCTCGCGCAGCTCGGCCTCGCTCATGCCCACCGCCTTCGCGGCTTCGGCGGGGCGCATCGTCTTGCCAACGACGTAGACCGTCCACGTGGCCAGCGGGCCGTCGTGCGCCTTGACCGCGCGCACGAAGTCGTCGGCGTTGTCGTAGGGCAGCAGCACCTGCGGCGTGCCGGCCGCGAGGATCACCGGCTTGTCCAGCTGCGGGTTGAGCATGCGGAACTCGTCGATCGGCACGTTGGCCAGCCTGGCGGCGGTGTCGACGTCGATGTCGCGCTCGATCGGCACGCTGAGGAAGTACGGGTGGTTGCCCACCGGCGGCAGCGTCAGCGAGTAGGCCTCCGGATGCATCACGATGTTCTTGACCGCCTGCAGCTTGGGCACGTACTCGCTGGTCTCCTGCGGCAGGCGCAGGTTGACGTAGTCGGTGGGCAGGCCGAGCTTGATGTTGCGGTTGATCGCGCGCTGCACCGTCCCCTGGCCGCAGTTGTAGGCGGCCAGCGCCAGCTGCCAGTCGCCGAACATGTCGTGCAGGCGCTGCAGGTAGTCGAGCGCGGCGCGCGTGGACGAGAGCACGTCGCGGCGGTCGTCGCGGAAGATGTTCTGCTTGAGGTCGAAGTCCTTGCCGGTGGCCGACACGAACTGCCACATGCCCGAGGCCTTGGCCACCGACATCGCCTGCGGGTTGAACGCGCTCTCGGTGAACGGCAGCAGCGCCAGCTCGGTGGGCATGTGGCGGCGCTCCACCTCCTGGGTGATGTGGTACAGGTACTTCGAGCCGCGCGCGGTCATGCGGGCGACGTAGTCGGGCCGCGACGAGTACCACTGCTCCCACTGCTTGACGGCGGGCGTGTCCATGTCGGGGATCGCGAAGCCCTCGCGCACGCGGTGCCACAGGTCGGAGCGCGCGGCGCTGTCGTCGAGGTTGACGTGCGTCTCGGGCTGCAGCGGGTCGTACGGCGGCAGCACGGCGGGCGCGGGACCGGTCTTGGCGGCGTCGGCATCGGGGGCGTCCGCGTCCATGGCTTCGGCACCGGAGGCCGCCTCGGCGGGCGCGCTGGCGGCGCCGCTCGCGGCCGACGCCACCTGCGGCGCGGACGCGCTCGCCTCGGGTGCGGAGGCCGCATCGGCCGGCGCCATCGCGGCGGCGGTGGTGGCGGACGCGGGCGTCGCAGGCGACCCGGACAGGTCGATCGACGAGCAGGCCGCGAGCGTCAGCGCGAAGACGAAGGGGAGCGCGTTGACGAGCTTGCGCCGCGTCGGGGGGATGATCTTCAAGACGTGTTCTTCCATTCGCGCAAGGCGGCCAGGACTTCTACGGGATCGGTCGACGCCGCGCCATGCGCCGTCGCGGACGCGACCACCTCGGGTTCGCGCACGCGCAGGAACGGGTTGACGGCGCGTTCGGTGGCGATCGTCGAGGGCAGCGTCCACGCGCCTTCGGCACGCAGCGCCTTGCAGCGGGTTTCGTATTCGGCCAGGGCCGTGTTGTGGGGCTCGACCGTGCGCGCGAAGCGCAGGTTCGAGAGCGTGTATTCGTGTGCGCAGCAGACGCGCGTGTCGCCCGGCAATGCGGCGAACTTGGAGAGTGAGTCGTGCATCTGCGCCGGAGTTCCCTCGAACAGCCGGCCGCAGCCGGCGGAGAACAGCGTGTCGCCGCAGAACAGCCACGGCGCCCCGCCCGGTTCGCGGGTTGCGGTCAGGACGTAGGCGATGTGGCCGGCCGTGTGGCCCGGCACGTCCAGCACCTCGACGTGCGCGCCCGGCAGCTCGAACGCCATGCCCTGCGACATCTTCGCCACCGCGACCGGCATCGCCTCGTGCGCGGGGCCGAAGATCGCGCCCTCGACGAGCGGCTCGAGCTCCGCGAGGCCGCCCACGTGATCGGGATGGTGATGGGTCACTAGAATGGCCGCGAGCCGCAGACCCCGCTCGCGCAACGCGTTCCTGACAGGCGCCGCCGCCCCGGGATCCACCACGATGGCCCTGTGGCCGTCGTGAAGCATCCAGATGAGGTTGTCGGCGAAGGCGGGTAGGGCGATCAGATCCATGGAGCGAAGCGCTGCGATTATAGAGTTGGGCGGGTGGCTGAAGACGCCGCCGGGCCAGGTGCTGCTCGCGTGGGAGCAGGAGCGCATCGACGAGGCCGTGTTCGACATCTTCGGCTACCACGCGCTGCAGATGGGCCTGCCCTCGCTCGACGGGCTGCGCGCCAACCGCATGCTGCACCGCTGGCTCGCCAGCGAAAGCCTCGTCAACCCCGAACCGATCGAGATCGCGCCGCCGCGCGACCTGGGCATCTCCACGCAGCCGCTGAACGTGCCCGTCGGGCTGCACTGCTGCGCCGAGGCGCTGCCGTTCGCGTCCAGCAGCCTCGACCTGGTCGTGATGCCGCACACGCTGGAGATGGCCGCCGACCCGCACCTCGCGCTCGCCGAGGCCACGCGCTGCCTGGTGCCCGAAGGCCGGCTGGTCATCGTCGGCTTCAATCCGGTGAGCCTGTGGGCGATGCGCCAGCGCCTGGGCCGTACCGGCCACAGCCTTCGCATGGCCGACGAGACGCTGTTCCTGCCGAGCGCCGGCGAGTTCATCGGCTACTGGCGGCTGCGCGACTGGCTGCGCCTGCTCAGCTTCGACATCGAGGTCGGCCAGTTCGGCTGCTATCGCCCGCCGTGGAGCTCGCAGAAGTGGCTGGACCGCTTCGAGTGGATGGAGCGCGTGGGCGAGCGCTGGTGGCCGGTGCTGGGCGCGGTGTACTTCCTCGTGGCGGTCAAGCGCGTGCGCGGCATGCACCTGATCGGGCGCGTCAAGCGGGATCGCGTGAAGACGTCGGCGTCGCCGGCGGTGGCGACGATCAATCGGCGGCGGTGATCTTCACGTCGTGCCGGCGTCGGAGTCGAGTGCCGTGTACCGCTTCACCCCGTCGAGCATTTCGCGCTCCGTCCAGCCGATGGAGGCCTGCGCCTGGCAAGCGCCGTAGAGGCACACGCTCGCCGGCGCGTCGCCGACCGGCACGCTCTTGTCGACGGCGAAGGCGAGCGGGCCGGCGACGAGCGCGGCGCTTGCCAGGCGTGCGGCCAGGATGCGGCGAATGGCGACGGGATTGGATCGACGTTGCGTGGTGCCGCGGGACTCTGACCCGGCCACTCGCGGGTACGATGCCGGCATGACAGAAGTTTCGACGACCGAAGTGACGATCTACACCGACGGCGCCTGCAAGGGCAACCCCGGGCCGGGTGGCTGGGGCTGCTGGCTGTCGGCCGGCGGCAAGGAGCGCGAGCTGTTCGGCGGCGCGCCGCAGACCACCAACAACCGCATGGAGCTCACCGCGGTCATCAAGGGGCTGTCGGTGCTCACGCGGCGCTGCTCGGTGGCGATCTACACCGACAGCGAATACGTGCGCAACGGCATCATGACCTGGATCCACGGCTGGAAGAAGCGCGGCTGGAAGACGGCCGACGGCAAGCCGGTCAAGAACGTCGAGCTGTGGCAGCAGCTCGAGGCGCTGGCCAACGCGCACGACGTCAAGTGGCACTGGGTCAAGGGCCACGCGGGCGACCCGGGCAACGAGCGCGCGGACATGCTGGCCAACAAGGGCGTGCAGTCCGTCCTCGGCGGCAACGCGCCGGCCTAGCCTTCCAGATCGGCCGGCGTGTTGATGTTGGCGAACGCGGACGCGTCGTCCGCGCGGTCGAACAGCACCGGCGCCGCATGGCGCGACACCCAGCCCTCGACCTTGCGGCCGCCATCGGCCAGGTAGCGCGCGAGGTCGTCGGCCAGCGTGGTCGACACCAGGCAGCACACCGGCTCGAGGCGCCGGCCGCCGTCGCCGTGCTCGCGCTGGACGACCGCGCCTCGCCGATCGCCGACGCCGCGCGCCAGGCGTTCGACGAGATCGTGCGGCAGCCGTGGCGAGTCGCAGGGCACGACGGCCAGCCAGGGCGTCGCAGCGGCCCGCAAACCCGCCAGGATGCCCGCCAGCGGGCCGGGGAAGTCGTCGGAGGCATCGGCCAGCACCCGTGTCGCGCGCGCCGCGTAGTCGGCCGTGTGGCGGTTCGCGCTGATCATCACCTCGCGCACCTGCGGGGCGAGACGCGCGAGCGCGTGGTCGACCAGCGCCAGGCCGCGCCACGGCTGCAGGCCCTTGTCGACGCCGCCCAGGCGTTGCCCGCGGCCGCCGGCAAGGATCAAGCCGGTGATGGCGTCGCGGACGGGCGTCGCAGGCATCAGCCGCCGATGTAGTGCATCTCGACGCGGCGCTCGTCGCCGTGCGCCTTGGCGTCGAACGGCGTGGCGGCGGTGCGCAGCGCGGAGTAGCGGTCGTCGCGGCCGGCCCAGAGGTGGTCGATGGACGCGGCGATCGCGGCGTCGTCGGCGCCGCCGCGCACCAGCGCCCGCAGGTCGTGGCCGTGGCTGGCGAACAGGCACAGGTACAGCTGGCCGTCGGTGGACAGCCGGGCCCGGTTGCAGCTGCCGCAGAACGCCTCGGTGACGCTCGACACCAGGCCGATCTCCTGGCCGTTGGCGTCGAAGCGCCAGCGGCGCGCGGTCTCGCCGTCGACCGTCGCGGGCAGCGCCGTGAGCGGGCCGATCTCGCGCAGGCGCGCGAGCACGTCGCGCGAGGGCAGCACGTCGTCCAGGCGCCAGCCGTTGGTGGAGCCGACGTCCATGAACTCGATGAAGCGCAGCACGACGGCGTTGCCGAAGCGCGCGTGCAGCGCGCGCGCCAGCGGCACGATCTGGTCGTCGTTCGTGCCTTTCTTGACGACCATGTTGACCTTGACCGGCGCGAAGCCGGCGGCGATCGCGGCCGCGATTCCCGCGAGCACGTCCTCCACCGCGAAGTCGACGTCGTTCATGTGCCGGAACACCGAGTCGTCGATCGCGTCCAGGCTCACCGTCACGCGCCTCAAGCCCGCGGCCTTGAGCACCGCGGCCTTGCGCGCGAGCAGCGATCCGTTGGAGGTGAGGGTGAGGTCCAGCGGCCCGCCCGCGGGCGTGCGCAGCGCGGCCAGCATCTCGACGAGGCGCTCCAGGTTCTTGCGCAGCAGCGGCTCGCCGCCGGTCAGGCGCAGCTTGCGCACGCCGGCCTGGGCGAACACGCGCGCCAGCCGTGTGATCTCCTCGAAGCTGAGCAGCGACGACTGCGGCAGGAACACGTGCTGGCTGTCGAAGACTTCCTTGGGCATGCAATAGCTGCAGCGGAAGTTGCATCGATCGGTGACCGAGATGCGCAGGTCGCGCAACGGGCGCGCCATCGCATCGAGGCGATCCTGTCCCGGCCGCAGGTCGCTCGCGGGCGCACCCACGCCTGCCGGCGCGAGGCCGCGCCGCAGGTCGGTGATTGCGAAGGTCTTGCCCATGGGGAGATTGTGCCCGCCCGCCAGCGGCAAGGCGCCGGTCGGGCTATCGGCGTTTGGCAGACGCGACACTGCCCGCGTGGCGCGGGCTGCATGACGCGCGTCGGGCGAGGTTCAGCGGTCGGCCATCTCGCGCGCGAACGGCGCGTGCGTCGGGCCCAGCGCGGAAGGCGCGGCCGACGGCAGCGTGCTGCCCAGGCGCAGGCCGGACGGGTTCAGGGATGCGAGCTGGGCCGTCGGCGCGGCACCGGCGGCTGCCGGCGTGACGACCGGCTTTTCCAGCCCGCCCTGGCCCGAGAACCGCGCCTTCAGCGACGCGAGCATCGACGTGCTGGCGCCGCCGTTCGTGTCGGCCAGCTCGGGCACGCGGCGCGCGCCCGTGAAGTGCCTGGCCCAGTACGAGATGTTGATGTCCTCGATGCGCACGGACTCGCCGGTGCGCGGCGAGTGGATGAACTTGCCGTCGCCCAGATAGATGCCCACGTGCGAGAACGTGCGGCGCATGGTGTCGAAGAACACGAGGTCGCCCGGCTTCAGGTCCTTCTTGTCGACCTTGGCGAGCTCGGGCGCGTTGGCCTGCTCGTCGGCGCGGTGCGGCAGCACGCGGCCGAGGCTGTTCTCGAAGACGTAGCGGGTGAAGCCGGAGCAGTCGAAGCCGGTCTCGGCAGTGTTGCCGCCCAGCTTGTAGCGCACGCCCAGGAAGTTCATGGCCGAGTCGACCAGGTTGGACGTGCCGTCGCGGACGGTGGTGATCAGCTGCGAGCTCTTGCTCGCGACCGAGCTGGCCATCGAATCGAGCAGGCCCTGGTCGTCGACCGGGCGCATCGCGGGCTGGCGAACGGACTGCGGCGCGGCCAGCGCCGTGCCGAGCGGCGCTGCAAGCGCGGCCGACATCATCAGGAGCCCAACGAATCGGGGGAGGCTGCGGGACGGCTGGGAAGCCGTGGCGCCTCGACGGTTCTTGATAATTCGCACAGGGCTAGCATACAGGATGCCAGCTTTTCGGGTCAATCAGGGTGCCGGGTAAAACCTGAGCAAATACAAAGACTTGCATGCGGTTACGTGCAGGTCGGGGGGCCACCCGAGAACGTTTCCGGTCGGTAAACCTGCAACTCGTCACAACGTGTCCGGAATTTCCGTCTACACGCAACGACAATCGCGCGGCCGCTCGACAAGGCGCCACGAGCCTCCTGTCGAGCTGCGTTTCCCGATTCCGGAGAGCCGATGAAGAGATCGAACGTGAAAGCCGCCGTGCTGATGCTGGCGGGCGCCCTGGCCCTCGCGGCGACGTCCGCCGAGGCGGCCCCCCGCAAGCGCGCGCCGGCCCACCCGAAGCCGATTCCGGTCAAGCCGGTGGTCGAGAACCCGATCGCGGATCTCCCGTTCCCCAGGTTCGACCACGGCCCGCAGGTGGCCTCGGCCTGCACCACCGGCCTCGAGGGCGCGATGCTGCGCGTCAAGGAACTCGAGAAGCGCAAGGCCGGCGCCGACTGGCTCAAGGGCTGGGAGGCGCTGTACGACTGGGAGGAAGACCAGAGCGGCGCGCTGATCTTCCTGCAGAACGTCCACCCGAACGCCGACGTGCGCACCGAGGCCGAGAAGTGCGAGCAGCGCTGGAGCGCTTTCCAGACCGCGCTCGGCATGAACGAGCTCGTGTACCAGGGCGCGAAGCAGACGGCCTCGCTGCTGAAGGATCCGGTCGACAGGCGCGCGGCGCAGCGCGCCCTCGAAGGCTTCGAGGACTCCGGCGTCGCGCTGCCCAGGGACAAGCAGGCCCGCGCCAGGGCCATCGCCGACAAGCTCGGCACGCTGGGCCAGCAGTTCGACCGCGACATCCGCGACGCCCGCGTGCGGGTCGCGTTCACCGAGGCCGAACTCAAGGGCGTGCCCGAGTCGGTCTGGAAGGACCAGCCGCGCGACGCCGACAACAAGGTGACGCTGCCCATCGACGGCCCGGCGTACGTCACCGCGATGCAGACCGCCGAGGACGCCGGCGCGCGAGAGCGCCTGTGGCGCGCCAAGGTCAACGAAGGCGGCCCGGACAACCTGAAGGTGCTCGCGCAGATCGAGCAGTTGCGCCTGGAGCAGGCCAGGCTGTTCGGCTTCGCGAGCTACGACGAGTTCGTGCTGCGCCGTCGCATGGTCGAGACGCCCGCGCGCGCCACGAAGTTCCTCGAGGACGTGCGCGCCGCGGTCGTCGACGAGGACCAGCGCGACGTCGTCGAGCTGCGCCAGGCCAAGGCGCGGCACCTGGGCCAGACGCTGGAGGCCACGAAGCTGCAGCGCTGGGACACCATGTTCTATTCCGCGCGCCTGCTGCACGAGCGTTTCGCGGTCGACGACGAGGCGTTCCGCCCGTATTTCCCGCCGCAGGAGAGCCTGCGCTTCGTGATGCGCGTGGCCGAGAAGATGTTCGGCATCCGCTACGACAAGGTCGCCGACGCCAACGTCTGGGCGCCCGAGGTGCAGGCCTGGGCCGTCACCGACGTCGCCAGCGGCAGGAAGATCGCCACGCTGTTCGTCGACCCGTATCCGCGCGACGGCAAGTACAACCATGCGGCCACCTGGAACTATCGCAACAGCGCCACCAGCGTGCCGCGCCAGGCACAGTCGGCGCTCGTCGTGAACTTCGACAGGCGCGGCCTGACGCTGCCCGAGCTCGAGACGCTGATGCACGAGTTCGGCCACACGCTGCGCAACAACCTGTCGGCCACCCGCTACGCGAGCGACGCCGGCGAGAACGTCGTGCAGGACTTCGCCGAGGCGCCGTCCGAGATGCTGGAAGACTGGGTCTACGACAAGAAGGTGCTCAAGGTCTTCCAGGAAGTCTGCCCGGCCTGCAAGCCGGTGCCCGACGACCTGGTCGACAAGGCGCGCGCGGCGCGCGACTTCGGCAAGGGCATGCAGGTCGCCCGCCAGCAGCTCTACGCGGCCTACGACCTCGCGCTGCACGGCCCGGCCGCGCCCGATCCGATGGACACGTGGGAGAAGATGGAGGCCGCGACGTCGCTGGGCTACGTGCCGGGCACGACCTTCCCGAGCGGCTTCGCCCACATCGCCGGCGGATACGGTGCCGGGTACTACGGCTACCTGTGGAGCCAGTCCGTCGCCGCCGACATGCGTACCGCGTTCGCCGCCGACAAGCTCGACCCCAAGGTCGGCGCGCGCTTGCGCAACTCGGTGCTGGCCGAGGGCGCGCAGAAGCCGCCGCAGCAGGTCGTCAAGGACTTCCTGGGCCGCGACGCCAGCTCGCAGGCGTTCTTCGACTGGCTGAGGAAATAAGCGATCGCGCTGCGCGCCGCAAGAAAGGAAAAGGGCCGCCGCGGCGACCCTTTCGTCGGCGCAGGCCGACGGCCTACAACGCGTCCGACGCGAAATCGGCCAGGCGCGAGCGCTCGCCGCGCGCCAGCGTGATGTGCCCGCCGTGCGGCCAGCCCTTGAAGCGGTCCACCGCGTAGGTCAGGCCGGAGCTGCCTTCGGTGAGGTAGGGCGTGTCGATCTGCGCCAGGTTGCCGAGACAGATGATCTTGGTGCCCGGGCCCGCGCGCGTGATCAGCGTCTTCATCTGCTTGGGCGTGAGGTTCTGCGCCTCGTCGATGATCACGAACTTGTTGAGGAAGGTGCGGCCGCGCATGAAGTTCAGGCTCTTGACCTTGATCTTCGAGCGAACCAGGTCCTGCGTCGCCGCGCGGCCCCATTCGCCGGCGCCGCCGTCGCCCTTGGACAGCACCTCGAGGTTGTCGTCGAGCGCGCCCATCCACGGGCCCATCTTCTCTTCCTCGGTGCCGGGCAGGAAGCCGATGTCCTCGCCCACCGGCACGGTGACGCGGGTGACGATGATCTCGCTGTAGCGGCGCTCGTCCATCACCTGGGCCAGGCCGCAGGC
>CAIMXF010000583.1 GCA_903845345.1 uncultured beta proteobacterium
CCGGTCGTGGTCGAGATCGTGGTCGACTTCGACGGCCAGATCGGCTGGAACAACGAGGTCATCAAGGACCGGGCCGACCTGGAAGCCCATCTGTACCGCATCACGCAGCTGCCCGATCAGCCCGAAGTCCACCTGATCCCGAACAAGCTGGCCCCGTACAAGTACGTGGCCGAAGTGATGGCCGAGGCGCAACGCCTGGGCGTCACCAAGATCGGCATCGTCGGGAACGAACAGTTCACGCGCTGATCGAAGGACGTACCGTCTCGGAAGGCGCACTGCTCGCAGTGCGCCTTCTCCCATTCAGAGTGTCACCTACAGGTTTGCAAAACCCATGAAGACCAACCGTCTCCTGGCCGCCATGCTGCTGGCCGCCGGCCTCCTGCAACTCCCGGCCGCCTACGCCGTGTCCGCAGCCGTGGCCAAGCCGCTCAAGGACGCCAGCGACCTCGTGCGCGCCGGCAAGGCCAAGGAAGCCATCGCCAAGCTCAACGGCGTCACCGGCTCGGGTCCGGACGACACCTACATGCTCGCGCGCATCCGCGGCGCCGCGTACCAGCGCATGGGCGACAACGGCGCGGCGGCGCAGCAGCTCGAAGCCGCGTTCGCGACCGGCAAGGTGCCGGGCAACGAAGCCGGCACGCTGGCCGAGACCATCGCCGGCATCTACGCGCAGCAGCACAACAACGCCAAGGCGATGCAATGGGTCGAGAAGGCCAAGGCCGACGGCGACAACAGCGCCGGCCTGCGCCAGATCCAGGACTACGTGCAAGGCTCCAGCGGCGACTACGGCCAGATCGCGCGCGACAACGCGGCGAAGGTGCAGGCCGCCGTCGCCGCCGGCCGCCGCCCCGAGGAAGACGACCTGCTGCGCCTGGCCGACGCCTACCGCCACACCGGCAACAAGGCCGGCGACCTGCAGGTCAAGGAGCAGTTGGTCACGTACTACCCGGCCAACAAGCAGTACGTGGGCATCTACCTGTCCGACATCGCCGGCAAGCCGGGCTTCTCGTCGCGCTTCTCGCTGGACATCCTGCGCCTGCGCCTGGCCGCCGGCAACGTGACGTCCGCCGCCGACTACATGGAGATGGCGCAGCTGCTGCTGCAGGCCGGCCTGCCCGCCGAAGCCAAGACCGTGGTCGACAAGGGCTACGCCGCCGGCGTGCTCGGCACCGGCGCGGAAGCCGCGCGCCAGCAGCGCCTGCGCGACCTGGTCAACAAGAACGTCGTCGATTCGAAGGCCTCGCTGGCCAAGCGCACGGCCGACGCCAAGGCCGAGAAGACCGGCGACGATCTCGTGGCCATCGGCACCGAATACGCGTCGCTGGGCCAGTACGACGAAGGCATCGACCTGATCCAGCAAGGCATCGCCAAGGACAACCTGAAGCGTCCGGAAGACGCCAAGCTGCGCCTGGGCGTGGCGCAGCTCCAGTCGGTCAAGGGCAAGGCGGCGGGCATCAAGACGCTGCGCACCGTTCAGGGCACCGACGGGGCTCCGGACGTCGCCCGCCTGTACATCTCGCTCGGCGCCGCGTCCTGACGGCTGGCGGGCAGCGAGCACGCGCGATGTCCGCGGCGCTGCCCTCGTTCGTCGAACCGCTGGGCGACGGCCTCTGGGCCATCGACACCGGCTTCCATCGCGACCGCTTCGACGCCGCCTACCTGGTGGCCGAGGGCGATCGCGCCGCTTTCATCGACACCGGCACCGCGTTCGCCGTGCCGCGGCTGCTGGCCGCGCTCGAGGCGCTGGGCCTGCAACGGTCGGCGGTCGACTTCGTCATCGCCACGCACGTCCACCTGGATCATGCCGGCGGCGTCGGCCAGTTGATGCAGGCGCTGCCCGATGCCCAGCTGATCGTGCACCCGCGCGGCGCGCGCCACATGGTCGATCCGGCGGCGCTGTGGCAAGGCGCGCTGGGCGTCTACGGCGCAGCGCAGATGGCGCGCGCGTACGGCACGCTGCTGCCCGTGCCCGCGGCGCGCGTGCGCACGACCGCCGACGGCGAAACGATCGCGCTGGCCGGCCGCCCGCTGGTCTTCGCGCACACGCCGGGCCACGCGCTGCACCACCATTGCATCTGGGACGCCCGCAGCGCCGGCTGGTTCACCGGCGACAACTTCGGCATGGCGTATCCGGAGTTCAACGTCGACGGCCGTGCCTTTCTCTTCCCGACGACCACGCCCGTGCAGTTCGATCCGGCCGCCATGCGCGCCTCGATCGCCCGGCTGATGGCCACGTCGCCGCGGCAGATGTTCCTCACCCACTACAGCCGCATCACGGGCGTCGCCGATTGCGCCCAGCGGCTGCTCGCGCTGATCGACGAGACCGTCGCGGCCGCGCTCGCGCACCGCGACGCGCCCGATCGACTGGCCGCGATCACCGCGGCGCTGACGACGCTCTACGGCGACGGCGCTCGCGCCTTCGGCGTCGCGCTGCCGGGCGACGAGATCGCCGCGTTGCTGCGCGACGATGCCGGGCTCAACGCCGCCGGCCTGATCGCGTGGCTGGATCGTCCGTCGCGCGCGGCACGCGCCGGTTCGCCGTCCGGCGACGTTCGCGCCGTATAGTGACGGCATCGTCCGGACGCCCGCAACGGCGCGTCCTCATCGAGCGTCCTGTCCTGCCTTCGATTCCCGGGAACCTCCCATGAGCAGCAGCATTTCCTTCGGCCTCGCGGGCCGCGTCGTCGTGATCACCGGCGCGTCCAACGGCATCGGCGCCGCCTGCGCGCGCCGGCTCGCGCGCGACGGCGCGCGCGTCGCCCTGTGGGACGTCGCCGAGGCGCCGGGCCAGGCGCTGGCCGCCGAGCTGCGCGCCGCTGGCCAGGACGCCTGCTTCGTCCGCTGCAACGTCGCGTCCAAGGCGGACGTCGATGCCGCGACGGCCAGCACGATCAGCGAGTTCGGCCGCATCGACGGCCTCATGAACAACGCCGGCATCTTCCGCGCCGCCGAGTTCCTCGACGTCACCGAGGAGGACTGGGATGCGGTCATGGCCGTCAACCTGAAGGGCTCGTTCCTCGTCGGCCAGGCCGTCGCCCGGCACATGGTGGCCAACAAGCGCGGCGCGATCGTCAACATGTCGTCGGTCAACGGGCTGATGGCCATCGCCACGATCGCCAGCTACAACGCCAGCAAGGGCGGCATCAACCAGCTCACGCGCGCGATGTCGCTGGGGCTGGTCGACCACGGCGTGCGCGTCAACGCGGTGGCGCCCGGCACGATCGCCACCGACCTCGCGCGCGACGCCGTGCTCACCAGCGAGGCGGCGCGCCAGCGCATCCTCGGCCGCACGCCGATGAAGCGCCTGGGCGACCCCGAGGAGATCGCCGACGTCGTCGGCTTCCTGCTCAGCGACGCGGCCAGCTACGTCACCGGCGAGATCGTCTATGTCGACGGCGGCCGCCTGGCGCTCAACTACACCGTCGCCGCCTGACCTCTCCCGCCAAGCCTGCCATGTACCAGCCCGCGCATTTCAACGAAGCCGATCCCCGGACGCTGCTCGCGCTGATGCGCGAGTTCCCGCTGGCCACGCTGATCCGCGGCGGCGCCGAGCTGGCGGCCGACATCCTGCCGCTGGAAGTCGAACGCATCGGCGAAGGCTGGCGGGTGACGGGCCACGTCGCGCGCGCCAACCCGCTCTGGCGCGAGGCCGACGGCCAGCCGGTGCTGCTGGTGTTCCACGGGCCGCAGGCCTACGTCTCGCCGAGCTGGTACCCGAGCAAGTTCCAGCACGGCAAGGCCGTCCCGACCTGGAACTACGCGATGGTGCAGGTGCACGGCACGCTGCGCGCGACGCAGGATCCGCAGTGGCTGCACGCACTCGTCACGCGACTGACCGAACGCCACGAGGCCGGTCGTCCGGTGCCCTGGCACGTGGCCGATGCGCCGCCTGACTACCTCGACGCGATGCTCAAGGCCATCGTCGGCATCGAGATCGAGGTGACGCGCGTCGAGGGCAAGTTCAAGCTGAGCCAGAACCGCGACGCGGCGGATCGCACGGGTGTCGTGCTGGGTCTCGAGGCCGACGCGTCGCTCGATCGACAGCCCCAGGCGGATGCGCTGGCGCAGGCGATGCAGACGGTGGAGCAGCGGCGGCGCGACGCCACCGCGAAGTGACGCTCAGGCCTTGATGGCCGACGCCGCCTTCGCCAGCTCGGTGATCCGCGCCCAGTCGCCGCTCTTCATCGCGTCGGCCGGCGTGAGCCACGAGCCGCCGACCACCTTGACGTTGGGCAGCGCGAGGAACTGCGACGCCGTCTCGGCCGTCACGCCGCCCGTCGGGCAGAACGCGACATCGGCGAACGGGCCGGAGAACGCCTTCAGCAGCGGAATGCCGCCGACCGCCGTCGCCGGGAACAGCTTCAGGAACGTGAAGCCGTCGTCGGCCGCCATCATGATCTCGCTGCCCGTGGACACGCCCGGCAGCAGCGCGATGCCCAGCGCCTTGCACGCGTCGCCGACGGCCTTCGTGTAGCC
>CAIMXF010000584.1 GCA_903845345.1 uncultured beta proteobacterium
CCGAGCAGCAGCTGCGGCGCACCGACGATGGTGGCGGTGGTGTCGCTGTCGAGCCAGTGCGATGGCAGTTCCTTGGCGGCCTGCGCCGGCAGGCCGATGAACTCGAAGCCGCCGGTGGTCAGCGGTGCCCAGCGCACGTCGGTGCCGACGATGCGCGACTGCGTGCGGGCGGTCTCGAGCAGCGCGGACAGGCGCGCGCCTTCTTCCTCGAGCTTGCTCTGCGAGCGATCGCGCAGCGTCACCACGGTCAGTCCCGTGGCGACGGCCACGATCAGCACGACGACCATCAGCTCCAGCAACGTGAAGCCGGCGGCCGCGCTTCGTGGCTTACTGCCAGGAGCCGATGTCCGCGTCGTCACCTTCACCGCCGGGCTGCCCGTCGGCACCAAAGCTGAACACATCGACTTCTCCGTGCACGCCCGGGTTGGCGTACTGATAGGGGTTGTGCCACGGATCGCTGGGCAGCTTGTCGAGATAGCCCTTCCAGTTGCCCGGAATGCTGCCGGCGGTGGGCTTGGAGACCAGCGCCTCGAGGCCCTGGTCCTGGCTGGGATAGCGGCCGTTGTCGAGCTTGTACATCTTGAGCGCGTTCATCAGCGTGCTGATGTCGGACTGGGCGGCGGTGACCTTGGCGGTGCCGACTTTCTCCAGCACCTTCGGCGCGATCAGCGCGGCCAGCACGCCGATGATGACGATCACGACCATCAGCTCGAGCAGCGTGAAGCCGCGCGAGGAGCGCCGTGCGATGAGGGCTTGATTCATGAAAGATTCCAAAGGGCCGGTGTCCAGCAGGTCTTGAATCATAATCCGCGCATGAGTTCCCGCTGGACTGGCTTTTTCATCTGGGCCCTGGTGGCGGCAAGCGCCGCGTTCTGGGGAATCAAGGTCTTCGCCGCGCCGCGCGCCGTCCCCCTCGGGGCACAGTCGCCGCAGGGCGGGGGGACGGCCAATGGGCCGATGGAACGCCTGTTCGGCGCCGTCGTCGTGCCGACGGTGGCCACCCCGGTGGCGCCGCCCGAGAGCTCGCGCTATCAACTGGTGGGCGTCATCGCGCCGCCCAACGGCACCGTGCAAGGCGGCTTCGCCGTCATCTCGATCGACAACCAGCCGGCGCACGCGTGGCACGTCGGCGCCACCATCGATGGCAACACGGCGTTGCTGTCGGTGAGCAAACGTGGCGCCGAGTTCGGGCCGCCGGGCGGCCCGACATCGTTCACGCTGCAACTGCCCGAGCCGGCCAGCGCCGAGACGGGCACGCTGGTGCCTGCGGTGTCGCAGCCCGATCCCGCGCAACTGCAGCAGGCCTCGCCGCAGCGCGATAACGCGGTGCACGTCGCGCAGCCGCCGTTCCCCGCGCGCGGCGGATTCCCCGGCGCCATGCCCGGACGCAACGGCGGGCAGCAGCCCGTCGGACGTTCCGTCTACCAGCAAGGCCAGCCGGGCGTTCCGATGGGGCCGCACGTATCCAACAGTCCGCCGACGCAGCCGCCGCAGGGCGACAACGGCCAGGCGCCGCAGCAGCAGTAGGACGCGGCGCACTCACGAACGACAGCCGGCCGCGTGCCGGCTGTGTCGTTTCAGGCGCCGAGCGCCGCCGCCACGTCCAGCAGATCGGCGAACCGGTGCGCGCCCGCGCGCGGCGCCGCGTTCGCGTGCGCGCCGTCGGGCCGGCAGATCCAGCCGGCGTGCAGTCCGGCGGCGAGAGCGCCGTCAACGTCGGCGTCGAGGTCGTCGCCCAGGTGCAGCACCTGGTGCGGCGCGGCGCCGGCGGCGGCGCAGGCCGCGCGGAAGATCGACGGATCCGGCTTGGCCACGCCGTGCAGCCGCGCCGACACCGACCCCGCGAAGTAGCGATCGAGGCCGACGCGATGCACTTCGGCGTTGCCGTTGCTGACCGCCACGAGCCGGAAGCGCGCGGCCAGGCGGGCGAGTCCGGGCAGCACGTCGTCGTACAGCGTGACGGCGTGGCGCGCGTGGAAGAAGACGTCGAACGCGACCTCGGCCAGCGCCGGATCGTCGCCGTGCATGGCCAGCGCTCGGCGGATCGTCTCGAGCCGGATCGCGCTGAGGTCGTGCGCCCACTGCGGATGGTCGGCGGCGACCTGGGCGCGCAGCGCGAGCATCGCCGGCGGCGGCGTGCCCTGCGCCGTGGCCGGCGCGTTCGCCCGCAGCCATTCGGCCAGCACCTTCTCGGCGGCGACCAGCGTCGGGCGCACGGGCCACAGCGTGTCGTCGAGATCGAGCGTGATGGCGGTGACCTGCTGCAGCGACGACGTCATGCGGCGCGCTCCGGATTGTTCGCGAGCGACACGCACAAGCACGGCGTCCCGCGGCCGGCGTCGACGCCGCACGCGAACGCGTCGCCGCGGCGCGGGCAGGGGGTGGCGCGACGGCCGGGCGCCAGGGCTTGCATCACGTGAACAACGTCGCGAGCTCTTCGCGCAGCAGCTTCTTCTGCACCTTGCCCATCGCGTTGCGCGGCAGCGCGTCGACCACGCGCACGTGCTTGGGCACCTTGAAGTGCGCGATGGTGGCGCGCAGCTGCGCGATGACGGCCGCCGGCACGGGCGCGGCGCCCGGGCGCGCCACCACCACCGCGACGACTGCCTCGCCGAAGTCGGGATGCGGTACGCCGACGACCGCCGATTCGGCGACGCCCGCGAGGGCGTTGATGCGGCCTTCGATCTCGGCCGGGTAGACGTTGAAGCCGCCGCTGATGATCAGGTCCTTGCTGCGGCCGATGAGGGTCAGCACGCCGTGGGCGTCGAGGTGCCCGACGTCCCCGGTGCGGAACCAGCCGTCGGCTGTGAACTCCTCGCGCGTCTTCTCCGGCATCTGCCAGTAGCCCGCGAAGATGCTCGGCCCCCTGACCTCGATGCCGCCGATCTCGCCGGTCGCGCAGGCGCGGCCCTGGTCGTCGTGCACGCGCACCTGCACGCCGGGCAGCGCGCGGCCGACGGTGCCGGGCAGGCGCGCGCTCTCGGGGCGGTACGGGTTGGACGCGATCATCGCCGTCTCGCTCATGCCGTAGCGCTCGAGGATCGTGTGGCCGGTGCGTTCGCGCCAGGCGGCGAAGGTGGCGGCGAGCAGCGGCGCCGATCCGCTGACGAACAGCCGCATCGTCCTGCACGCCTGCGCGGTGAGCGCCGGCTGGGCGAGCATGCGCACGTACAGCGTCGGCACGCCCATGAACAGGCTGGCGTCGGGCAGGCGCGCGATCGTCGCGAGCGGATCGAAGTGATGGAACCAGATCGTGCGCGCGCCGGCGCGCAGCGCGCCGTGCAGCGCCACGAACAGGCCGTGGATGTGGAAGATCGGCAGCGCGTGGATCAGCACGTCCCTGTCGGCGCCTTCGCGCCAACCCCAGAACGAGTGCAGCACGTCCGCGTTGGCGAACAGGTTGCCGTGCGTCAGCTGCGCGCCCTTGCTGCGGCCCGTGGTGCCGCTGGTGTAGATGATGGCGGCGACGTCGCCAGCGGCGCGCCCCACCGTGTCGAACTCGTCGCCCATCTGCGCGGCGCGATCGAGCAGGCTGCCGCTGCGGTCGTCGCCCAGCGTGAGCACCCTGCGCGTGCCGCGCGCGAATGCGAGACGGCTGATCCAGGGGAAGTTGCGCGGCGCGCAGACGACCAGCGCCGGCTGCGCGTTGTCGATGAAGTATGCGACCTCGCTCGCCTGGTAGGCGCTGTTCAGCGGCACGTAGACCAGTCCGGCGCGCAGCGTGGCCAGGTAGAGCATCACGGCCTCGACCGACTTGTCCGCGTGCACCAGCACGTGCGCGCCGGCGGGCAGCGCGAGGTCGGCAAGCAGGTTGGCGATGCGCGCGCTGCCGCGCTCGAGGTCGCGCCACGTGTAGTGCAGCGGCGTGAACGGATGGCCGTCGGGGCTGCCTGGCGCGTCGGCGGTCTCGATCGCGACGTCGTCGAGGCGGTCGGGGAAGTGCGCGCGCAGACGGGCGTAGAGGTTCGCGTTGTCGGACATGTCTCGTCGATGCAGGTTACGGCCCAGGGCCGCCAGACGCGATTGTGCCGCTCAGAACTTCGCGGGTCTCTTTTCGATGAACGCGGCCAGGCCTTCGCGGTGCTCGTCCGAATCGGCGTACGCGTAGTGCGCCGCGCGATCGGCGGGCTCGCTGAACGACGGCCGGGCGAAGGCACGAAGCACGCGCTTGTTCAGCCGCATCGCCTGCGGCGACAGGCCGGCGATGTGCGCCGCCACGCGCGCGACCTCGGCCTCGAGCTGGTCGGCGCCGACCACCCGCGTGACGATGCCGCGCGCATGCGCCTCGGCCGCGCCCATCAGCCGCGCCTCGATCAGCAGCTCGCGCAGCAGCGTCTGGCCGACGATGTGCGAGACGATCTCGACCTCGGCCGGCGCCATCGGGAAGCCGAGCCGCGCGATCGGCACGCCGAAGCGGCTCTCGGGCTCGCACAGCCGCAGGTCGCAGCAGGCGGCGATCTCGAGCCCGCCGCCGACGCACGCGCCCTCGATGTGCGCGACCAGCGGCACGTCGCAGTCGAGCATCGCGTGCAGCGCCGGGGCGACGACGTCGTCGTGGTACGCCGCCAGCGACTCGGGCTCGAAGCGGAACTGCGGGAACTCCTCGATGTCCGCGCCGGCGACGAACTGGCGATCGGCGCCGCGCACCACGATCACGCGCGGAGGCGCCTCGGCATGCTGCACGGCGTCGAACACCGCGCGCAGCTCGCGCCACATCGCGAGGTTCAGCGCGTTCAGCTTGCCGGGGTTGGAGATGCGCAGCGTGGCGATGCCGGCCGCGTCTGCGGGCTCGAGGCGGATGTGGGGCATGGCGGACCTCGCTGCGTGGACGGGCGGGGCGTCAGCGGTCGGACGAGACCGTCAGCACGGGCGCGCTCGCATTGCCCCAGATGAACACCGTGTACACCTCGCCGGCCGTGAACGACTGGTTCACGAGCGTGGCAGGCGTGGTCACGACCGAGGTGGGCAGCACGGTGGACGTGCCGGTGGTGGTGACCAGCGGCACGTAGGTCGTCGCCGCGCCGAACGCGGCGTTGCCGAGCGTCTTGCTGTCGATCGTGGCCGACACGGTGCCGCTGCCGCCGTTGACGCCGTTGATGACACGCGCCTTGACCGCCTGCGTGGTGCTGGTCGACGGCGTGTTGTCGTCCGTGATCAGCGTGGCAGCCGGGTTGCTCTGGCTGCCGGTGACCAGCAGCGTGTAGTCGCTGCCCGCGTTGGCCGATGGCAGCGTGACGCCATTCGTGGTGACGCCGTCGACCGTGATCGAGGTCGTCAACGTGCCGCTGGGAATCGTCACGTAGCTGCCCACCGACGGCGAAGCGGCTTGCGAGCTCACCTCGCTGCCGTTGATCGTGACGGTGACCAGTCCGCCGGTGCTGCCGACGGTGGCGTCGGCCGCGACGCGAACGCGCGCGAGCGTGCTCGTGTACGGCGTCATTGCGCCCTGCTGGTCGAGTACCGCGCCGTTGAGCAGCACGCCGCCGCTGGTATGCGTGAGGATCAGCGTCGCGATTTCCTGGTTCTTCAGCGTGAGCGCGGGGATGTCCAGCAACAGCGTCGTCGTGTCGCCGGTGGCGAACACGCACACGTTCCACGGCGTGACCGAGGCGTTGGCGGTCAGCTGGCTGTAGGCGGTCTGCAGGCCCGTGACGGCGGATGCGAACGGGGTGTCGGTGACGGTCAGCGCGTCGCAGGCGTTGGTCGACAGGTAGACATCGACGCTGGGCGCTTCGCCGGTGGCGGCGTTGAAGATGCGCAGCTTGGCGTTGCCGGAGGCCGGGTTCGCCTCCTCGTCGGTGAGGAACGTGGCCGATGCCTTGCCGCCGGTCAGGTAGGTGACGATCGAGAAGTGATCGGTCTTCGTGACGGTGCCGGTGGTGGTCGCCGCGGTGCCGGCACCCGTGCTGCTCTTGATGTCGAAGGTGTACGAGCCGCGATCGACGCCGGTGTAGGCGCTGGCGGCGCCGGCGGACGTGCCGGAGACGACCAGGTTGTTGCTGCCGTCGCTGTTCTGCGTGTAGAGGTCGAGGCTGGCGTACTCGGTCGTCGCGTTGATGACGCGCACCTCGCCCTCCTGGGCGTTGTCGTTGCCGCACCCGCTCAGCAGCGGCAAGGTGATCGCGGCCGCGAGGGCGGCCCAGGTCTTCAAACGCATCGTCTACTCCGTGAATGTCGTTGTGCGGCCGGCCGCATCGCGCCGCCGCAGTCTGCGCGCGCGACCCTGCGGGTTTGTTGCTCGAACGTGACGCCACGGACAGGCAACGGCGCCGCACGCCGCTCGGTGCCGCAGTGTAGTTCGACCACGCGCGAGGCTCCGCGTCGAGCTCGGCAGTCGCAATGGATTCGACGTGGGCGATGCAATGTGCCGTTGGGGTGCACTTCAAACAAGGGGGACGCGGCGATTTGCCATACCGCTCGACAGTCGCCTTTGGCAACATGGCCCGGATGCAAAAATTTACGTATGGAGGTATTCAGATGTCGACATGGAACAAGTTCGGGCTGCTCGGCGCTGCCCTGGTGTTTTCCGGCGCCGCGCTGGCCGACCAGCCCTTCGGGACGCTGACCTTCGATCAGCCCACCGGCACCGTCGCGGGCAACCAGGCCATCACCGTCGCGGTGACATTCACGCTCGATCCGAACTCCGCCCCGCTCGATTTCAGCAACGACCCGCTCACCGGCCTCGACCTCAGCACGGTTCCCGATGGCAGCTATACCGACACGGACGGCAACTCCCACACGGTGCCTTTCGCGGAGGTCGACAACGCCATCCTGAACACCTACTTCCTGTGCAGCGGAACGTTCACGAACGTCTGCAGCCCGGGGGCCTACGCGTTCAACTTCCACACCGCCAGCACGCCCGGCGAACCGTCGGTCAACTTCCTGCAGAGCTTCGACCTGCAGCCCGGCGATTCCTACAGCTACGTCTTCGGCGAGTTCGATCCCGTGGGCGGCGCGGCACCGGCGGGCACCTACACCTTCTACGGGTCCGGGTTGGTCATCGAGTACCGAGGCCTCGATGCCAACGGCGACCCGATCATTGCGACGCAGCAGCTCGCCGAGACCTGCGGCGGCGGCAGCGTCGAAGGTTGCTCGTTCACGCGCACGGTCACCGGGGTGAGCAGCGTGCCCGAGCCGAGCCCCTATGGCCTGATGGCGCTGGGCCTGCTGGCGGTGGCCGCCGCGGCGCGGCGTCGCCGCGGCTGACCGCACCCTACGGCAAGGCCGCGCCGGCGCGGGCTCAGACGTCGGCGAAGTTGGTCGGCAGGCCCGGCACGTCGACGCGGCATTGCAGCACCTGGCCGGCCCACGGCTGCGCCGCGAGTTCGGCGTCGGGCCGCTTCTCGCGCGACGTCGTCACGTACAGCGTGCGCAGGTCGTCGCCGCCGAAGCAGGGCATCGTCGGACAACGCACCGGCAGCGGCACCGATTGCAGCAGCGTGCCGTCGGGCGCGAAGCGCGCCAGGCGTTGCCCTTCGAAGCAGGCCGCCCAGTAGCAGCCTTCGCTGTCGACGGCGCCGCCGTCGGGGCGGCCGCCGTAGGTCTCGAGCGCCTGGCCGTCCTGCTTGGGCGGGAAGCTCGCGAACACGCGGCGGCGCGACAGGTTGCCGCCCGGCGGATCGAAGTCGAACGCGAACACGGTGCTGAGCTTGGTGTCGGTCCAGTACATCGTGCTGCCGTCGGGGCTCCACGCGAGGCCGTTGCTGTTGGCCACGTCGTCGAGGATGCGGTCGAGGCTGTGCGGCGTCAGGCAATACAGCGAGCCGCGCGGCAGCCGCTCGTCATGGATCGTGCCGACCCAGAAGCGGCCCTGCGGGTCGGCCTTGCCGTCGTTGAAGCGCAGCTGGCGCGAGTCGTACGGCGCCGCGAGGATGCGCTCGCTCTCGCCGGTCTGCGTGTCGACGTGGAACAGGCCGTCGCGCCGCGCCATCAGCACGCCGCCGTCGGGGCGCGGCGCGATGCTGCAGACGTCGGTCGGGAAGGACCACTGGTCATGCTTTTCCGTCGCGATCGCGAAGCGGTTGAGCTTGTGGCCCGGGATGTCGACCCAGTACAGCGCCTGCTCGCGCGGATGCCAGAACGGCGACTCGCCGCCGATGGAGGCGGGCACGGGCAGCGGGGAGAACTCGAACGTGGACATGGCATCACCTGCGCGCTTGGAGAAACGGTGCCGATGGTAACGGCGCACCGGCGTGTGATCGACGCGACTGCGCTATCGTCGTCGCTTGGCCGACCCAGTGAGCAAGCGATGATCCCGACCTCGAACGACGCCCGCGTCCACGACACCGAACTGCACTACATCGAATGGGGCGCGGGCCACGCGGAGACGGTGATCGCCTGGCACGGCCTCGCGCGCACCGGCCGCGACATGGACGACATCGCCGCGCACCTCGCGCAGCGCTATCGCGTGATCTGCCCCGACACGATCGGCCGCGGCCTGTCGCAGTGGAGCCGCGCGCCGCAGCGCGAGCACGGCTTCGGGCACGACGGCAAGCTCGCGACGGCGCTGCTCGATCACCTCGGGCTGCGCACCGTGCACCGGCTCGGCACGTGGATGGGCGGCGCGCTGCGACTGCACGCGGCCGCGGGCGCGCTGCACGGCCGCATCGCGACACTCGTCCTCAACGACCTCGGCCCGGAAGTGGCGGCCACGGCGATCGCGCGCATCCGCCACTGCGCGGGCCGTCCGCCGGCCTTAGCCACGGTGGGCGAGCTCGAGGCCTGGCCGGGCTGCGGCCATGCGCCCGCGCTCAACAGGCCGCAGCACTTCGCCTGGGCCGCCGATTTCTTCGCAGGACACTGACATGGCCCTCACCCCCGAACAACGCCTGGCGCTGCGCAAGCGCTGCACGCTGGTCGTCCCCGGCTTCGACACGCCCGACGCCGCCGGCGAGTTCCGCCAGCTCGCCCACTGGTGCGCTGCCAACGACGTTGCGCACGACACCTACGGCAAGGGCGAGCTCGTCGAAGGCTTCGAGCGCAAGATCGCCGACCTGCTCGGCAAGCCCGCGGCCACCTTCATGCCCAGCGGCGTGATGGCGCAGCTCGCGGCCGTGCGCATCTGGACGGAGTCGGCGCGCCTGCCGCGCTTCGGCCTGCATCCCACGTCGCATCTCGCGCATCACGAGGAGCAGGCCTTCGCCGCGCTGATGCAAC
>CAIMXF010000585.1 GCA_903845345.1 uncultured beta proteobacterium
CGTTGCCCAGCAGATCTGGAACCCCCGCGCGCCGCTGGACGGCAACGGCGCGCTCGTCATCGACGACGCGTACTACCGGATGGCGATGCCGCTGCTCGACAAGCAGCTCGCGCTGGCCGGCCTGCGCCTGGCCGCGTTCCTGAACGAGGCGTATTCGAGCGCCAGTTGCCACATCGCGCCGACCAACAACCTCGGCGACCTCAAGGCGGCGCTGAAGCAATACGCCGGCGAAGTCACCGAAGGCGGCAAGACGCGCTGGGAGCTGGAGCAGGCGAGCGTCGCCGGCGAGGCCCGCGCCTACCTGCTCGCGCGCCTCGCGGACGCGAAGCTCGTCAGGCCCGCCATCGTCCTCGACATCGACGAGACCGCGCTGAGCAACCTCGAGCAGCTCAGGATCGACGACTTCGGCTACATCGCCAGCGGCCCCTGCAGCTTCGACCCGGGCCATGCCTGCGGGTCGTCGGAATGGGACAGGACGCAGAAGGCGACCGCGATCGTGGCCACGCGCAACCTGTTCCAGGCGGCCATCGACAACAAGGTCGCGGTGTTCTTCGTCACCGGCCGCCGCGAGTCGGAGTCCGAACGCGTGGCCACCGAGGGCAACCTCGCCAAGGTCGGGTTCGGCGGCTACAAGCACCTGTATTTGCGCCCGGAAGGCGCCGACGGGGGCGCAAGCGTGACCGACTACAAGTCGGCGATGCGCGCGAAGATCGAGGCCGAGGGCTATCACATCGTCGTCAACCTGGGCGACCAGCCCAGCGACCTGGCGGGCGGCCATGCGGAGCGCGCGTTCCAGATGCCCAACCCGTTCTATCGCATCCCGTAGCGACCGTCGCGGCGGCGGCACCGCGACACGGGGACGGTGTGAAACCCCTGTGATTTCATACAGAATGGCGGGATGAGCCACCCGCTGCCCCGCGTGATCGCGCACCTCGACATGGACGCGTTCTACGCGTCCGTCGAACTGCTGCGCTATCCGATGATCCGCGGGCTGGCGGCGGTGGTGGGCGGCGGCCGGCGCCACACGCCGGTGATGCAGGACGACGGCACGCTGAAATTCGCCACGCTCGAAGACTACGTAGGCCGCGGCGTGGTCACCACGTCCACCTACGAGGCGCGCGCCTTCGGCGTGTTCTCCGGCATGGGCATGATGAAGGCCGCCGCGCTCGCGCCGCACGCCATCCTGCTGCCGATGGACTTCGACAGCTACCGCCTGTACTCGCGCAAGTTCAAGGCCGCGGTGGCCGAGCTGGCGCCGGTGATCGAGGATCGCGGCATCGACGAGATCTACATCGACCTCACCGACGTGCCCGGCATCCGCGACACCATCGGCCACGACCCGCTGGGCGGCGTGCGCGCGTTCGCGCACGAGCTGAAGAACAACGTCAGGCGCGCCACCGGCCTCACGTGCTCGGTGGGCGTGACGCCCAACAAGCTGCTGTCGAAGATCGCCTCCGAGCTGGACAAGCCCAACGGCCTGACCGTGCTCACGATGGACGACATCCCCACGCGCATCTGGCCGCTGCCGGTGCGCCGCATCAACGGCATCGGCCCGAAGGCCGGCGCGCGGCTCGACTCACTCGGCATCCACACCATCGGCGAGCTGGCAGCACGCGACAGGGACTGGCTCGCGCAGCACTTCACCGTCAACACCGCGCAGTGGCTGCACGACGTCTCGCACGGCATCGACGACCGGCCCGTCGTCACCAGCAGCGATCCGGTGTCGATGAGCCGCGAGACCACGTTCGACCGCGACCTGCATGCGAGACGCGACCGTGCCGAACTCGGCGACGTGTTCACGCAGCTGTGCACGCAGGTGGCGGCCGACCTGTCGCGCAAGGGCTGGGTCGGCCGCACGATCGGCATCAAGCTGCGCTTCGATGACTTCAAGACGGTCACGCGCGACCAGTCGATCGCGATCCCCACCAGCGACCCGGCCGAGATCCGCCAGGTGGCCGGGCAATGCCTGAAGCGCGTCGACCTCACGCGCCGCCTGCGGCTGCTGGGCGTGCGCGTGGGCGGGCTGTCGCGCCCGGGCGCGGCCGCGGCCACCCGCGGCGCGAGGAAGTCGGGCGGGCAGGCGAGCAACGCGACGCCGAAGCCGGTCGAGGAGGCGCGGCCGGACGAGCCGACGCTGTTCTAGAACTCGAGCTCGGCGGCGTTGGCGATGCGCGTCGTGCGGCCCGGATACGCGAGCCACGTCATCGCGAGGTTCAGGTCGTCGACGATGCCGCGCGCCTCGATCACGCTGCCGTCCTCGCGCGAGATGTCGTCCGTGGTGTGCGCATCCGCCACCAGCGTGAGGTCGTAGCCGCGCTCGAGCGCGCCGTACGCCGCCGCGCGGATGCACCAGTTGCTCTGCGCGCCGGCCAGCACGAGGTGGCTGGCGTCCAGGCGTGCGAGCTCCCGCTCGAGCGGCGTCTCCTCGAAGCTCGACGCGTATTTCTTGAACAGCCGCACCTCGCCGGCCGCGGGCACGAGTTCGGGCACCCACTGCCAGCCGGCGCTGTGGGACGGCATGTCCGCGCTCTCGTGCTGCACCCAGAGAACCGGCACGCCGCGCGCACGCGCCCGCTCCACCGCGAGCGCGACGTTGGCGATGACGCGCGGCGCCTCCCAACCGTTCTTCACCACGTCGACCTGCACGTCGACGACGAGTAGCACGCTCTTGTTCCCGGGGCGGACGATGGCCATCACGACGCTCCTTGCACGAAGCCGACAGCCTACCCGATCCGTGGCCGCCGCTGCGCCGGTTCACATGCTGCCCCGCCTGACGCGGCACCGACGCCGCGCGACCAGCGCGGGCACCCGGCCCGCGCTACCATCACGGCACGCCGGAGGGCGCGGAGACAACTCAGAACATGACCACGATCACCTGCATCGAAGACCTGCGCCTGCTGGCGCAAAAGCGCGTGCCGCGCATGTTCTACGACTATGCCGACTCCGGTTCGTGGACCGAAGGCACCTACCGTGCCAACGAGAGCGACTTCCACAAGATCAAGCTGCGCCAGCGCGTGGCGGTCAACATGGAGAACCGCAGCCTCGCGACGACGATGATCGGCGTGCCCACATCGATGCCCGTGGCGCTCGCCCCCACCGGCCTGACCGGCATGCAGCACGCCGACGGCGAGATCCTGGCGGCGAAGGCGGCCGAAAAGTTCGGCGTGCCGTTCACGCTGTCGACGATGAGCATCTGCTCCATCGAGGACATCGCCGCCCACACCACCGCGCCGTTCTGGTTCCAGCTCTACATGATGCGCGACCGCGGCTTCATCGAGCGCCTGATCGAACGCGCCCGTGCCGCGAAGTGCGGCGCGCTGGTGCTCACGCTCGACCTGCAGATCCTCGGCCAGCGCCACAAGGACGTGCGCAACGGGCTGTCCGCGCCGCCCAAGCCCACGCTCGCCAACCTCATCAACCTCGCGACCAAGCCGCGCTGGTGCCTGGGCATGCTGGGCACGAAACGTCGCTCGTTCGGCAACATCGTCGGGCACGTCGACGGCGTCGGCGACGTCAGCCGGCTGTCCGAATGGACGGCCACGCAGTTCGACCCGGCGCTCAGCTGGGCCGACGTCGAATGGGTGAAGAAGCGCTGGGGCGGCAAGGTGATCCTCAAGGGCATCATGGACGTCGAGGACGCGAAGCTCGCCGCGAACTCCGGCTGCGACGCGCTGATCGTGTCCAACCACGGCGGCCGCCAGCTCGATGGCGCGCCGAGTTCCATCGAGGCGCTGCCGGCCATCGCCGATGCGGTCGGCCAGGACATCGAGGTCTGGATGGACGGCGGCATCCGTTCCGGCCAGGACGTGCTCAAGGCCGTGGCGCTCGGCGCCCGCGGCACGATGATCGGCCGCCCGTTCCTGTACGGCCTGGGCGCGATGGGCGAGCCAGGCGTCACGAAGTGCCTGGAGATCCTGCGCAACGAGATGGACATCACGATGGCGTTCTGCGGGCATCGCGATATCCGGAACGTGACGCGGGACATCCTGCTGCCGGGCACGTTTCCGACTTGAGGCCCGCAGAGGGCCAAGTACGTTCGGTCGCGCTGTCCGGCATCAGTTAACGTACGGCTGGGTGCAACAAGTCGCATGGCGCCGCCTGCAACACCAGCTCGATGACCGACTCATCCAGATTCAGATGCCCGGCCTGTGGCTTCACGATTTTCAATCGGCGAGTGGCCGCTTGCGAGTCATGCAAGGCGCCGCTGCCGGCAGACTTGATGTTCACGGGCAAGGAGCTCGCGCGAATCGAGGAAGAGTCCGCGCGGATCGCCAGGATCCGTGCCGACATGGCTCGGGAGGCCGAGCGCGCGGAAGAGGAGAGGAAACGGCGCCGGGGCGATGGGGGGTGAAGGTTACCCTCCGATCTCCGGGCACGGCCGAAGTGGAAAGTGCGGATCGTCTGCTTTAATTAATTGCATTCCACTACTCCAGCCCGGATTAAGTTATGCGAATACACCTCTTGTTAGTCGCCCTTGCCGGGTGGAGTTGCGTGGCTATGTGCCAAGCCCATGATCGACCGGAAGCTACCATTACCTTGCAATTGCGAGAAGGCAAGCCAATGGTAGGGGCTGCGATCAATCATGTTCCCTTGTCCCTGCTTCTGGATCTCGGTGGTTTCGACACAATTTCGCTGAACAAGGCAGACAGCGCGAAAGTGGGGGCCCAAGGAAAAGACCAGCGCAGACAGGCGAGCCTGTTTGACGGGAAATTACAGGAGTATCAGGGCTTACACTTCAAAGCGGTCACGGTCGGCAATGCCGAATTCGGCGAAGTTGAGGGAAGTGCCCTGAGCGGTGAAGGAAATAGCTATGTTGGCGCGGGCCTGCTGGAAAAGTGGCTAGTCGTTTTAGACTATCCGCACAGCCAAGTTCGCCTATACAAGAGTGGCAACTCGCAAGCATTGGAGCGCGAGTGTGGGACGACGACTTTCCCGGTCGATGTCCGACGTGGCGTCTTTCAAACCTATATGCGGACAGAAGGAAAGTTGGTCACTGCGGCCTTCGATACGGGCGCAAACTTTTCGGTCATACGACCATCTGCATTGAATCTAAGGGGCGCAGAACATTATCCTGACAGCTCTCCCGAAATTCATAAGCTGCGTGAAATACGCATAAACAGGGCCAAAATCAGCGAGTTGAGTGCGGCGCTGATTGAATTCAAGGCTCCACCTGTCGATATCGTTCTCGGGACAAACTTTTTCCAGGGCCGACGCGTCTGTCTCGACGGCCCGGCGCATATCGGTGCGATGCGTTAAGGTCGTGGCCGAAGTACGCTAGGGTACCTTGATTTCCCCAGAATTGCTTCGACACGGGTCGTGGAACAATCCATGCAGACTCTCCGGTCGTTGACCGTCACTCTCCTACCATCCGAAACCATGGCTTCGCGCATTTCTGGCCGCCTGTCATTCGTCGTCTCGCTTCTTCTCATCAGCTCTTCAATTTCGGCTGGATCCCCCGCGGAAATCGCGTTCCGCGCAGACCTGTGGCCAGGCCCAGAAATTAACAAGAGCCCACCTCGAAAAGTTCACTTCTATACCTCCAGACAAGCAGCTTTGAGTGACCCGTGCCTGCGAACTCATCAAAGCGAGCTATCCGGTTTCTTTGATGACGCGCGCGAGCGTCTACAA
>CAIMXF010000586.1 GCA_903845345.1 uncultured beta proteobacterium
ACCAGCCCTTCGACGGCACCATGCGCGCGCTCACCGCCAGCTTCGGCGTGACGGCCTGGCAGCCGGACGACACCTTCGACACGCTGTTGCGCCGCGCCGACCGGGCGCTGTATTCGGCCAAGAACGGCGGGCGCAATCGGGTGGAGGCCGCCTGAGCCGCGGGTAGTGTCTCAGTTTGAAAGCAAGGCCGCTTGATGGGTTCGCCCTCTCTGCTATCGGTGACCACGCGATATGCCTGACGATCAGGACAAATTTCGTTGCGGGGTAGCCATGGACGAACAAGCAATTCAGCCAGTCTCGTGAATGCGTATTGCCGTCATAGGCCTGGTCTGCTTAGGGTTTGCATCCATCGGATTGATGGTTGCGATGGCGGGCTTCGTCATCGGCACGGACGGACTTCGTGCTCGATGCGTTGGAGCAGGTGCTGTACGCGCGAAAGCCGGTCGGACCCGATCGACTGGTCCATCATTCGGATCGCGGGGTTCAATACGTCAGCATTCGCTACACCGAGCGCCTGGCGGAAGCCGGGCTGGAGCCGTCCGTGGGAAGTGTCGGAGACTCCTACGACAACGCGCTCGCCGAGACGATCAACGGCCTGTACAAGGCCGAAGTGATCCATCGACGACCCTCCTGGCGCACGCGCGAGGAGGTCGAATGGCCAACGCTCAACTGGGTCGACTGGTTCAACAACCGACGACTGCTGGAGCCGATCGGCAACATTCCACCGGCGCAGGCCGAGGCCAACTACTATTCGCAGATCCCCGAGTCCGCCATGTCGGCGTGACTCAAGCCAATGGGCCTGCGGGAAATCCGGGGCGGTTCACAACCTGGACGTCCCTGTAGCTGAGAAAGGAGGTGATATGTCTTCAATCACTTGGTCCGTGAGGGTCCTCCCGACGTGATGTAGCCAGGTCCCGACCTGACCCGCGGGCGCCCCACTCGTCGTGGCGGCGCCCATGTTTTTTCAGCTCGTCGTCCGCTTGCGAAAGATGAAGAACCAGAATCCGACCCACAGCGCCGCCGGGACGACCAGTACCGCGGCAACCGTGCCCATCCACCACGTCGCATCGTGCGTGGACGGCCAGCGCAGCCGGCCCTGCGTCAGCAACCCGACCAAGGGATAGACGACGAACGGGTAGAAGCCCGAGATCAGCGTGACGACCATCGCCGCCGAGATGCCCCAGGCGCCCGCGCCGGGTCGTTTCGCCGGCGGCGCCTCCGCGACGGGGGTGGCGCGCGTCGAGCTGCGATTCTTGCAGCGCTTGGACATGCGCTTGCGGGGCTTGGTTGCGGTGGCGTGCGCCGTCGATGCGCTACTTGAAGCCGGACTTCTTCAAGCCCGGATCCGCGCGACAGACCTTCGGCGGCAACGCCTTGGCATCAGTGAAGCTGTAGACGAACCTCGAGCTTCGGTCCACGCGTGCCGTGATGCAGGCGCAGCCGTAGCCGTGCGGCGCGCCCACGGGAAGTTGCTGGCCCGGCTTGAAGTCCGGCCCGTCGCCATTGGCTTCGTACATGCCTTGCATGGCGATCGTCCATTCGCCCCTCCGGTCGTGCAGCCAGACATTGCCCGGAGTCGCGTTGTCCCACCAGCCGCACAGCCGCGTCGGCTTCGACACCTTCGAGACGTCGAGTTTCGGCACCATGCCGCGCTCCACCGCCGTTTCGTCGACATAGGGCGCGGAAGCCGCGTCGGCTGCCGCCCGAGCCTCGGCAGGCGCCTGCACGGCGCGCGCCTGCGTCGACGCCAGCGCCACAAGAGCACAGGCGATGCGCATCAGATGGCGCGGGTATGGGCGTGTCCTGTTCATGCACAGAGCTTAACGCGTGGACGCCGGAGCGCCATCCGCGTGCGGGCCCGGAACTGCGGCCCTCGCCGCGCGTTTGCGCGGCAGCCGGCTCAAGCGGCGGGATCGTCTCGCCTCGCGGCAGCCGAAGGCATCGCGCCGGCTTCGAGCCGGGTCAGCAGGAACAGCCTGTCGACCAGGCGCGCGGTGCCTTCGGGCTCGGGGATCGGGCCGAGGAACAGCGCGTGCATGGTCAGCGGCGACGGCACGACCTCGACGACGTCGCCGACCGTCGGCACCCGTTCGCCCCCGCGGCACGTTGGAATCGCGCTCGGGCGGACGGTGGCGATCCGCGCGCGACCTGCTCACGGACATCGCCGTCGCGGTCCCTTTCCGGATCTCCTGGGAGGCCGCCGCCTGTGGCTTCACCTGGCTGCGGGGCCCGAATTCGGCCAAGACCGTCGATTCGCTGCTTCCCGGCAGCCTGGTCGACGTGCTGGCGTGGACAGCCACGTGCGTCACCACCGGAGTCTGCGAGGAGATCGGCTGCGCGGCGACGTCCTGCGCCAGTTGCGGGCCCTGACCGGCAGCACCGCGCCCGCGGTGGTCGGCCAAGGCCTCGTCTTCGGGCTCTTCCATCGCTACCAGGGTCGGAAGAACGCCGTCATCGTCGCGCTGCCGGGAATGCTCTATGGCCTGCTCGCGATCTGGCGCGTCAATCTCCGCGCGAACATCATCAGCCCCGCCATGACCGATTTGTAGGAAGGTTGGCTGAAGTTCCTGGTGTGGCCGTGAACGTGCAGGCCGGCCGCCCGACGCACCTCATCGACCGGCGCAGGCTGCTGCGAAGCGCCGCGCCGTCAGCCGCGCGCGCTCAGAACCTGTGAATGGATTCCGCGCGTCCGAGCCGGTCGTCCAAAGGTGTCCGATCGAGGCGCAAATGCGAGTCGTAGCGGTACTTACGGCGAGCATTTGCAACGAAGAGCGGGCGCCTTTGGGCGGCTGGAGCGGGCGTGTGGGATTCGTTCACAGGTTCTCAGATGAACTCGCGCTCCCGCAGCCACTTCGTGGCGACCCACTTCTCGCCCTCGATCACCGGAGCGCCGCCGTGCAGGCTCCTGGTGTTGACGTGGGCGCGGTCGTAGCTGAAGAAGCAGGCGTTGCCCTTGATCGGCGCCACTTCCAGGCCGACGTCGGGGAACGTGGTGCCGCCGCCCTTCTTGGGCGTGTTCAGGTACATCAGCAAGGTGCCGACGCGCTGGCCGCCGCGCTTGAGGATGGTGGCCGAGCCCGGATGCACCGGGTCGAAGTAGTCGTAGTGCGGCTTGTACTCGGCGCCCGGCTGGTAATGCAGCACCTGCAGGCCCTCGCCGTTCTGCACCGGCCAGCTCAGCAGCGCGGCGATGCGCCTCTCGATGCGGTCGATCACGCCCGTCTCGCCGCGCTCGAAGAACATGCCGCGGCTGGTGCGGGCGACATTCACCTCGCTGCCGCCGGTGAGGTTGTCGACCGTCTCGGAGCGTGCCATGCGCGGGCCGGCCAGCGCGACGACCTGGTCGCATTCCTGGTCGGACATGAAGCCGCCCAGCACGAGCACGCGCGGATGCTTCATCGACATCAGCACCGTGACGTCGCGGTCGAGGATGCGGATCCTGCTGGGCGAATCGGCGACCGGCGCGTCCGGCACGGGCACCGGCTGCGGCTCGTGGTTGGCCGGCGCAGCGGCCTGCGTCTTCTGGACGTGCTCGGTGAGATGGCTGCGCAGCGTCTCCTCGAGCGCCTGGATGGCCACGTCCTCGTGCCAGCCGCTGGACTTCATCGCCTCGAGCACCGTCTCCGGCGCCACGCCGGCCTGCGCCTGCGCGATGATCCAGTTGCGCAGTTCCACCGAGATGTACTGCTGCCGCGCCGGGCCGGTGTTCGTCTTCGTGCTCGATTGCGTCGTCATGGGGTCGACTCCAGAGTGCGGTCGATGAGGTTGCCGGGCAGCGCCTCGCGGGCGCCGCGTCCAAGAGCGTATTCTGGCAGCGCCATACGGTCGAGTCGGGCGGGAATCCCCCGGTTTGCGCTCGCCATCGTGCAACTTCCGGTGATTCCCGCGGGCGAATGCCGCCGGCGACCGGTCGACGGGGCCGGATGTCAGGCCTGGCGGCGCCGGAAGACCAGGCGGTCGGGCTCGGACGCCCGCTCCGCGAAACGATAGCCGTCGGTGCGGAAATCGACCAGCGCCTCGGCGGTCTCGGCGCGCTTGTCGATCGCGTGGCGCGCCATCGCCCCGCGGGCGCGCTTGGCGAAGAAGCTGATGATCTTGTAGTCGCCGTCCTTCCAGTCCTCGAACACGCAGTCGACCACGCGCGCCCGCAGCACCTTCGCCCGGCCGACCTTGGCCTGCGTCACCTTGAAGTATTCCTGCGACGCCAGGTTGATCACGAGCGGCGCGCGCTCCCTGGCCTGCAGCCTGTTGACGTGGGCCGCCACGGTATCGCCCCACCACGCGTACAGCGAGTTGCCGCGCGCGGTCTGCAGCCCGGTGCCCATCTCGAGGCGATACGGCTGCAGGCGATCGAGCGGACGCAGCACGCCGTACAGGCCGCTGAGCATCAGCACGTGCTTCTGGGCCCAGGCGATCTCGTCCTCGTTGAGCGTCGAGGCCTGAAGGCCGTCGTAGACGTCGCCGTCGAACGCCCACATCGCGGGCCGGCTGTTGCGATCGGTGGCGCGCGTCGACCAAGCCTTGTAGCGCTTGACGTTCAGCCTGGCGAGGTCTTCCGAGAGATCCATCAGCGCGGCGATGTCGGCCACCGTCTTCGTGCGCAGCGTGGCGATCAGCTCGGCGGCCTGCGCGGCGTACTGCGGCGCGGTGGCCGCCGGCTTCAGGCCGGCACGAGCGGCCAGCACCGGCTCGGGCAGCGGGGATTCGTAGTCGAGGGACTTGGCGGGCGAGAGCAGCAGGAGCATGGCGCGCAGTGTAGCGAGCGCGG
>CAIMXF010000587.1 GCA_903845345.1 uncultured beta proteobacterium
CGTCGCGTCGCGCGCGGTGCGCATCGCGACGAACTCGGCTTGCCCGACGCCGTCGTGCACGTGGATGTTGGCGGCGCGTTGCACCGCGACGGTGGTCGAGAAGCAGGCCGCGCGGCCGCCGGTCGCAACAGTGGTCATGCGCGTATTGGAACAGCGCGCACGGTACCTGGGAATGCCGCGCCCGCCCATCGGGTTCGTCCTCTCCGCGACTCCCCGGAAAAAGGCTTGTCGGCGACGGGCAGTCGGTGAGAGACTGGCCCGATGGACAGCCAACACGCCACCCTCGATCCCCAGTCCCACACCTGGCTGGAACTCGGAGAAGTGCAGCAGTTGCTGCTCGATGCCTACCCCGGCGTCGTGCTGGGCATCGATGCGCAGAGCCGAATACGCTGGATCAACCCGGTGGCGGCCGAGCGCCTGGGCTACGGCCGCGAGGAGCTCAGCGGCAAGCCGATCGCCGGCAGCCTGATCGCGCTCGAAGAGCTGGAGGCGCGCGCGGTGGAGCTGTCGGGCATCCTCGGCGAACACGTGGTGGCCGATGCCGGCGTGCTGGGCACGGCGCTGCGGCGCGACGGCATCGCGAGCGAACACGACTGGGTGCTGCGCCACAAGGACGGCTCCCCGCACTCGACGCGCCTGAACGTCGGCGCGTTGCGCGACCACAAGGGCCAGGTGGTCGGCCTCATCGCCGTCGAACCGCTGCATCGCCACAGCGAGGAGCCGACGCTGCGGCTGACGCACCACGACAGCCTCACCGGCCTGCCCACGCGCGCCGTGCTGCAGGATCGCGCCGAGATGGCGCTGCTGCGCGCGGCGCGGCAGAAGAGCGTGCTGGCGATGATGCTCATCGAGATCGACGGCTTCGACGCGATCTGCGCGGAGTACGGCCAGACGGTGGGCGACGACGTGCTGCGCGCCACCGCCGGCCGGCTGCATTTCGAGCTGCGCAAGACAGACACCGCCGTGCGACTGGATCGCGGCCAGTTCGCCGCGATGCTGGTCGACCTGCACCAGCCCGAGGAGGCGCAACGCGTGGCCGCCAAGGTGGCGCAGGCGCTCGCGGCGCCGGTCAACGTGGGCGTGGCGCGGCTGTCGCTGGCGGCCCGCGTGGGCGTGGTCTGGTCGCCCGCGCACGGCAACCAGCTGATGCCGCTGCTGCAGGCGGCCGAGGCCGCGCTGGCCACGCTGCCGGCGGGCCAGGGCGGCGTCGCCGCCGGCCCCGCCAAGGCCTAGATTCAGAACGGCGCGGACGACGGCACGAAGTCGTCGTCGGTCGTATCGGCCACGGGCGAGGGGCGCCCGTCGTGCGCGTGCTTGTCCGCGCGCCCCAACGCGTGCCCGGTCGCGCGCACGAGCTTGTGCACGGCGCCGTTGACGGCCGAATCGAGCGACGCGGCGTCGTTGGTCACCGCGACCGGCGGCCGGCCGTTGACGCGGGCCTCCAGCGTGCATCGCAGCACGGCTGCGCCGCCCTTGCCGGCGTTCTCGTCGCTCAGGTGCGCCTCGACGCGCGTCACCTTGTCGGCGAAGTGGCCCATCGCCGCGCCGATGACGTCGCTGGCCCACTGCTCGCGCGCTTCGCTGCCCTGGAGGTGATGGTCGGTGTTGATCTGGATCTGCATTTTTGTTGTCCTGGAGTTCGAGTTGCCCCGAAGAGGCAGGCCTCGTGCCCAGTTCGCCGGCCGCCGCGGCATGGCGATTGCCCGACAAGCCCATCGACCACCGAGGCCACGAGCATGAGCAGCAACACTTCCGAACCCCGCACCCGCGACGACCTGCCCGACGGCCGCAACGGCCACGTGGTGGGCGAGCACGACGACAGCATCCTCGAATCGATCGGCAAGGCCGTCGTGGCTCCCGTCGAAGGGGCCGACGAGGACGCCGAGCCCGTGGATGCCGAACACGGCCGCGCCTTCGTCGACCTCACCAAGACGCTGCCGCAAGGCCAGACGGACACCGGCACGCCCAACGCGCCGAAGCCGCAGGGAAAGGCGCTCTAAGGCGGCGTCGAATGGCGGCGCAGGATCGTCAGGCGATTCTGCTGCCGCCGGCGCAGGCCCAGCTTCTCGTACAGCGCGAGCGCCGACGCGTTCTCGGCCAGCACGTGCAGGAACGGCGTGTCGCCGCGCGCGACGATCCCTTGCGAGACCAGCCGCATCAGGTCGGTCGGCAGGCCGCGGCCGCGCCAGTCCGGATGGCAGCACACGGCGCTGATCTCGGTGTAGCCCGGCACGCGCATCCGTTCGCCCGCCATCGCCACGAGATGGCCCTCGGCCTCGAAGCCGACGAAGCGGCCCAGCTCCGATGTGCGCGCGTACCAGGGGCCCGGCTCGGTCAGCCGCACGAGCGCCGTCATGGCGGCCGCATCGGCCGGGCCGAGGGTGCGAAAGCGTTCGGGCGAACGCACCTCGCCGTTCACGGCGCCCACCATCTGCACGAGGTTCTTGCGGTCGACGACATCGAACAGCGGGCCCGGGTCGAAGTCGCCGGCATGGGCGAGCGCGACGAGCTCGTCGTGCGCCAGGTCGGCCGCGAGCGCGTGCAGGCCCGCGTCGTTCAACGCCGGCATGCCGCAGAAGCGCGCGAACTCCGGGCGATAGCGGCGCGCCAACGAATCGCCGCGCGCGAAGTCGACCTGCACGGTCGTCAGCGCGGTCCACATGACGTTGTCGAGGGGATGATCTTCCGCAGGCAAGGGCATGCTCGCGAGTGTGCACCAGTGCGGACCCGCCCGGCTTCCGTGGACGCGGCTGTCGCTGCGGCTCAGCCAGCCTCGAACGACACCACGAACTCGGCGCCCGCCGCGCCGTTGCGCGCCACCAGCGACCAGCCATGCGCCAGCGCGATCTCGTGGCAGATCGCCAGCCCCAGGCCGGCGCCGCTGTCGCGCCGGGAGGCGCCGCGCCAGAAGCGCTTGAACAGCTCGCCCAGGTGTTCCGGCGGGATGCCCGCGCCCTCGTCGCGCACCGAGATGCCGTTGGCGCGCACGTCCACGGTCACGACCGCGCCGCCGGGCGAGTGCTGGATCGCGTTCTCGATCAGGTTCTTCAGCAGCACGAACACGGCGCCGCGATCGGCGCGGCGCGGCCGCTGCGTCTGCGCCACCCGCAGGTCGAGATGCACGTTGCCGCGCTGCGCGAGGCGCTGCAGGAAGGCGACGGCCTCGCCCGCGACGCTGCCGGGATCGGTCTCGGCCATCTGGAAGTTGCGCGCTTCGCTGACCTCGGCCAGGTGCAGCAGTTGCGCCACCTGGCGCGCCATGCGGTCGATGTCGCCCAGCAGCAGGTCGCGGTCGGGCGAGTCGCTCAGCTCGACCTGCCCGCGGATCAGCGCCAGCGGCGTCTTCAGCTCGTGCGCGGCGGCGGCGAGGAATTCCTGCTGCACCCGATAGCCCTGCTGCAGCCGGTCCAGCGCCTCGTTGAACGCGCGGATCAGCGGCTGCATCTCGCGCGGCATCGAGACCTCCGACAGGCGCGTCTCGAGGTTGCGCGGCGCAATGCGCGACGCCGCCTCCGACGCGCGCCACAGTGGCAGCAGGAAGTGGCGCAGCGAGCCGTGCACGCCGACGGCGAACAGCAGCAGCGAGACCGCGGCGATCACCAGCGCGTTCTGCAGGATCGGCCCGACGATCGCGCCGCTGAACAGCGCGGCCGCGCGGTCGCTGATCGCGGCCTGGACGACGTAGGGATGGCCGTCGTGCGTCGATGCGCGCGAGACGACGTGGAACGGCAGGCCGTCGACGACGACGTCGAAGCGCTCGCGCGACGCGTCGAAGCCCGCGGGCGTCGGCGCGAACGGCGCGGCGCCCGGGTCCGACGACAGCACGGCCACGCCGCGCGCGTCGACGACGCGGTACTTCCAGTCGTGCGTCGCAGCGCTGTAGACCCAGGCGGTATCAGGCGGCTCGCGCAGCGCCACCGGCGTGCCGGCGGCATCGAAGACGAGGTGCGACTCGATCCATTGCGCCTGCTCGCGCAGCCCGTGCGCCGTGCCCAGCGAACGGTGCCAGTTGAACGCGGTCTCCAGCACCAGCGCCGCGAGCAGGATGCTCAGCAACGACGCGACGATGAACATCGCGAGCAGGTTGCCGCCGAGGCTGCGGCCCTGGTGATGGCGGCGGTGGTGCACCAGCGTCCACGCCGCGCGCTTGCGCCAGCGCGCCTCGCGCCTCGAGGCCATCTCGGCGCGACGCGGGTCGATCGCGCCGGCGTCCCAGCGGCACCAGTCGCTGTCGCGCCACGGTCGGCGGCCGGCGCGCGGGTCAGGACGCATCGGGACGCAGCGCGTAGCCGTGGCCGCGCACGTTGACGACCTGCAGCGTCGAGTCGATCGCCTGCAGCTTCTTGCGCAGCCGGTGCAGCGCGACGTCCAGCGCGTTGGGCGTGACGGCCTCGGTCAGCCCCCAGGCCGCGGCCTCCAGCGCGGCGCGCCGCACGACGAGCCCTTCGGCCTTGACCAGGCACAGCATGATCTGCAGCTCGGCCGACGGCAGCGTCACCGTCTCGGCGCCGCAGCTCATCGTGCCCTGGTCGGGCGCGAGCTGGATGTCGCCGAACGCCGGGTTCAGGCTCTGCATCGCGGCCGGCCGGCGCAGCAGCGCACGCACGCGGGCCGCGAGCTCCTCCATCGAGAACGGCTTGGCGAGATAGTCGTCGGCGCCGGCTTCGAGGCCCTCGACGCGGTCGTGCACGGCGTCGCGCGCGGTCAGCATCAGGCAGGGCGTGACGTTGCCGTCGGCGCGCAGCCTGCGCACCAGCGACAGGCCGTCGCCGTCGGGCAGGCCGCGGTCGACGACGATCGCGCCGTAGGGCGTCTCGGCGATCGCGTGGCCGGCGCTGGCGATGCGGTCGAACACGTCGACCTCGATGCCGGCCGCGGCCAGCGCCTTGCGCACCAGCGTGGACAGGCGTTCGTGGTCTTCGACGAGGGCGATGCGGTTCATGCTTGTTCAATCAAGGGCGATCTTCCCGGGCGCCCAGTAGGCCTTGGCGAGCATCTGCGACGCCTTCGCGCCCGCGCCCCTGAGCGTGCGCTGCAGGCGCTGGATCGTCAGGGACTGGCCGCTCAGCACGTACTGGCGATACGAGTCGGCCGCCGCGTAGCGCGCCAGCGCGGCCTCCACTTGCACCAGGTGCCCGCCGTCGGCCCGCCGTTCCACGAGCCATGCATGCTGCAGCATGCCACGGCCCATCGACTCGAGGACGGCGCGCACCTCGGCGGCATCGGCCACCTCGAGGACGAAGTGCGTGTCGAGCCCGCCCAGCGGCGTGCCGCACAGCGCGAGCGCCAGGCCCAGCGAGGTCTCGTCGCCGACGAACACGGTCGAGCGGTCGATGGCGGCGAGGTCCATCGAGCGACGCGGCCCCAGCACGTGGCAAAGATCGCCGGGCGCGACCGAGCGCAGCCAGCGGGCCGCGGGCGCGTCGCCGTGGGCGTAGCCCAGCAGTTGCAGCGAGTCGTCGCCCTCGCCCATCCGCAACGGCGTGAAGGTGCGGAACGCCATGCCGCCGACGCGCACCTGCACCTTGTCGCCAGGCGTGTGCGCGACCCGGCGCAACGCGTCGCTGCGCAGCGAGACCAGGCGAAAGTGCGGCGACAGCGCATGCACCGCGTCGACCCGCGTCCGGTGCGCGAGCACCTTCAGCACCGCCTGGCCGAGCAGGCCGGGATCGTTGCGCGGCGCGGCGTCGCGCGTGGCGACGGTGATCGGGGGCGGGGTGTCCATGGGGCGCTCCGGAGGGCGGATGTCGAGTGCAGGCATGGTCGCCGCAGCCGGCTTTCCGACGTCTTACGGTGCGCTGCCTCCGGGCAGACGCCGGGCATCTCGGCAAAATCTGGCGCCGGTTGAGCCCGCACAGCGGTACTAATGCACGTTTACGACGGTGCTTGCCCCGCGCCCCCCCTGCGACGCGTGGTAACGGGACAGCAAGGCGGTAACATACGGTAACTACTCAGCATTCGGGGTCACCACCATCATGTTCAAGACCAAGCGCAAACGCGCCGTGGTACTGGCGCTCATCGCGTTCTTCTGCACCGCAGCCACCACGTACGTGGCCGTGGACTGGAGGCGCGTGGGTGGTGGGTTCCTGGCGTACTTCAAGGGCAGGAGCGGCCAGGCGGTGGCCTCCGGCAGCGGTTCGTCGTCCGGCACGCGCGTCGATCGCACCCCGACGGGCACCGGTTCGCGTCCCGGCCCGGCCGCGCTGACGCACGTGGCCGCGGCCGACGTGTCGCGCCACGGCGGCGGCGGCCACAAGGCCGACGACGACCTGTTCAAGTACGGCGATCCGGCCGCCGGCGGCATTCCGCCCGGCAGCTTCATCGTCGCCCAGAACGAGACGCCCGGCGGCAACACCAACAGCGGCGGCGCTCCGGCGCCCGCGTCCGGTGGCGCCCCCGCGGCTGCGGAAGGCGCGGCGCCCGGGTCGGCCGGCGGTGGCGAAGGCGGCACCGGCGGCGTGGGTTCGCCCGCGCCGAGCCCGAACGGCACCGGCAGCATCGGCGACGGCGGCGTCATCACCAGGAAGCCGCCCACGCCGTCCCCGCCGGCTCAAACGCCGCCAGCGCCGACGCCGGCCACGCCGAGCCCGTCGCCCGCCCCCACCACGCCGGTCGCCTCGCCGCCGGCCGCGCCGACCCCGCCTTCGCCTGCGCCGGCGCCGATCCAGTCCGGCTCGACCTCCGACCCCGGCGGCGACACCGGCAGCGGCGGCTCGGGCGGCGGCAACACCACGCCGGTCTCCTCGCCGGGCACCGTGAGCGCCGTGCCCGAGGCGTCCAACCTGGCCATGATGAGCCTGGGCGCGCTGTTCCTGGCGGTCGCCGCCACGCGCAAGCGCAAGAACGACTGAGTCGCCTCGCGCACTCCGCTCCGACCGTCGGGCGCCCCTCTTCGCGAGCGGCGCCCGATGCGCTTCCGGGCCAGTTCCAGGCCGTTTCTGCCCTGCAGGCGCGCGTGAATCCCTAGCTTCGCGCGGCGGTGTCTGCATGCGCGAGGCCAGGGCCTGTAGCATCCTGCTCGGCAGCCGAAATGGCGCCTGGGCGACCCCCGCCGCGCCGTTGCCGGCTGGTTCGCGTCGCCACTGTTCGCTTTCAGCAGGCAACCGGACCGCAAGGCATGGCCAAGCCCAATTTTCACGATCGCAGCTGGCAGGAGATCGACTGGGACACCTGGGGCCCGCAGTTCAGCATCGTCGACCGTGCCTCGTCCGTCGGCGAGCTGCAGAACGGCATCGCCACGCGCTACATGGAAGTGCAGGACCTGCTCTCGCAGCTGCCGCCGCATGCCGGTCGCGCGCACGCGCTGGTGGCGGCGTGGCGGGCGGAGGTCAACGGCTACGGGCGCACCGTGGTCTTCTCCGAATCCACGCGCGTGCTGCGCCGGCTCGACGAGTTGCACGGCCAGGTCACCGCGCAGCTGCAGGCCGCCCGCCAGGCCGCCAAGGCCGCGCGCAAGGCGCGACAGCGGGCACTGCTGGCCAGCGGGACGGCGCCCGCGCGCGCGGGCGGCCAGGCGGCCCACCGCAGCTCCGACGCCGACAGCGACGACTTCGAAGGCATGCGCCACAGCGCGGCCACGTCGCGCCAGCGCAGCGACGACGCCAACCCCGGCCAGCAGACCGCGGCCATGCGCTGGGCCGCCGTGCAGGCGCAGATGGCGCGCGAGTGCGATGGCTGCATTCCCGACAGCGCCAAACCCGTCACCGCCCGGCAGTTCAAGGCGGCGATGGAGGCGCCGGGCGACGCCGTCGTCGAGCAGTTCCAGCCGGCGCGCGACAACGGCATGGTGCGCATCGTCGTGGCCGGCCGCAGGCAGTTCTGGACCACCGGCCTGCCCAATCTCGAGAACCTGGGCATCGCGCGTTTCTCGATCTACCGCCGCGACGGCAACTCGCGCCGCTTCGAGTACGTGGCAGGCATCCCGCGCCCCGAGGACACCGCCGCGCAACGCGAGGCCGCCGAACGCGGCAGCGGGTAGACGTCCCTGTCCAGGACGCCGCACGCGCAACCCCGGGCCTCTGGCCAGCGCGAAGGTCGCGACGTTCCGAAGACAGCCTCGCGCGACGCCGCGCCGCATCCGCGGGC
>CAIMXF010000588.1 GCA_903845345.1 uncultured beta proteobacterium
CCGAGCTGGTGCCGGGTCCGGCGGCGACCCAGACGCGGCGCGCGTGCGGTGCGGTAGCGCGTGCGAGACGCGCGAGCGCGACGCCCGCGCGCGCCATCAGCGCGTGCGCGGGCAGCGCCGCGGCGGCGCGTTGCTCGATGCGGCGGGTGGCGGCATCGTCGAACAGCGCGACGTCGATGGAACTCCGGAGCAGTCGGCGCGGTGCGGTCATCGAAGGGGAGGGCGGTCAGCGAAGTCGTTGCGGGGAGAGGACACCGGCTTCCGCCGGCTGCGCCCCACCGGCCATCATCGTGCAGAGCAGGACGGCCGCGGCCTGGCTCAGCGCCCAGCCGTGATGCGCGTGGCCCACGTTGAGCCAGACGCCCGGCACGCCACTGGCACCCACCGCGGGCAGCGCGTCGGCCAGCGCGGCGCGCGTGGCCTGCCAGACCTGCGCCTGCTGCCAGTTCACGGCGCCCGGGAACGCGGTGTCGACGGCGTCGTAGAGCGGCTGCACCGCCTTCTTCGCGGGCGGCACGCTGGCGTCGGGCGGTGCCGCGGTCGCCGCCACCGACTCGTGCCCGCCGGCCACGCGCACGCGCGCGCCGAGCCGGCTGATCGAGATGCCGCTGCGCACGTCCAGCAGCGCGGCGCGCGGGCCGGCGTCGGGCGCGGCCTCGCGCACGTGCTGCGCCACGGTCACCGAATAGCCGCGGATCGGCTTCCACGGCAGCTTCACGCCCAGCGGCGCGAGCAGCCGCGACGACTCGAGCGCCGCGCACACCACCACGGCGTCGAAGGACTCCGCACGGCTGGCCTCGTTGGCCGCGGCGAACGACAGCGTGGGCCGGGGCCCGGCCGAGACCTGCGCGACCGAGTGCTGGAACAGGAAGCGCACGCCCAGGTGCTGGGCATGCGCGCGCAGCAGCTGCGTCCATTCGCGCGTGTTGCCCACGCGGGCGTTGGGCAGCCAGACGGCGCGCGGCGCGTCGTCGGCCACGGCGCGGCCGGGCTCGATCTGGCGCTGGCGCGCGGCGTCGGCCCATTCGGCGGTGTCGCCGAGCTGCTGCAGCCAGGCGACGGCGGCCTCGGCCTGCGCGGCGGTGGCAGCATCGGCCAGCGTCAGCAGCAGGCCGTCGCCGCGTTCGAAGTCCAGGCCCAGTCCATGGGCCAGGAAATCGATGCGCTCGATGCCCAGCGCCAGCAGCCTGTGCAGCGCCGCCGCGTGCTCGGCGCGCCGCGCGGCCTCGGGAGCGTCGCCCTTGCCGAACAGCCCCGGCGTGGCGAACGCCGCGCCGGTGCCGCGCAGGCGGGCCTCCTCGTCGGCGTTGCCGGCCACGACCTTCAGGCGCCCCGGCGCCGGCAGCCACGGCGCGGCCAGGCCGGCGGCGGCGATGCCGGCGGGCGCGAAGCTGGTTTCCTCGGCGACGCTGGAACGGCGCTCGATCACCGTCACGTCGTGGCCGTCGGAAGCGAGCGCCTGGGCGGCCGCGACGCCGGCCATGCCGGCGCCGATCACCGCGATCTTCATCGGACCTCCCCGTCGAAGCGGCAGTCGGTGGCGGAAATGATGCAGGACCACGTGCGGCCTGCTATACTCTTTGGGTTTTTCTGGGTGGCCATTCGGCGGCGAGAGTCGCTGGCGGGTTGCCCGGCAAGAACGGGGCTGAAAAGTCCCAAATCCGCGAACCCGGCAATCAAGGTGTTGTGGTCGAGTTGACGTAGAAAGGCTGGTGAAGAACCGTAAGCCGTGTCACTCGATGCAATGTATGCCGGGATTCTAGACCCAACCTTTGGAGTGCTCCATGTCTGTATCCATGCGCGAAATGCTGGAA
>CAIMXF010000589.1 GCA_903845345.1 uncultured beta proteobacterium
CATAGTCCATCTGCACGTCGCCCAGCTGCGGGAACACGCGCGAGATGTTGCGGCGCATCGCGGCGGGCAGGTTGACGGGCGTGCCGCCGAGGTAGGTGCACTTGCCGCCGAACAGCAGGCGGTGGTCGGCGGTCATGCGGAAGTATTCGAGGATGAACTGGTTGTCGTAGACCGCGTGGTTGTGCGGGATCAGGCTGCGCGCCATCGCCTCGCCCAGCGGCGCCGTCACGCCGATGAAGGTGCCCACGGGCAGCGTGCGCGAGGCCAGCTTCGGGTCGAGCTTGTCGACATAGGCGTTGGTGGCCAGCACCAGCTGGTCGCAGCGCACGGTGTGCGGGCCGACCCTCACCTCGATGTGGTCGGCCTTCTCGGCGTAGCCGTCGGCCTTGCTCTGCTCGAAGATGGGCACGCCCAGGCTCTCGACCGCGCGCGCCAGGCCCAGCACGTACTTCAACGGGTGGATGTGGCAGCCTTCCGGGTCGATGATGCCGGCCTGGAAGCGCGGCGAGTTCAGGTACCTGGGCAGGTCCTTCTTCTCGACGAGCTGCAGCTTGTCGTAGCCCCACTCGCCGACGCACTCCTCGATCCAGCCGGTGAGGTCGGCCACGCGACGCTGCAGCACGGCCACTTCGAGATGGCCCTGCACCAGGTCGCAGTCGATCTGGTGCTGCGCCATGATGCCGCGGATGTCGGCCACTGCCTCGCGCGACGCGTCGAACATGCGCTTGGCGCGCTCCTGGCCCATCACGCCCTTCAGGCGCTGCATGCCGCACGGGAAGCCGATGATCATCTGGCCGCCGTTGCGGCCCGAAGCGCCCCAGCCCACGCGGCTCGCCTCGAGGATCGCGACCTTCTTGCCGGCCTTGGCCAGCTCCATCGCGCTGTACAGGCCGAAGAAGCCGGCGCCGACGACGCAGACGTCGACGTCCAGGCCTTGCTGCAGCGACGGTCGATTCGATTGCAGGTGGCGCGTCGAGGCCGAGTAGTACGAGTCGATGTAGTCGGGCGATGAACGGAACATGGGCGTCTTTCGATTCAGGATTCTTCAGGCGAGCTCGACCAGATGGACGAGATCCCAGTGATGGCGCGGGTCGGCGGCGGCGTTGCGCTCGGCGCTCTCGTGACGCTTCAACGCGGCAAACAGGTCGACCAGCGGATCTCCGAACAGCTCGCGCATCAACGCGCTGGCCTCGAGTGCGTCGCAGGCCTCGGGCAGCGTGCGCGGCAACGCCACGCCGGCCGATTCGCCCGCCGGCGCCAGGCGCTGCTCGATGCCGGCCAGGCCCATGCCCAGCGTCGCGGCCACGATCAGGTACGGGTTGGCGTCGCCGCCGGGCAGGCGGTTCTCGATGCGGCGGTTCTGCGCGCTGGACTGCGGGATGCGGAAGGCGACGCCGCGATCGTCGTTGCCCCAGCTCGCCGACGACGGCGAGGCGTTGGACAGGCGGATGCGGTCGAACGCCATGTCGTGCGGCGCGAAGAACGCCATCGCGGCGTCCGAGTGGCGCTGAAGGCCGCCGATGAAGGCGCCGAGGGTGTCCTTGTCGCGGCCATCGGGGTGCGCGAACGCATTGGTATGCGCGCCGGGAACCTCGGGGCCTCCGCCGGCGAGCGCTCGGCCGCTCCGGAGCGGGCCGGCGTGAGCCCCCCGGGGGCGGGAAGCGGAGCGAGCCAGGCTGTCATGAAGGCTGAAGTGCCAGTGCATGCCGGTGCCGGGCTGGTCGAGGAAGGGCTTGGGAGCGAACGTGGCGAGGAAGCCGAACTGTGCCGCGACCTGGCGCGCGAGGCGCTTGAAGCGGAACACGGCGTCGGCCTGCGCGAGGGGCTCTCCGGGCATGAAGTTGACCTCGTACTGCGAGTACGCGGCCTCGTGCGCATGACCGCACACCGGGACGCCTTGCGCGTGGCAGGCGGCGAACAGCGCGTCGAAATACTCGGCGAAGTGGCCGGTGCGCTCGAGCGAGTAGGCCTCGCAGGCGCGCTCGCGCGCGGCCGCCCCGCCGCGCGAGGCGGGCGCATGCAGGCTGACCTGGCCGTCCGCCTCGCGGCGATCGACCAGGAACAGCTCCAGCTCCGGCGCGACCGTGGCCACGAGGCCCGCCCTGTCCAGCCGCGCCAGCACGCGGCGCAGCGCGGCGCGCGGCGACAGCTCGCTCGCGCAGATCGCGCGGCCATAGCGCTCGGCGTGCAGCGGCCCGGCCGGCTCGCAGATCACCGCGCCGGTGCCCTGGCGGCCCGGCTGCGGGCACAGGGTCGCGAGGTCGGTCACCAGGCTGATGTCGAGATAGGACGCCGGCAGCAGCGGCCCGAACACGGTCTCGGGCTCGCCGGCGGTCAGCGTCAGGCCGAACACCACCGACGGGAAGCGGCAGCCGCCCATGCCGAGGAAATCGGCCTGGCCGACGGACTTGCCGCGCGCCACCGACGTGAAGTCGCCGACCGCGCATTCGATCGCCGTCACCGGCAGGCCGCCCATCGCGTCGGACAGCTGGATCAGCGCGGCGCGCGCTGCGTCGCGGTCGGGCGCGGCAAGGGCCGAAGTGGCGGCGAAGGCGGTGGGGGCGTTCATGGGCCTCAGCTTACGCAGCGATTGGCCCATTCGGAAGGGCCACTTGGCCTCGGATCGACTGGGCCACTTTCTGCGCGATGGCGTACGATGCGCGGCACCATGCCGACGACCAGCCCGTCGACCGCCGCCATCGCCCGCGCCGACGCGCTCGTCGACTGGCTTCGGCATGCGTGGGCGCATCCGGCAGACGACGAAGCCGAGCTGCCGATCGGCGCGCGGCTGACGCAGCTCGTTCGCCGCGCGATCCTCGACCGCGTCGTGCCGCCGGCGCACCGGCTGCCGTCCACGCGCGCGCTGGCGCAGGCGCTGCACGTCGCGCGCAACACGGTCGTGCCGGTCTACGAGCAGTTGCGCGCCGAGGGCTTCGTCGTCGCGGGCCGGGGATCGGGCACCTACGTGTGCCGCATCGCGGCCGATGCGCTGCCCGTCGCGGCGCGCCCGCAGGAAGCGCCGCATCCCGCCGAGCCGCTGGCGTTCTCGCGCCGCGGCCGCCGCTATCACAGCCATCCGCTGCACGAGTTCTGGACGCGCCAGCCGTTCTGCCCCGGACAGTTCGACTTCGCGCTGTTCCCGCACCGCCTGTGGAACCGGCTGCAGCAGCGCCAGCTGCGCCGCGCCGACCCGGTGCAGCTCGAACAGGGCGAGCCCGGCGGCGCGCCCGAGCTGCGCCAGGCGATCGCGGAACACGTGCGCGCCACGCGCGGCGTGCGCTGCGCGCCCGACCAGGTGATCATCACCGACGGCACCGGCGAGTCGATCGACCTGGTCGCGCGGCTCATGTGCGACCCCGGCGACGCCGTGCTGCTCGAAGACCCGGGCTACTGGGCCGCGACGCAGGTGCTGTCCGACCACGGCCTGCGCCTGCAGCCGGTGCCCGTCGATGCGCAGGGCATGCCGGTGCCCGTCCTGCGCAAGGGCCAGCGCGCGCCGCGGCTCGCCTACCTCACGCCATCCAACCAGTTTCCCACCGGCGGGGTGATGCCGCTGGCGCGGCGTCTGGAGTGGCTGCAGTTCGCGGCGCGCCACGACACGCTGCTGCTGGAGGACGACTACGACAGCGAGTACCGCTACGAAGGCGCGCCCTTCCCGTCGCTGCAGGGCCAGGACGGCGCGGGCCGCGTGATCTACCTCGGCACGTTCTCCAAGACCGTCTACCCGGGCATCCGCGTGGCCTTCCTCGTGGTTCCGCCGGGGCTGCAACGCGTGTTCGCCGACGCCTCGGCCGACTTCTACCGCGACGGCGACCAGATCGTGCAGCAGGTGCTGGCCGACTTCATGCGCGAGGGCCACTACGCGGCGCACGTGCGCACGCAGCGCCGCGAGTACGCGCTGCGGCGCGAGGCGATGGCGCGCGCGCTCGTCGACGCCCTGCCCGCCGAATTCGCGTCGCAGCGGCTGAGCGTCGTGTCGGGTGCGCGCGGCGTGCACCTGACGCTGGCGCTGCCCGGCGACGTCGACGACCGCGCCGTCGCGCGCGACGCGATCGCGCAGGGCGTCACCGCGATCCCGCTGTCGGTCTACGCGATGCGCGTGGCCTGGCGCGGCCTCGTGCTGTCGTTCGCGGCGACGCCGGTGGCCGGGATCGCGCCGCTGGTCGGCGCGTTGGCGCCGGTGTTGCGAAACGCGCTCGCCTGCGCGAACTGAACCGTCCGCCCGTCGTCGGCGATGCCGCGGTGGGTTGAAAATCCCAAGGCCGAGCACACGCCACCCCAACAAAAATCTCTCGACGGTCGCGCGGACGGCCTAGAATTTTTGGCTGGAGGTCCTCCCATGCACCGGCGCGAAGAATCGCCATCGGACGTTCTGCCATGACGATCGACGGCCGATCCCTGCTCGCCGTCGTGGCTGCGCTGTGCGTGGTGTTCAGCATCGTCGTGCTCGCGCTCGAACGACGGCTGCGCCAGCCGATGCCGGGCCTGCGGCTGTGGGCCATCTCCAACCTGCTGCTCGGCGCCGCCGCGGCCATGCACATGCTGCAGGGCCACGTCGCCTTGTGGGTACCGGCCCTCGTCGGCAACTGGGCGATGCTGGTCGGACGCAGCACCAGCGTCGCCGCGCTGCGCCAGTTCGACCGCCGCCCCGTGCCGCGCGCGTGGCTGGCCGCGGCCTGCGGCGCGCTCATGCTGGCGATCGCGGCCACGGTGTTCGTCTGGCCCGACCCCAAGGCGCGCGCCATCGTCATGGTCGGCGGCATGGCCGCGCTCGCGGTCTGGGCCACCTACACGCTGGCGATCAGCGCGCCGCCGAGCGTCAGCCGCGCGCTCACGATGGTGGGCCTGGGCGGCTGGGCGATCGCCAACCTCTGGCGGCTCTGGACGACCGCGCACCTGCCGCCCGGCGCGCCCGTGCTCGACCTGCACGACACGACCGTCGCCGCCTACATGGGCGCGCTGGTGGTGATGGACGTCTTCTGCAACATCGGCTTCGTGCTGCTCATCACCGACCGCATGTACGAGTGGGTGCTGCAGCTCGCGCGCACCGACCACCTGACGGGCGCACTGTCGCGCGGTGCGCTCTACACGCAGGCCGCGCGCGACCTGCAGCTCGCGCGCCGGCAGCGCACGCACACCGCGGCCTTCATCGTCGACATCGACCGCTTCAAGACGATCAACGACAACCACGGCCACGCGGCCGGCGACGCGGTGCTGGTGCACGTCGCGCGGCACGGCCAGGCCGTCCTGCGCTGCACCGACCTGTTCGGACGCTATGGCGGCGACGAGTTCGTCGCGATCCTGCCCGAGACCGACCTGCTCACCGCCGCCGCGATCGCGGAGCGCCTGCGCGTGGCCGTCGCCGAGTGCCCACCGGGGGCGCCCGGACTGCCGGCCGGCGTGGGCAGCGTGACCATCAGCGTCGGCGTGGCGGCCGTGACGCCGGGCTGCCACGGCGGCGTCGAGGAGCTGATCGCGCAGGCCGACCAGGCGCTCTACACGGCCAAGCACGCGGGCCGCAACCGCACGCGCGTCGCCGACGAGGCGCCGGCGCCCGTGAAGATCTCGCTGCAGGTGATCCAGAGCCGGCACTGAGGCCGGCTGAGATCTCGTCTCAGATCTGCACGCGGGTTCCGAGCTCGATGACCGCGTTGTTCGGCAGACGGAAGAACTCCACCACGCTGCCCGCGTTGCGCGTCATGGCCGCGAACAGGCGCTCGCGCCAGTGCGCCATGCCGTCGCCACGCGTGGGCACCACCACCTCGCGGCTCAGGAAGTAGCTGGTGGTGGACTCTTCCACCTCGAGGCCGTGCGGGCGGCACAGCGTGAGCGCCTGCGGGATGTCGGGCGTGTTCTTGAAGCCGTAGTTCACCGTCACGCGCCAGAAGCCGCGCGCCAGCGGCTCCACCTGCACGCGGTCGGCGAACGGGATCCACGGCACCTCGTGGAACTTCACCGTGAGGATGACGTTGGTCTCGTGCAGCACCTGGTTGTGCTTCAGGTTGTGCAGCAGCGCCTGCGGCACGGTGCCGACGTTGGCGACCGCGAAGACCGCGGTGCGCGGCGTGCGCACGATGTCGTCGGCGGCGAGCGCCGTGATGAACGGGACGAGGTCGGGGTCGTCGCGGCGGATGCTCTCCAGCAGCAGTTCGCGCCCGCGCTTCCACGTCGACATCACCGCGAACATCGCCAGCGCCAGCAGCAGCGGGAACCAACCGCCGTGCAGGAACTTCAGCGAGCACGCGGCGACGAGCAGTCCGTCGAGCACCACGAAGAAGCCGGTGGCGCCAAGCGCGATCCACGACGGGAAGCCCCAGCCGTAGCGCACCACGAAGTACGTGAGGATGGTGTCGATGAGCATCGTCACGGTGACGGCGATGCCGTACGCCGACGTGAGGGCCGACACGCTGCCGAAGCCCACCACCGCGCAGATCACCGCCACCATCAGCGCCCAGTTGAGCCGCGGCAGGTAGATCTGGCCGGCCTCGCGCACCGAGGTGTAGACGACCTCCATGCGCGGCAGGAAGCCGAGCTGGATCGCCTGCTTGGCCATCGAGAACGCGCCCGAGATCACCGCCTGCGAGGCGATCACCGCAGCGACCGCCGCGAACGCCACCATCGTCAACACCCAGCTGGGCGGGAACAGCCGGAAGAACGGGTTCACGATCGCGCCGGGATGGTGGATCAGCAGCGCGCCCTGCCCCATGTAGTTGAGCGCCAGCGCCGGCAGCACCATCGTGCTCCACGCGAGGCGGATCGGCGTCTTGCCGAAGTGGCCCATGTCGGCATAGAGCGCCTCGGCGCCGGTGAGCGCGAGCACGATCGCGCCGAGCGCGGCCAGCACGTGCCAGCCGCGGTCGAGCAGGAAGGCGACGGCGTTGACCGGGTTGAGCGCGTGGAGGATCTCCGGCGCCTCGGCGATGTGCAGCAGTCCGACGACGGCCAGGATGCCGAACCACACCACCAGGATCGGCCCGAACGCCTTGCCGAACGCGCCCGTGCCGAAGCGCTGCGCCGAGAACAGCAGCACCAGGATCAGCACCGACAGCGGCACGACGTAGGTCTTGAGCGCGGGCGTGACCACCTCGAGGCCCTCGACCGCGCCCATCACCGTGACGGCCGGCGTGATGACGCTGTCGCCGAAGAACAGCGTGGCGCCGAGCATGCCCACGAGCATGATCAGCGTGCGCCGCTGCGGCGTGCTGCCGGCGGCCTTGGCCGCGAGCGCGGTCAGCGCCATCGCGCCGCCTTCGCCGTTGTTGTCGGCGCGCAGGATCAGGATCACGTACTTGAGCGTGACGACCAGCATCAGGCCCCAGAAGACCGTGGAGATCGCGCCGATCAGGTGTGGCGTGTCGAGCGGCACGCCGACCCCCGAGACCGGCACGAAGATCTCGTGCAGGGTGTACAGCGGACTCGTGCCGATGTCGCCGTAGACGACGCCCAGTGCGCCCAGCGTCATGGCCCCGAGGCCTGCGCCGTGTTCCTTGCTGCTCATGAAAACGTCTCTTCTGGTCGAGCCGGCGCTGTTGGTCGAGCGCGCATTTTGACCCAAGCCCTCGCGACACCGCCATCGCGTCGCCCAAATGCGTGGTTTCGGCGCCCGTCCGACGCCGGCCCCGCGTCTTCGCTACAGTGGCGGCTTCCCCTCCCGAGCCCGCCCATGCTGATCAACTGCGTCGCCTACGAGAACGGCAGCAAGCTCGCCGACATCCCGATCGCGGGGATCAGCGACTACCTGCAGCGCCCCGACTGCTTCGTCTGGGTCGCCCTGAAGGACGCCTCGCCCGAGGAAATGGCGGCGATGCAGCAGGAATTCGGCCTGCACGAGCTCGCGGTCGAGGATTCGCTGCACGGCCACCAGCGGCCCAAGGTCGAGGAGTACGGCGACACGGTGTTCGCGGTCGTGCACACCGTCGAGATGACGCCCACGGACGAGATCGCCATCGGCGAGGTCGACATCTTCGTCGGCCCGAAGTTCGTGCTTTCGGTGCGCAACCGCAGCAACCAGAACCTGCTGCAGGTGCGCGAGCGCTCCGAGCGCGAACCGCAGTTGCTGCGCCACGGGCCGGCGTTCGTGTTCTACGCGCTGCTCGACGCGGTGGTCGACCGCTACTTCCCGATCATCGACCGGCTCGAGACGGAGCTCGAGCAGCTCGAGAGCCAGATGTTCGACGCCGGCACCTCGCAGTCCAACATCCAGCGCCTGTACGAACTCAAGCGCGAGAGCGGCGTGGTGCGCCACGCGGTGACGCCGCTGATCGACGCCGTGCACAAGCTGTTCAGCGGCCGCGTGCCGGCGGTCTGCGAGAACAACCGCGAGTACTTCCGCGACGTGTTCGACCACCTGCTGCGCATGAACGGTTCGCTCGACAACCTGCGCGACACCATCGGCACCGCCATCCAGGTGAATCTCGCGATGGTGGCGATCGACGAATCGGTCGTGAACAAGCGCCTGGCGGCGTGGGCGGGGATCTTCGCGGTCATCAGCGCGTTCGCGGGCATCTGGGGCATGAACTTCAAGAACATGCCGGAGCTCGAGTGGCGCTACGGGTATCCGATGGCGCTCGGGACGATCACGATCGTCTGCGTGATCCTGTATCGGCAATTCAAGAAGTCGGGCTGGCTCTGAGCGCCGTCGACCGCGCAATCGTCAGCGGTCGACCATCAGCCGAGCTCTTGCCCGGCCGGCGAGCGATCGGCCGCCCGGAGCGAGCCGGCTGAGCCCCTCGAGGGCGGCGAGCGGAGCGAGCCCGGGCTGTGGTCTTCCAGTTCGATCTCCACCCGATCCCGCCCTTCCTGCTTGGCGCGATACATCGCCTCGTCGGCCCGCTTGATGCCATCGTTGAGATCCTCGCCGCGATGCCACTCGGCCACGCCGAAGCTGCACGTCACGCGCAGGTCGCCCGGCCACGTCGAGGTCGCGATGCGTTCGCGCACGCGTTCGGCGATCACGCGGCCCTTGACGCCCGGCGTGTCGCGGAAGACGAGCAGGAACTCCTCGCCACCCCAGCGCGCGAACAGGTCGTCGCGCTGCACGGCGGAGCGCACCAGCCGGGCCAGGGCGCGGATGACCTGGTCGCCGGTGTCGTGGCCCTGGGTGTCGTTGATGCGCTTGAAGTGGTCGATGTCGATGAACACGAGCGTCATCGGGAAGGTCTGGCCCTCGCCCAGGCGCACGATGCGCATCAGTTCGTCGGCCAGGCCCTTGCGGTTGAGCGCGCCGGTGAGCGGATCGGTGCGTGCGATCTCGGCGAGGCTGCGCGTCTCCAGGCGCAGCGATTCGTTGAGGCGCTGCAGCGAATTCTGGCTGGCCGCGGACAGCCGCAGCTGGTTGCGCTTGAGCAGGCCGTCGACCACGAGGTAGCCGAACACCGACAGCATCCACACGACGATGATGCCCAGGCGGAACGTCGCCGTGGAGATCAGCTTGCCGATGAGCTCGATGCGCTGGATGCGGATCGTGTGCGGGCCGGGCTCGACCTTCGGGCCGGTGGAGAACGCGATCTGCGTGGCGTTGCGAAAGTCGGGCGCCTCGAGGTCGAGCGTCATCGGATGCTCGTCGATCCACCACTGCGACACGGTGAAGCGGCTCAGCGGCACCTCGTAGCCTTGCGGATAGGCCGACGGCTCGTAGATCAGCTGGTCGACCTTCTCGGACTCGGCCACGCCCACCTTCGAATACGCCGGATCGAAGTTGCGCACGTAGATGCGCACGCGCTGCTGCGCCTCCGGGCCGGTGGCGGTGACCCACAGGCGCATCGAATCGTAGCGGCTCAGGTCGATGCCGTGCGGCGCCTTGGCGAACTCGAGCCGCAGCTCGCAGAACGCCCATTCGTAGCCGGGGCGCAGGTCGCAGTCCATGCCCAGCGATTGGCCGTTGCGGGTCAGCGTGGCGACGCTGTGGCCGCCGTCGTTGGCGCGGTCGTCCAGCGCCTCGGCCGGGTACGGCGAGCGCGCGTCGAGCACCATCGTCGAGGTCATGCCGAACCGGTTCCACAGCAGCGCGATGCCGGTGAGAGCAAGCAGGACGATGAGCAGGCGACGAAGAACGCGAGCGTGCATGGGGGAGCGCTGGTACCGGGAACGAGGGTCAGACGGAATTCGACCGCCGGGGCCGCGACTTGAGGTGGCGCATCGAATCGTTACACGCGCGCGTCACGGAAGCGGCGGCGGTGCCGTGCGAAAGACGCGGCATGCGCGGATTTGTGGACGCCGGAGCGCGCCGCGCGCGGCGGCTCCGGCGCGAAACCGCCGCTCAGCGCCGCAGCACCGGCGCTTCCAGCTCGTGGACGGCGCCCGCGCCGATCGATGCGCCGAAGCGCTTCGCGAGGCGTTCGGCCACGTTTTCCTGCAGCGTGTAGTCGATGACGTCCTCGGCCTTGACGACGTCGCGCGCGACGGAATCGAGGCTGCCGAAGCCGTCGGCCAGGCCCTGCCTGACGGCATCCTCGCCGTTCCAGAACAGGCCGGAGAAGGTGTCGGGCGTCTCGTGCAGGCGCGTGCCGCGGCCTTCCTTGACGACGGCGATGAACTGCTGGTGGATCTGGTCGATCATCGCCTGCGCGAGCGCGCGCTGTTCCGGCTTGAGCGGCGAGTACGGATCGAGCATGCCCTTGTTGGCGCCGGCCGTGATCAGGCGGCGCTCGATGCCCAGCTTCTCCATCGCGCCGGTGAAGCCGAAGCCGTCCATCAGCACGCCGATGGAGCCGACGATGCTGGCCTTGTCGACGTAGATCTCGTCGGCCCCGACCGCCATGTAGTACGCGCCGGAAGCGCAGACTTCCTCGCACACCGCGTAGAGCTTCTTGTGGTGCAGCGCCTTCAGTCGCTTGATCTCGTCGTAGACGATGCCGGCCTGCACCGGGCTGCCGCCGGGCGAGTTGATGCGGATCACCACGGCGACGGCGTTCTTCTCCTCGAACGCGCTGCGCAGCGCGGAGATGATGTTCTCGGCGCTGGCGTCGCCTTCGGACGCGATCTCGCCGCGGATCTCCACCAGCGCGGTGTGCGGCCCGTTGGGCGTGCTCGCCTTGCCGCTGCGCTGCGCCGACACCAGCCCCCAGACGATGGCCAGCGCCAGGAAGAACCACGCAAGGCGCCCGGCCAGCCGCCAGCGCCGCTCGTTGCGGCGGTCGCGCATCAGTTCGCCCGTGACCTGCGCCAGCACCAGTTCCAGGCGCGACAGGTCGGCGTTGACGGTCAGGGTCGCGGGCGCCGGCACGGGCACGGGCGCCGGCGTCGGGGCGCCTTCCGGCAACGGCGGCGTCTGCGTGGGATCGAATTCGTTGGTCATGGGATGTCGATGTGGTTCAGGCGGGATTGTCGAACACGACGGGGGCGATGTCGGCGGTGGGCGTCCAAAAAACCTGGCCGGCGCTCGCCACGACGGGTACCGGCATCAGGCGCGCGCCCGGGCACGGGCCGCCGACGCAGCGACCGCTGGACG
>CAIMXF010000590.1 GCA_903845345.1 uncultured beta proteobacterium
CTGACCCTGGTCACCGCGACGTTCCTGCTTGGCGGCGCCGCGACCGGCTTCGCCCAATCGGCCGCTCCCGCCGCCTCGGCCCCCACGCCGTCCACCGGCGCGCCGATTCCCCAGGTCGACAAGCCGACCGTGCTGTCGCCCGTGGCTGCCTCCGGCGTGCGCCAGTTCGGCACGCTGCCGCGCATCAAGGCCACGGCCCGCTCGGCCGACTACATCGTCGCGGTGGTCAACAGCGAGTCGGTCACCAACAACGAGGTCCAGGCGCGCCAGCTGAAGATGCAGCAGGAAAGCATCGAGAAGGGCGGCGCGCAGCCGACCCCGGGCGAGCTGCACAAGCAGGCGCTCGACGCGCTGGTCGAGGAGCGGGTGCTCGTCACCTACGCGCGCGACAACGGCGTGAAGGTGGACGACGCCGAGGTCGACCGCGCCATCGCCAACATCGCGCAGTCCAACAAGATGACGCCCGACCAGCTGCGCGACCGCATTCGCCAGCAGGGCCTGGACTATCCGACCTTCCGCAACGGCATCCGCGACCAGATCACCATCGAGCGCATCCGCGAGCGCGAGGTCATCTCGCACATCCGCGTGACCGATGCGGAGATCGCCGACTACGTCGCCAAGATGCGCGGCGGCCGCCCGGTCACGCCCCAGGTCGACATCGCCCAGATCCTGATCACCGTGCCCGAGAAGGCGACGCCGGCGGTGGTGGCGGAGCGCGAGGCGCGCGCGGAACAGGCGCTCGCGCGCGTGCACAACGGCGAGCCGTTCGAGCAGGTGGTGCGCGAGATGTCCGAGGACAGCAACAAGGCCAAGGGCGGCGAGATGGGCTCGCGCGCGGTCGACAAGTACCCCGACCTGTTCGCCAACGCCGTCGCCGACGTCAAGGTGGGCGGCACGACGGGCGTCGTGCGCAGCGGCGCCGGCTTCCATATCCTGAAGGTGGTCTCGCGCGGCGAGGAGTCGGGCCTCACCGTGACGCAGACGCGCGTGCGCCACATCGTGCTGCGCCCGTCGCCGTCCATGAGCATCGACGCCGCGGAACGCCGCATCATCGATTTCCGCCAGCAGATCGCCAGCGGCGCCAAGACCTTCGAGGAACTGGCCCGCCAGTACTCGGAGGACGGCAGCGGCCAGTCCGGCGGCGACCTCGGCTGGGCCTCGCCCGGGTCGTTCGTGCCCGAGTTCGAGGAAGCCATGGACAAGCTGCCGATCGGTGGCCTGTCCGGCCCGGTGCGCTCGCGCTTCGGCGTCCACCTGATCCAGGTGCTCGACCGCCGCGACACGACGATCGATCCCAAGCAACTGCGCGAGCAGGCCACCAACGCGCTGCGCGAGCAGAAGTTCGATCCGGCCTATGCCGAGTGGGTGGCCGACCTCCGCGCCAAGGCCTACATCGAGTACCGCGACCCGCCGATCTGAGAGCCCCGCATGGCGCACATCGCCCGCAAGCGCTTCGGCCAGCACTTCCTGACTGCCGTGGACGTCATCGATCGCATCGTCCGGGCGATCGCGCCGCGTCCGGGCGAGCACCTGGTGGAGATCGGCCCGGGGCTGGGGGCGATGACGTTCCCGCTGCGCGCGCAGTGCGACGCGCTGACCGTCATCGAGCTCGATCGCGACCTCGCCGATCGGCTGCGCCGCCGCGGCGACCTCGATGTGGTGGAGTCCGACGTGCTGCGGGTGGACTTCGCCGCGCTGGCCGAGCGGCTGGGCGGCCCGATCCGCGTCGTCGGCAACCTGCCCTACAACATCTCCTCGCCGATCCTGTTCCACCTGATCGACGCCGCGCCGCACGTCGTCGACCAGGTGTTCATGCTGCAGAAGGAGGTCGTCGACCGGATGGCCGCCAAGCCCGGCAGCAAGGCCTTCGGCCGCCTGACCGTGATGCTGCAGTGGCGCTACGAGATCGCCCACCTGTTCGACGTCCCGCCCGAGGCCTTCGACCCGCCGCCGCGGGTCAACTCCGCCATCGTGCGCATGCGCCCGCGCGCGAACCCGGCGGCGGTGGACCCGGCCGTGCTGGGAAAGATCGTGGGCATCGCGTTCTCGCAGCGGCGCAAGATGCTGCGCGCCACGCTCGGCAAGTGGCTCGCCGAGCAAGGCTACGCAGGCGAGTTCGACGGCACGCGCCGCGCCGAGCAGGTGCCGGTGGACGAGTACATCGCGCTGGCGCTGGCCATGCCGGCGCTGTCCGAGCAGGCGCTGGTCGGCGTGGACCTCGGTGACGACGACTGAGCGCGCCCCCGAGTGTCATCCTGCGCGAAGTCGCAGGATCCACGCCGACCAATGACGCTGCCTCCAGGGTGGATTCCGCGACGTCGCGCGGAATGACCGGGTTGGTGGGCGCACCGCGTCCCACTTCACCAAGGCAAGAGGGCTCCCCTGCAGGAGCTCCTTGCCGGAACGAAAAAGGCCCCGTCGAAGAGGCCTTGTCGCGTGGGGAACGCTGCCTGGCGATCAGGCCGCGTTGAGCCACATCGCGGTGTCGAACGCGCTGCTCATCAGCGGCATGTTCGTGCCGAACGTCGCGTTCGCGTTGGCTTTGCTGCTGGCCTTCGGGGCCGGCTTTTCAATGACTGGGGCCGCTTCCGCCGCCCGCTCCCATGACCCATTTTCTTGAGAGCGGGCTACTGAAAAGAATAGAAGCACCTGAAGGCAATTTTTCGTTCCCCCCAGAAATCTGCGGCGTCGCGGAACACGTCGAGCAGCTGCTCGCGCGATTCGCGATCGAATCGGGGGTTGTCGGGCAATTGCTCCAGCACCACGACGAAGCCGGGCTGCGAGCCCGACTTGTGCACCAGGTCGGTCATGCAGTCGTACAACGCGTCCAGGTTCTTGCCGAAGTGTGCCGGGAACAGGAACGCCTCGGCAATGGCCTCGAGCACGTCCTGCTTGGACTGCGCGTTGGTCAGGTTCGCGTAGAGAAAATGCTGTCCGGCACCTTGGGCTGCCTCGAGCAATTCGTCGACCCGATACGCCCGTATCGATTGAACGATGTTGGGACGGACGGTCTGCAAAAGCATGGTCACGTTCCTCTCAGAAATCACTTGCACATTTGTCTTCCGACGATCACTTCACGATCCGATGAAAACTGTTGTAGTGATCTTCGGTATAAAAACAAGCATCTGGTTCCGTCGGCACGCGGCCGCCGCAGATGATTCGACGGGCACCGCGACTGCGCACGCCAGGCGTCGGCACGGTGTACTCGTGGTAGTAGCCGCGAGGCTCGCGCGGCAGGCGCTTCTCGTAGTTGCCGAACACCACGCCGTCCCGCGAAAACGGGAACGGACCGCCGGAATGAATCAATTGATCGGTCTTGCGGGCTTCCGAGGGCAGGCCGGACAGCGCGACGTCGTCGCCGAGGCCGGCCGGCTGCGCGGCTTGCGAGCTGGACGGCGCGAACGTGGCGACGGTCATCGCGGCGGTCAGCACCAGCGCCAACAGTGCGCCGGTTCGGGGCGAGTGGCGGGACGACGGCATCGCCGTGGCTCCAGCACGCGTGCCCTGGACGGTGGCCGCGCCGACGTTCTTCACGACGTCCTTCTTGTTGATCACCACTGCTTGACCTGTTCGTCCCGGCTGATAGGCCGGCCCCTGGCTTCGGTGCGACGCTCGCGATCACGGCGTCGAATTCCGAAGCAACCCTGAAATTCCAATCCCGAATGGTACCGGAACCCCCTCGAAACCTCAAGTCTCGGGGTGCGTGAGACACCCTGGCCCGGGCCATGGGTGTGAGTAAACACTTAGGATTTAGGCTCTATCTTATGAAGAATTCGACCTGCGTCACGGTTTCTAAATTACCCGTCCAGCGGCTTACCGGACGCTGACTTTCGGCTCGAATCGACCCCGCGCAGGCTGTTCCCGCTTGGCAGCAAGGGATTAGGCGGGGGTGGAAATGCAGCGGCGCGACATGGTTCCATGTCGTCGCTGGCGCGAGCATAACGGCTCGCGCGCGGGCCGCAGCGCTGTCCTACAAGGCGCGCCGCGGCCGGTTGCGTTCAACGCGCCGCGTTGGCGTCCGCGACGGTCAGGGCCGTCATGTTGATGATGCGCCGCACCGTGGTCGACGGCGTCAGCACGTGCACCGGGCGCGCCGCGCCGAGCAGCACCGGGCCGATGGCGATGCCGCCGCCGGCGGCCGTCTTCAGCAGGTTGTACGCGATGTTGGCCGCGTCGATGTTGGGCATCACCAGCAGGTTGGCCTCGCCGGTGAGCGTCGAGTTGGGCATCAGCCTGGCGCGGTAGGCCGGATCGAGCGCGGCGTCGCCGTGCATCTCGCCGTCCACCTCGAGCCAGGGCGCCAGCTCGCGCAGCAGCGCCAGCGTGTCGCGCATCTTCTGCGCCGACGGATGGCTGCTGGCGCCGAAGCTCGAATGCGACAGCAGCGCCGCCTTCGGCACGATGCCCAGCCGCTTCATCTCCTCGGCGGCCATGATGGTGATCTCGGCCAGCTGCGCGGCGGTCGGATCGACGTTGACGTGGGTGTCGACCAGGAACACCTGGCGGCCCGGCAGGATCAGCCCGTTCATGCAGGCGTAGGTCTTGATGCCGGGGCGCTTGCCGATCACCTGGTCGATGTAGAACAGGTGGTTGGCGGTCGAGCCCCAGGTCCCGCAGACGAGGCCGGCGACCTCGCCCTTGTGCAGCATCATCGAGCCGATCAGCGTGAGCCGGCGGCGCATCTCGATCTTGGCCAGCTGCTGCGTGACGCCCTTGCGCTCGGTCATGCGCAGGTAGGTCTGCCAATAGTCGCGGAAGCGTTCGTCGTGCTCGGTGTTGACGACCTCGTAATCGCGCCCTTCCTGCAGCCGCAGGCCGAACTTCTCGCAGCGCTGCGCGATCACCGCGGGGCGGCCGATCAGCACCGGCCGCGCGATGTTCTCGTCGACCACCACCTGCACCGCGCGCAGCACGCGCTCCTCCTCGCCTTCGGCGTAGGCAATGCGGCGATGCACCGCCACCTTGGCGAGCGCGAAGATCGGCTTCATCGCCGTGCCGGAGGCGTAGACGAAGGTCTGCAGCTTCTCCCTGTACGCGGCCATGTCGGCGATCGGGCGCGAGGCGACACCCGAGTCGGCCGCTGCCTGGGCCACCGCCGGCGCGATCTTCATCATCAGGCGCGGGTCGAAAGGCTTCGGGATGAGGTACTCGCGGCCGAAGCTGAGGTTGGCGCCGGCATACGCGGCCGCCACCACCTCGCTCTGCTCGGCCTGCGCCAGCTCGGCGATCGCGTGCACCGCGGCGACTTCCATCGCGTCGTTGATCGTCGTGGCGCCGCAGTCGAGCGCGCCGCGGAAGATGTACGGGAAGCACAGGACGTTGTTGACCTGGTTCGGATAGTCCGACCGCCCCGTGGCCATGATCGCGTCGTTGCGCACGGCCAGCACGTCTTCCGGCGCGATCTCGGGCGTCGGGTTGGCCAGCGCGAAGATGATCGGATTGGCGTTCATCGTCGCGACCATCGCGGGCTTGAGCACGCCGCCGGCCGACAGGCCCAGGAACACGTCGGCGCCGGCCATCACCTCGGCCAGCGTGCGCAGCGGCGTCTCCTGCGCGAATTCGGCCTTGTCGGGATCCATCAGCTCGACGCGGCCCGTGTAGACCACGCC
>CAIMXF010000591.1 GCA_903845345.1 uncultured beta proteobacterium
GCCTCGGCGGCGTTCAGGCCGACGACGACGATCTCGGGATCGGTGAAGCACACCGCGGGTATCGCGGCCGGCATGAAGTGGCGGTTCTTGCCCGAGATGATCTCGGCCACCATCTCGCCCTGCGCCATCGCGCGGTGCGCGAGCATCGGCTCGCCGGTGAGGTCGCCGATCGCCCACACGTTGCGCATCGACGTGCGGCACTGGCTGTCGACCTTCACGGCGCGGCCGTTCATGTCCAGCATCAGCGATTCGAGGCCCCAGCCCGCGGTGTGCGGCTTGCGGCCGACGGCGACGAGGATCTTGTCGGCCGGCAGGTGGAAGGACTCGCCCGCCGCGTTCTTCACGTGCAGTGCGTCGCCCAGGTCGCTGAGACCGTGCACCGCGTGGCCGAGATGCAGCCGGATGCCGGCCTTGTTGATCGCGGCCACCACCGGCTTGGTCAGTTCCTCGTCGTAGGCCGGCAGGATGCGGTCCTGTGCCTCGACGACGAACACCTGCGCGCCCAGCTTGCGCCACGCCATGCCCAGCTCGAGGCCGATGTAGCCGGCGCCGACCACGGCCAGCGTCTTCGGCACCTCGGTGAGCGCGAGCGCGTCGGTCGACGAGATCACGCGGCCGCCGAACTTCATCATCGGCAGTTCGACCGCGTCCGAGCCCGCGGCCAGCAGCAGGTGCTCGCAGGCGACTCGGATCGTCGGCCCGATGGCGCCGTGGGGCGTGACGTCGACCGTCTTGCCGTCGACCAGCGTGGCCCAGCCCTTGATGACCTTGACGCCGTTCTTCTTCAGCAGCGCGCCGACGCCGGTGGTCAGCCTGGTGACGATGCCGTCCTTCCACTTCATCGTCTGCACCAGATCGATGGAAGGCGATTCGACCTTGATGCCGATCTTCGAGTCGCCCGCCCAGTGCGTCGCCTCCTCGAACGCGGTGGCCGCATGGATGATGGCCTTCGACGGGATGCAGCCGACGTTCAGGCAGGTGCCGCCGAGGCTCTCGCCCTCGATCAGCACCGTCGGGATGCCCAGTTGTCCGGCGCGGATGGCCGCGACGTAGCCGCCAGGGCCGCCGCCGATGACGATGAGGGTCGTGGATTGGATGTCCATCTCGTCCTACTCCACGAACAGCGTTGCCGGGGTTTCGAGATAGCCACGAATGACCTGCACGAACTCCGCGGCGTGGATCCCGTCGACCACGCGATGGTCGAACGACGACGACAGGTTCATCATCTTGCGCGCGACGACCAGGCCGTCGCGGATCATCGGCCGCTCGACGACGCGGTTCACGCCGACGATGGCCACTTCGGGCGAGTTGATGACCGGCGTCGTGACGATGCCGCCCAGTGCGCCCAGGCTCGTGATCGTGATCGTCGAGCCGGTGAGTTCCTCGCGCGCGGACTTGCCGGTGCGCGCGCCCGCGGCCAGGCGCGAGACCTCGGCGGCGGTGGCCCACAGGTCGAGCGTCTCGGCGTGCTGGAGCACAGGCACCATCAGTCCGGCCTCGGTCTGCGTGGCCATGCCCAGGTGGACGGCGCCGTGGCGCGTGACCACGCCGGCCTCGTCGTCGAAGCGGGCGTTCATCTGCGGGAAGTCGCGCACCGCGAGCACCACGGCGCGCATGATGAACGGCAGCAACGTGAGCTTGCCGCGCGTGGCACCATGCTTCTGGTTGAGCTTGCCGCGCAGCGTCTCGAGTTCGGTGACGTCGATCTCTTCCACGTACGTGAAGTGCGGGATGCGCCGCTTGGCGTCCTGCATCTTCTGCGCGATCTTGCGGCGCAGGCCGATGACGGGGATCTGCTCCTCGTCGGCACGCTGCGCGTAGCGCGGGTCGCCGCCGGTGGCGCCCGTGCCGCCGATGGTGCCTTGCCTCGCGTAGGCCTCGAGGTCCTCGTGCGTGATGCGGCCGGCGGTGCCGGTGCCCATCACGTACTGCAGGTCGATGCCGAGATCCCACGCGTGGTTGCGCACCGCAGGCGAGGCGATCGGCTTGTCGCCGACGGCACGGGTGATGAACGTGATCTTGCCGGCACCCGATCCGCTGCTCGCGGGACGCGCCGCTGCCTTCGCCGCGGGCTCGGCGGCCGCGGCAACGGGCGCGGGCGCGACGGCCGGCGCCGGTGGCGGTACCGGCACGGCCTTCGGCGCGGCAACGGTTGCCGGCGCTGCAGCGGACGCCGGAGCCGGCGCCGCGGCGCCGTCCTTGAGGTTGCCCGCGCCGTCGACCTCGATGCGGATCAGCTCGGAGCCGACCGCCATGACGTCGCCCACCTTGCCGCCGAGGGCGAGCACCTTGCCGTGCACCGGCGACGGGATCTCGACCGTGGCCTTGTCGGTCATGACGTCGGCGAGGTTCATGTCCTCGACGACGGTGTCGCCGACCTTGACGTTCCAGGCGACCAGTTCGACTTCCGCGATGCCTTCGCCGATGTCCGGCATCTTGATGACGTGCACTCCCATCATGCCTCCCGGCGAGCCGCCTCCAGGGAGGCATGCGCCCCCTCGGGGGGCAGAGCAGCGGCGTAGCCGCAAACGTGGGGGTTCATA
>CAIMXF010000592.1 GCA_903845345.1 uncultured beta proteobacterium
CGCGCATGCGCGTGAGGCGGGCGCGCGCCCGCGCGGCCCGGGCGCGGACGCGTTCGCACGCGAGAACCCCGAGGCCGCGCGCCGCGGGCCGCGCGAGGCGCCGCAGTCCAGCGGCGGCCGCGAATCGGCGATCGTCGACGGCGGCAGCGCGAACAACGCGGGCGAGTTCTTCGCGCAGCTGGCCACGCACTGGAAGCGCCACTACAGCGGCTGGACGGCCTGGGTGCTGAGTCCCGACATGAAGCTGCCGACCGCGATGCGCCTGAAGGAAAGCCGCCGCGTGCCGATGTGGAACGGCCCGATCGAATGCCGGCTGTTCCGCTTCGACATGGTCAGCGGCTCGGCACGCGCCGGCGGCCAGGGTGGACAGCCGGCGGCGCCAACCGGTAACTGAACGTCAATCGGCAGACAGGATCGCGCAAGGCGTGCGCTCCAAAACCCGTCAACGTCGAGTCGGCGAGTTCCGTTTTCAGGGTGCGCACCACGCACTCTCTCGTCACACACACCAGGAGACCAAGATGTCCCGCAAGCTCTCGAACACTGTTTTCGCCACGCTGGCGCTCTGCGCCTCGTTCACCGCGCTGTCGGCCAACGCCGCCGACCTGCCCGGCCACCACCCCGCCTACCTGCACGCGCTGACCGACCTGCGTGACGCGCGCTGGAACCTCGAGCATCGCCCGGGCGATGCCGCCGTCAGCGCGCAGGAAGACGTCGCGATCGTCGAGACCGACCGCGCGATCCAAGAAGCCAAGACGGCGGCGATGGAAGACGGCAAGAACATCGAGGATCATCCGCACGAAGACGCGAAGATCAACCGCGCCGGCCGCCTGCACCACGCGCTGGAACTGCTGAACAAGGCCAAGAACGACGTGGCCCGCGAGGAAGACAATCCGGAGACGCGCGACCTGCGCAACCGCATCGTGCAGCACACCGATCTCGCGATCGAAGCCACGCGGCACGCCATCCACGACGTCGAAGCCGGTCGTTGATCGAGGCGGCGCCTGGCGCCGCTGCCGCTTCGAGACGCCGCCCGGCTCGCGCCGGCGCGGCGTTTTTCATTGCGCGCGATGCAGCGCCAACCCGCCCTTGACGAGCACGGCCTCGACCTGCGCGAAACCCGCGTCCCGCAACGCGTCGCGCTGCTGGTCGACGGTCATGTACAACTGGTCGTTGGACAACCCGCCCTCGCCGAGGAAGTGGTCGCAGACGAGGTAAGCGCCGCCCGGCGCCAGCAGCGGACGAACCTGCGCGTGCAGCGTCGTCGCATACGTCTTGTGGCGCAGTTCGTGCACGGCCTGGTGCGTGACGACGACGTCGAACGGGCCCAGGCCCTCGCTCCACGTCGGCTCGCGGAAGCTGCGTTCGACGAACGTGACGCGGGCGGCGCGCTCGCCCAGGCGTTCCACGGCGAGCTGGTGCATCGCGGGCGAGAAGTCGAGCGCGACGTACTGCAGGTCGGGCAGCGCGCGCAGCAGTTGGTCGGCGAGAAAGCCCGGGCCCGAGCCGAGCTCGAGCACGCGCACGCCGTCGCGGCCGATCTGGCGTGCGAAGGCGTCGAAGAATTCGGGTCGTGCGGGCCGCCGCGCGAGCGCGGTTTCGGCCCAGGGGCGGGCGTCGGCCATCAGGCGCAGGTCGATGGGGCTGGGGACGTCGATGCTCATGGTGTCGCGTTGGCGTTGAGGAGCCGACGAGTGTGCCAGCGAGCGCGTGAGCAAGCCTTCCCGAAGGCGCCCGCTTCGTTCACGCCGGCCGCGACAGCAGCACCGCCATCTGCGCGAGCCAGGCCAGCGGCGCGGTGTCGGCGCGCAGGATCAGGCCGCCGAGGCTGATGCGCGCGAAGCCGCGCGCAGCCGCGGCGGCCTCCTCGTCGGCCGTGAGCCCGCCTTCCGGACCGCTCAGCGCGAGCCAGCGGCCGCCGGTCGCCGGCGCGAGCGCCCTGGCCAACGCGGGCGCCGTGCCGGTGCTCATCACGAAGCGTCCGGCGTGCGGCGCGGGATCGGGCTGCGCCGCGAGCCAGGTCGACAGGCTCGTCACCGGCGCCACCACCGGCACGCACGTGCGGCCGCTCTGTTCGCTCGCGCCGACGGCCACGGCCTGCCAGTGCGCGACGCGCCTGGCGGCGCGCTCGCCGTCGAGCCGCAGCACCGAGCGTTCGGTCTGCAGCGGCTGGATCGCCGCCACGCCCAGCTCGGTGGCCTTCTCGATCAGCGCGTCCATGCGCTCGTTGGTGGGCATGCCCAGCGCGATCTCGAGGTCGAACGGCAGCTCGCGATCGGCGGGCAGGTGTTCGACGACGCGCACGTCGACCTCGCGCTTGCCCATGCGCGTCACCTGCGCCTGCCACTCGCCGCCCGCGCCGTCGAACAGCCGCAGGTCGTCGCCCGGCTGCAGCCGGCGCACCTGCACGTGGCGGGCAGCGTCCTCGGGCAGGCCGAACTCGAGACCGGCGGACAAGGGAGATTCGACGAACAGGCGCAACGACATGACGTAGTCTGGGCAGGCAACAGACGCCAGTGTGCCGTATGCCACTGTCGAGCGGCCACGCTCGATACGTGCTGGGGTACGATGCCGCGGCCCTTCCCCTCGTCCGCACCATGAGCGACCGCCCCGATCCTTCCCCGACGCTCGACGGCGACGCACTGCTGGCGCAGGCCGACGCGATCCACGACGACGAGCCGCGACGCGCCCTCGACCTGCTGCGCGCGCTCGACCCGGCGACGCTCCCGACGACCCGGCTGGAGCGGCTGTCGTTCCTGCTCGATCACGTGTTCGGCGAGAAGTTCGACCTGTGGGCCGAGGCGCTGGCCGGGCAGCGCGTCGTGGTGCAGCAAGCCGGCGCGCAGGCGACGCCGGGCATCTTCCGCCACGCCGCCATCGCCGCGCAGGTCGCGGGCGACGTCGCGCTGGCGCGACTGTGGACGCAGGCGCTCGCCGCGAGCTCGGACGCCCCGCTGGCCAAGGCCCGCGCGCTGGTCTCGCTGGGCGCGGTGGGCTTCTCCGTCAGCCGGCTGGGCGCCGAATCGGCCGGCCGGATGACGCTGCACGCGCTGCAGCCGCTGGCCGCGCTGCACGCGTCGCCCGGCGGCGGGCTGGACGCCGCGTTCGGCACGGTCGCCAACAACCTGGCCTCGGAGCTGCTGGAGCGGCCGCTCGACGACCTCGCGCAGCCCGACCTGCGCACCGCGCTGCACCTGGTCGCCGAGCATGCGCAGCGCTTCTGGCGGCGCGCCGGCACCTGGGTCAACCGCGAACGCGCGCACTACCTCAGCGCGATGGTCGCCAACGCGCTGGGACACGGCGCCGACGGCGCCGCGCAGGCGCGCGCGGGGCTGGCGCTGCTCGACCAGTTCGATGCCGCCGGTGCCGAGAACGTCGACCGCGCCTTCCTGGAGCAGGAGCTGGCGATGGGACTGCGACTCGCCGAACAAGCGGGCCGCGCGGAGGCATTGGCGCGCGCGCTCGCGCTGGCGGCGCAGTTCGGCCAAGCCTGGCTGGATCGCTGGTTCGCCGATCGCAGCACGCGCAACGACGCGCTGGCCACGCGCTACGGGCGCTGACGCCTCACGCGAGCCGCAGCGCCGCGCGGACGATGTCGCGCGAGTACGGCGCGGCGACGTCGCGCACGAAGCGCTGGAAATCGACGTGCGCGGCGTCGTCGGCGCGGTCGGAGATCGTGCGGACGACGGCGAACGGCCGCGCGAAGTCGTGGCAGACCTGGGCCACGGCGGCCCCTTCCATCTCGACGGCGAGCGCGTCGGGCAGCAGCGCGCGCAGCGGGTCGCTCTCGGCGCGCGTGGCGACAAAACGGTCGCCGCTGACGACCAGCCCCGCGTGGATCGTCGCGGCGACGACGTGCGCATCCGCCGCGGCCACCTCGCGGCTGGCTTGCGCGAGCCGGGCCGACCATGCGGCGTCGGCGTCGAAGCGCGCGCGGCCCGTGAGCGGCACCTCCCAGCGCGGGAACAGCGGCTCGGCGTTCATGTCGTGCTGCAGCAGCGTGGTGGCCACGACGATGTCGCCCACGCGCACGCCCTCGCCCAGCCCGCCGGCCACGCCGGTCAACAGCAGCGCGGACGCATCGAAGGCGTCGAGCAGCACGGCCGCGGTGGTGGCCGCCGCCACCTTGCCGATGCCGCAGCGCACCAGGATCGCGTCGTGGCCGTCGAGCCGGCCCAGGTGGAAGTCGCGCCCGGCGCGACGCTCGGTGCGCAGGCCGGCCAGGCAGGGCAGCAGCGCGCCGATCTCCTCGTGCATCGCGCCGACGATGGCCAGGCGCCTCATGCGATCGGTGGAGACATGCGTGAGGGCATGCCGCGGATCTTAGTCGGTCGCGCCCAGCTGCTTGCGAAAGCGGGCGGCGGAGTCTTCGCCGTGCGCCTTGCGGATCTGCTCGACGAAGTCGAGCGCCACGGCCTGCATGCCGGCCAGGTCGGAGCAGCCTTCGATCTTGAGGATCAGCCGGTAGCCCTTGATCAGGCCGAAGCGTTCCTTGGCTTCGTGCGTGAGCAAGGTGTAGAGCGCGTCGTACGTCCAGTCGCGCACCGCGACCTCGACCGGGATGCGCTGGTAGACCGTGCGCGCCGCGCCACCCTGCGGGGCGATCAGCTTCGCCGCGATGAGCACCTCGAGATCGCCCGGCGTGCTGCCGTTCACCTTGCCGAGCCACGCGTCGCCGCTGCAGCTGGCGTCGATCACCATCAGCAGGTTGCGGGCGGGGCGCGACAGCTTGATGCTATGCGCGCGGATCTCGGCCTTGCCGGCCTCGGTGCGGACGTAGGGTTCCGCGTGGGTCGTGGTCATCATGGTGATTCCCTGGCGACCGTCGAGGCCGCGTGTTCATTTCATTTGCCGTCCCGCAGCGCGCGCCGCAGGATCTTCCCTACATTGGTTTTCGGCAGATCAGAACGGAATTCAACGATCTTGGGGCGCTTGTAACCGGTAAGATTTGTTTCACACCAGGCTCGCACGTCGGCCTCGGTCAGCGCCGGATCCTTCTTGACAATGACGATCTTGACGGCCTCGCCGGCCTTCTCGTCGGGCACGCCGACGGCCGCGCACTCGAGCACGCCCGGGATCAGCGCCACGACGTCCTCGACCTCGTTCGGATACACGTTGAAGCCCGAGACCAGGATCATGTCCTTCTTGCGGTCGACGATCTTGAAGTAGCCGCGCTCGTCCACCTCGCCGATGTCGCCGGTGCGGAAGAAGCCGTCGGCGGTCATCACCTTGGCGGTTTCGTCCGGGCGCTGCCAGTAGCCGGCCATCACCTGCGGGCCGCGGATGCAGATCTCGCCGCGCTGGCCCAGCGGCGCCTCGTTGCCGTCGTCGTCGAGCAGCACGATGTCGGTGTCGGGCATGGGCAGGCCGATGGTGCCGCTGTAGGCCGAGGTGTCGACCGGATTGCAGGTGGCCGCGGGCGAGGTCTCGGACAGGCCGTAGCCCTCGCAGATCGGGCAGCCCGTCTTCTGCAGCCACAGCTGCGCCGTGGCCTGCTGCACGGCCATGCCGCCGCCCACCGACAGCACCAGCGTCGACCAGTCCACCTTGTCGAAGTCGGGATGGTTGGCCATCGCGTTGAACAGCGTGTTGACGGCCGGCAGGCTGTGGAACGGCTGGCGCTGCAGGTCCTTGAACATCGCCGGGATGTCGCGCGGATTGGCGATCAGGATGTTGCAGCCGCCCATGCGCAGGCCCAGCATCATGTTCGTGTTGAAGCCGAAGATGTGATACAGCGGCAGCGCGCAGATGGTGACCACCTGCTCGCCCGGCTTCACCTTCTTCATCGCCGGCTGGTACCAGGCGTCGGACTGCAGCACGTTGGCCACGAGGTTGCGGTGCAGCAGCACCGCGCCCTTGCTGACGCCGGTGGTGCCGCCGGTGTACTGCAGCACGGCGACGTCGTCGGGGCCGACCTTGGCCGGCGTGAACGTCGAACGGCGGCCGATGGCGATCGCGTCGTTGAAGCGCACGGCGCCGGGCAGGTCGAACGCCGGCACCATCTTCTTGACGCTGCGCACGACATAGTTGACCAGCGTGCCCTTGAGCAGGCCCAGCATGTCGCCCATCGAGGCCAGGATCACCTTCTTCGTGGGCACCGCGTCGAACACGTGCTGCAGCGTGGTGGCGAAGTTCTCGATGATGACGATGGCCTTGGCGCCCGAGTCCTTCAGCTGGTGCTCGAGCTCGCGCGGCGTGTACAGCGGGTTGACGTTGACGACCACCATGCCGGCCCGCAGCAGGCCCGCCACCACCACCGGGTACTGCGGCACGTTGGGCATCATGATCGCGACGCGGTCGCCCGGCGCGAACCCGAGCGTCTGGACGTAGGCCGCGAACGCGCGCGACATCTCGTCGATCAGCCGGAAGCTGTAGTCCTTGCCCATGAACTTGTACGCCGGCAGGTCGGCGTACTTCGTGAAGCTGTTGTTCAGCAGTTCGACCAACGACGCGTATTCGTTCGCGTTCACATGCGGCGCCACCCCGTCGGGGTAGCTCTTCAACCAGGTGCGTTCCATCTTGTCTCCGGCGTGCGGGGTCTGTAGCGAGTGAAGGAAAGTGAAATTCTTGTGGGGGACGGGTTCCGATCCGGGCAGCCGTTCCGGCGCGGTGGCGACGTCCTCAGGCCTATTCGACCGCCTTCAGCATGTCCTCGACGACCTTCTTCGCGTCGCCGAACACCATCATCGTCTTGTCCATGTAGAACAGCTCGTTGTCGAGGCCCGCGTAGCCCGCGGCCATCGAGCGCTTGTTGACGATCACCGTCTTGGCCTTGTAGGCCTCGAGGATGGGCATGCCGTAGATCGCCGAGCCCTTGGTCAGCGCCGCCGGGTTCACGACGTCGTTGGCGCCCAGGATGATCGCGACGTCGGCCTGGCCGAACTCGCCGTTGATCTCGTCCATCTCGAACACCTGGTCGTAGGGCACCTCGGCCTCGGCCAGCAGCACGTTCATGTGGCCCGGCATGCGTCCCGCGACGGGGTGGATCGCGTACTTCACGCTGATGCCCTTGCTGGTGAGCTTGGCCGCGAGCTCCTTGACCGCGTGCTGCGCGCGCGCGACGGCCAGGCCGTAGCCCGGCACGATGATCACGCTCTCGGCATTGCCCAGGATGAAGGCGGCGTCGTCGGCCGAGCCGCTCTTGACCGGCCGCGCCTCGGTCGCGCCAGCCGCCGCCGAGCCCGGCTCCGCGCCGAAGCCGCCCAGGATCACGCTGAAGAACGACCGGTTCATCGCCTTGCACATGATGTAGCTCAGGATCGCGCCCGAGCTGCCCACCAGCGAGCCGGCGATGATCAGCATCGCGTTGTTCAGCGAGAAGCCGATGCCGGCCGCGGCCCAGCCGGAGTAGCTGTTGAGCATCGACACGACGACCGGCATGTCGGCCCCGCCGATCGGGATGATGATCAGCACGCCCAGCACGAATGCGATCGCCAGCATCGCGAAGAAGCAGCCCCAGCTCTCGGTCGCGACCCAGCCCAGGCCCAGGCCCAGCATCGCCAGGCCCAGCACCGCGTTGATGGCGTGCTGTCCGGAGAACTGCACCGGCGCCCCCTGGAACAGGCGGAACTTGTACTTGCCCGAGAGCTTGCCGAACGCGATCACCGAGCCCGAGAACGTGATCGCGCCGATCGCCGCGCCCAGGAACAGCTCCAGCCGGTTGCCGTAGGGAATGGCCTCGCCGCGCGCGAGCCCGCGCTCCAGCGCCCAGGGCTCGGCGACCGCCGCGACGGCGATGAACACCGCCGCCAGGCCGATCATGCTGTGCATGAACGCCACCAGCTCGGGCATCTTGGTCATCTCGACCCGCCTGGCCATGATGGTGCCGGCCGTGCCGCCCAGCAGCAGCCCGAGCAGCACCCAGCCGAGGCCCAGCGGCGAGCCCGCGATGGTGACGATCAACGCGCCGGTGGTCACCACAGCGATCGTCATGCCGATCATGCCGAACGCGTTGCCGCGGATCGACGTGGTCGGATGCGACAGGCCCTTCAAGGCCTGGATGAAGCAGACGCTGGCGACGAGGTACAGCAGCGTGACGAGGTTCATTGACATGTTGAAAACTCCGTGCTGCGCACTGCGTGGCGAGCGCCTTCGGGCGACCGGGCGACGTTCATGGCTTCCCACCCTTTTGCATCTTCTCGAACAACGAGGCCATCAGCCCGACCACCGAATCCGCGAGCCCCATCGCCCCGGCCGCGAGCAGCGCGACGAGCAGGATGAAGCCGAACCGGTCGGACGGCATCGGCGACAGCAGCCGCAGCGCGTAGAGGAACAGGGCCACGCCCGCGACCAGTTGCACGACGCGCCAGAACGCGCTGCGTTGTGCCCCGGGCGGAGACTCGATCGCCATCATTGCTTCTCGTCCCTGGGCGCGGCCGGACGTTCCTTCTTCCTGAACATCTCCAGCATCCGCCGCGTGACCAGGAAGCCGCCGAACACGTTGACGGCGGCCAGCGTCACGGCCAGCACGCCCATCGTCCTGGCCAGCGGCCCTTCGGTCAGCCCCGCGGCCAGCATCGCGCCCACGATCACGATGGCCGAGATCGCGTTGGTCACCGCCATCAGCGGCGTGTGCAGGGCCGGCGTGACGTTCCACACCACGTGGTAGCCGACGTAGATCGCCAGCACGAAGATGATCAGGTTGATGATCGTGGGGGAGACGATGTCCATATCAATCCTCGATCGCGGCGGTCGCCGCCTGGGAAGTGTTGAGGGTTTCCGGCTTCGTGACCGAGGCCTTGAAGACGACCGCGGGCACGCTCATGCGGCCCGACCATGACGACAGCGTGCCGAGCGCCTCCTCGCCGAGCCGGTCGGCCCAGGCGGCGACGGCGGACGGCATGTCCGCCGGCAAGGCCGCGGCGACCGGCCTGGCGTCGAGGCCGACGATGTCGAGGCCGACCAGTGCCACGATCTCGACGAGCGCGCCGTTCTCGTTGCAGACCGTCAGCGTCAGCAGGTAGCCGTCCGGCGGGGACTGGACGTTCTGCGCGCTCATCGCCCGCGCGAGGCGGGCGTCGACGCGCGAGACGTCCGCCGGCAGGCGGGCCGGGCCGTCGACGCGCAGGCACTGCAGCGGGATGTAGTTGGCCTGGCCGAGGTTGAACTTGCGCACGTAGGTGCCGTCCTCCGGCTCACATTCGGCATGCAGGGTGACCATGCGCTGCCCGCGCGTGGCAGTGACGAGCATCACCAGGGCGCCGCGCGTGCCCGGTTTGCCGGCCACCAGCAGGCGCGACTCGCCGCCGACGCTGAGGCCTGAATCCTGCACGGGCAACGTATACGGCAGCGTGTCCGACACTCGCCAGCTCGCGTCCGGCAGCTTGAGCGTGATGCGGGAGATCTCGACGTCGGTCGCCGCGCCCGCCGCATGCGCAGGCACGAGACAGGCGCCTGATGCGAGCGCGAACGACGAGACGAGCAGGCGCAGCGCGGTCACGGCCGCTTGACCTCGCCGGCATGCGACATCAGGCACGCGGCCACGATGTCGTCCTCGAGATCGAGCTTGAACGCGGCCTCCTTGTCGACGACCAGCTTCAGGAAGTCGAGCACGTTGCGCGCGTAGAGCGACGACGAGTCGGCCGCGACCAGCGCGGGCAGGTTGGTCTCGCCCACGAGGGTGACGCCGTGCTTGACCACCGTGCGGCCGGCCTCGGTCAGCGGGCAGTTGCCGTCGGTGCCGGACGCGCCGCGGCCGGCGGCGATGTCGACGATCACCGAGCCCGGTTTCATCGACTTGACCATGTCCTCGGTCACCAGCACCGGCGCGGCCCGTCCCGGGATCAGTGCGGTGGTGATGACGATGTCGGCCAGCGCCACACGCTTGGCGACCTCGATCTTCTGGCGGTCGAGCCATGCCTGGGGCATCGGCTTCGCGTAGCCGCCGACGCCTTCGGCGGCCTCCTTTTCCTCGGGCGTCTCGGCGGGCACGTCGATGAACTTGGCGCCCAGCGACTCGACCTGTTCCTTGACGGCCGGCCGGACGTCGGTCGCCTCGATCACCGCGCCCAGGCGCTTGGCCGTGGCGATGGCCTGCAGGCCGGCGACGCCCACGCCCAGCACGACGACGCGCGCGGCCTTGATGGTGCCGGCGGCGGTCATCAGCATCGGGAACAGGCGCTGGTACTTGTCGGCCGCGATCATCACGGCCTTGTAGCCGGCGATGTTGGCCTGCGAGGACAGCACGTCCATGCTCTGCGCGCGCGTGGTGCGCGGGGCGGCCTCGAGCGCGAACGCGGTGAGCTTCGCGTCGGCGAGCTGCCGCAGGCCGTCGCGGTCGAACGGGTTGAGCATGCCCACCAGCACCGCGCCCGGCTTCATCAGGCCCAGTTCGTCGGACAGCGGCGCGCGCACCTTCAGCACGAGGTCGGCGCCGAACGCGGCGACGCGGTCGACGATCTCGGCGCCGGCGGCCACGTAGGCCTCGTCGGTGGCGCTGGCGGCGACGCCCGCGCCCGACTGCACCCGCAGCGCATGGCCCTGCGCCTTCAGCTTCTTGGCCGTCTCCGGCGTGACCGCCACGCGCGTTTCGCCCGCCGCGGTCTCCAGCGGAACACCGATCAACATGGATGTCTCCTCGCCAACTTCGTTCGTGATGGACGCCGCGTGCACGCGTGCCGGACGTGGCCACCGTCGAGCACACAAGCCCGTGGATACGGGGCGGCTGCGCAATAGCGGCACAGCTTACACAGTTTGGCGCCCGAGGTTTAGTGGCATGACCCGGGCCGGCGCGGCGTCGACGCAACGCCACACCCGGGCGGGCCGTGCGACGGATTCGCTGGCAAGCGCGCGCGCGTCCCGCGACAATCCCCGCCCATGGGAGCAGAACGTTGGAAGCCGAGCGTCACCGTGGCCGCCGTCATCGAGAAGGACGGGCGCTACCTGATGATCGAGGAGATGACGCGGGACGGCCTGCGCATCAACAACCCCGCCGGCGGCCTCGAACCCGGCGAGTCGCCCGTCGAGGGCGCGATGCGCGAGGCGCTCGAGGAGACAGCCTGCCACTTCACGCCGCAGGCCCTGCTGGGCGTGTACCTGGCGCGCAATCCCGACTCCGGGCGCGGCCCCGGCGTCACCTACCTCCGCTTCGCGTTCTGCGGCACGGCCGGCGATCCGGTACCCGGCCAGGCGCTGGACAGCCCCGTGGTGCGCACCCTCTGGATGACCTACGACGAGATCGCCGCGGCCCGCGATCGGCTGCGCGGCCCGCTGGTGCTGCAGTGCATCGAGGATCACCGCGCCGGCCGGCGCCTGCCGCTGGAAGCGGTCTACACGCATCCCAGCGTCGCGTCGCCCGACGCCGGCACCGCGACCGCCGAGCCCTGATTGGCCCTGGCGGCGCGCGCGAAGCCCCGGCTTCCTACAATCGAGGCATGTGTGCGAAGCGTGTGGTGGTCGGCTTGTCCGGCGGTGTCGATTCGGCGGTCACGGCCCATCTGCTGAAGCAGCAGGGGCACGAGGTCGTCGGCATCTTCATGAAGAACTGGGAAGACGATGACGACGACGAGTACTGCTCGACGCGCCAGGACTTCCTGGACGCCGCCAGCGTGGCCGACGTGCTGGACATCGAGATCGAGCACGTCAACTTCGCGGCCGAGTACAAGGATCGCGTGTTCGCCGAGTTCCTGCGCGAGCACCAGGCCGGCCGCACGCCCAACCCCGACGTGCTGTGCAACGCCGAGATCAAGTTCAAGGCCTTCCTCGACCACGCGATGCGGCTCGGCGCCGAAAGCATCGCCACCGGCCACTACGCGCGCGTCCGCCTCAACGCGTCGACCGGCCGCCACGAGTTGCTCAAGGGACGGGATCCGGGCAAGGACCAGAGCTACTTCCTGCACCGCCTGAACCAGGCGCAACTGGCGCAGACGATGTTCCCGGTGGGCGAGCTGCACAAGACCGAGGTGCGCCGCATCGCCGACGAGATCGGGCTGCCCAACGCGAAGAAGAAGGACTCGACCGGCATCTGCTTCATCGGCGAGCGGCCGTTCCGCGAGTTCCTGAACAAGTACCTGGCCCACCAGCCCGGCCCGATGCTGGACGACCGCGGCCGCCAGGTGGGCGAGCACGTCGGCCTGAGCTTCTACACGCTGGGCCAGCGCCAGGGCCTGGGCATCGGCGGCCTGAAGGACAAGCGCGGCCAGCGCGGCGGCGGCGAGCACGCGCCCTGGTTCGTCGCGCGCAAGGAGCTGGCCACCAACACCCTGCGCGTGGTGCAGGGCCACGACCACCCATGGCTGCTGTCGCACCGGCTGAGCGCCATGGATCTCAGCTGGGTCGCGGGCCAGGCCCCGGCCGCGGGCGCGCTGGCCTCCAAGGCGCGCTACCGGCAGGCCGACGCCGCGTGCACACTGGAAGGCTCGCCGGACGGCCAGGCCATCGCGCTGTCGTTTCCCGACCCGCAATGGGCCGTGACGCCGGGCCAGTCGGCCGTGCTGTACGACGGCGAGGTCTGCCTGGGCGGCGGGGTGATCGAGTCGGCGGTGACGCTGGCGTCGCAGGGGTAGATTCCGCGACTGCGCGGGCAATGACAGCCTTGCATCGTGTCATCCTGCGCGAAGTCGCAGGATCCATCGCCGCGCACTGCGAATTCCAGAAAGAAGCCCATGCTCACCCAATTCGCCAACTTCTTCGTCGCCATGATGGCGGTGCTGCACGCCTACATCCTGGTGCTGGAGATGTTCCTGTGGACGACGCCGCGCGGACGCCGCGCCTTCGGCACCACGAAGGAGTTCGCCGAGGCCAGCAAGACGCTGGCCGCCAACCAGGGCCTGTACAACGGCTTCCTGGCCGCCGGGCTGGTGTGGGGGCTGACGCTGGGGCCGGCCGGCCAGGGCACGAAGCTGTTCTTCCTGGCCTGCATCCTGGTGGCGGGGCTGTATGGCGGCGCGACGGTGGGTCGCAAGATCC
>CAIMXF010000593.1 GCA_903845345.1 uncultured beta proteobacterium
ATCGGCACGCCGTCGTACAGGTTGCGGCGCGTCTCGGCGAACACCGGCTCGGGAGTGACGTCCGGGCCGAGGTCGGCGCAGGCGGCGACGATCAGCGAATGCAGGTGGGCGACGTCCAGGGGCACGCGCTCGCCGTTCTCGGTGACCAACAGCTCGGGCTCGGCGACCCGGACTTCGGACACGCCGGCCTTCAGGCGATCCTGCGCGCGGCGCTCGCGATACAGCACGTAGGCACGCGCCACTTCATGATGGCTGCCGCGCATCAGTCCGAGCTCGACCTGGTCCTGGATGTCCTCGATGTGGAACGTGCCGCCGGCCGGACGCGAACGCAGCAGCGCGCGCACGACGCTCTCGGTCAGGCCGTCGACGGTCTCGCGCACGCTGGCCGAGGCCGCGCCCTGCGTGCCGTGCACGGCCAGGAACGCCTTCATCAGCGCGACGGCGATCTTGCTGGGTTCGAACGAGACGACCGCGCCGTTGCGACGCAGGATCTGGTAGCCCTGGTAAGCGCTATGGGTGCCGACGACCGTCTGTGCGGGCGTGGCGCGCACGGCGGCGCTGGTCTCATTGATGGCGGATGCGATTCCCTGCATGGCGACCCCTCTTGCTGAATTGTCTGAAACGAAAAACCTGTGGATGACTTGTGCGTACCGTGTGCGCAACTTCGATTTCCAGCACACAAAGCTTCGCCCAGACTCGCTCGAAAGCAAGCTCGCTGGACGACGTTGGTGTGGGACTACCCGCTCGGTGCGACCGTGGACTGCGCTCTGGCGTGTGGCGAGCGCCGGCTGATGCCGGCAGCTTCCTCGCAGAGTGCGTCAACGGAGGTAGTCATTGAGGTTTGTGCAACCGGTTAGACCGATGGATCACTTTAACACCCAGGGGACGTGAACGCTATACGTAGCGTCAAAAAACCACTAAGGCACTACCCGTAGTGTCATCGGACGCCTGATGAAATCTTGATGACAGCCCGGGCGCGACGTCTCGCGCACGCGGCGGGAGAGGCTCGCGCGGCAAACCCGCGTGGTTGCGGGACCCGTTCGCGACGACCCGCATGGATGCTCGCTCCGCAGCGGATCGCGCGGCGGAAGACCGCATGGAACGGCACTCGCGCGCGTGCCGATTCAGGACTGCTGCGGCTTCGCAGGCGGGATGCGCCCCGCGTCCCAATGCAGGCGCGCCGCGAGCTCGCACCAGTCGAAGCCGGGGCCCGGGTCGCGCTTGCGTCCGGGGGCCACGTGCTCGTGTCCGACGACGTGGCGTATCCCACGAACGTGGTCGATCGCGGGCAACAGTTTCTCGAGCGCCGCATATTGGGCCGGCTCGAACGCATCGCCTTCGAGACCCTCGAGCTCCACGCCGATCGACCAGTCGTTGGCCTCCGCGCGACCGTCCCAGCGCGAGCGGCCTGCGTGCCAGGCGCGCTCGTCGATCGAGACGAACTGAAGGATCGCGCCATCGCGCCGCACCACGAAGTGGGCGGAGACCTCGAGCCCGCGGATCGTCTCGTAATAGGGATGCGCGGACCAGTCCAGCGTGTTGGTGAACAGCTGCCGGATGCCGTCGCCGCCGTACTCGCCGGGCGGCAGGCTGATCGAATGCAGCACGACGGTGTCGACGCGCGCGCCCGCCGGCCGCGCGCTGAAATTGGGCGACGACACGCGCGTGGCGCCGCGCCACCAGCCGCCGTCCCAGTCGCCGTCCATCCCGTTCTCAGGCCGGGTCGGACGACTCGGACTCGGTGATGCCGAGCCGCGCCATCCGGTAGCGCATCTGGCGCAACGACAGCCCGAGGCTGGCGCCGGCGGCGGTGCGGTTGAAGTTCTGGCGCTCCAGCGCGCGCACGAGGATCACGCGTTCCACCTCGTCGAGGTGGCGCACCAGGTCGTCGGGCACCGGCTCGAGCACGGCCGGCGCCGCGGGCGCGCGTCGCGGCGGCGCGCCCATCGCGTCGGCCAGCGTCGGACCGTCGGGCTCGTCGACGACCACCGCCGCGACAGCGTGCGCGTCGGGATCGCGCAGGAGCGGCTTCGCGTCGGCCAGCAAGGCCTCGGGCAGCGCGAGGTCGGCGCCGGTGATCGCCTCGCCGTCGCTGAGCGCGACCGCGCGATGCAGCAGGTTCTCGAGCTCGCGCACGTTGCCCGGAAACGTGTAGCGCGCGAGCAGCGCGCGCGCATCGGGCGCCAGGCGCGGCGGCGGCGATACGCCGGCCTCGCGCGCCAGGCGCGCGAGCAGCGCGTCGGCGATCGCGTGCAGGTCGACCAGGCGCTCGCGCAGCGGCGGCACCTTGATGCCGATCACGTTCAGCCGATAGAACAGGTCCTGGCGGAAGCGGCCGGCCTGCACTTCGGCCGCGAGATCCTTGTGCGTGGCACTGACGATGCGCACGTTCATCGTCTGCTCGGACGTGCCGCCCACCGCGCGCACCGCGCGTTCCTGGATCGCGCGCAGCAGCTTGGACTGCATCGCGAACGGCAGGTCGCCGATCTCGTCGAGGAACAGCGTGCCGCCGTTGGCCGCCTGGAAGAAGCCGTCGCGGTCGGCGTTCGCGCCAGTGAACGCGCCCTTGCGCACGCCGAAGAACTCGGCCTCGAGCAGCGTCTCGGGAATCGCGCCGCAGTTGACGGCCACGAAGGGCTGGCCGGCACGCGCGCTGACGTCGTGGATGGCGCGCGCGACGAGCTCCTTGCCCGTGCCGGACTCGCCCTGCACCAGCACCGGCGCCATGCTGCGCGCCACCTTCTCGACGAGGCTGCGCACCTGCGTCATCGACTCCGAGTCGCCCACCAACCGGCGCAGCGGATCGCCGCGGCCGTCGGCCGGCGCCGCGGCGACGGCCGGCGGCGGCGGGGTCGCGCGCGAACGGCCCATCGCCGAGGCGACGACCGCGCGGAACTGGCGCAGGTCGACCGGCTTGGTGAGGTAGTCGAACGCGCCGGCCTTCAGCGCCGTGACGGCGTTCTCGGGCGAGCCGTAGGCCGTGACGACGATCACCTTCTCGGGCCGGCCGCTCGCCTCCAGCCACTGCAGCAGGTCGAGGCCGGTGCCGTCGGGCAGCCGCATGTCGCTGATGACGGCGCGGAACACCCGCGACTGCAGCACCTCGCGTGCCTGCGCGACGCTCGAGGCGGTCTCGACCTCCAGGCCTTCGCGCAGCAGCGTGAGTTCGTAGAGCGTCAGCAGGTCCGGCTCGTCGTCGACCACCAGCACGCTGCTGGCCTGCAGCGCGCCGGACGCGGACGCGCCGGACTGGCCGGAATTCAAGGCAGTGGTCATAGCACCAGGCGACCTTCGGTCGACGTCAGCGATTCGCGCGGCATCATCACCTCGAACACGTTGCAATGGCGCTCGTCGTGGCGCCGGAAATCGATACGGGCGCCGTGACGTTCGCAGAGCTCGCGACAAATGTACAACCCGAGGCCTGTCCCGCGGCTGCGTGTGGAATGGAAGGGCTCGAACAGGTAGGGTTCGACGTCCTGCGGGATCGGCGGCCCGTCGCTGCCCACCGACAGCGTCGCCCATGCGCCGTCCTCGGTGGTCTCGAGCGAGATGCGCACGCCGCCGGCCGCCGGGCTGGCGTGGCGGATCGCGTTGTCCAGCAGGTTGACCAGCACGCGACGCAGGTGGTCGGAATCGAAGACGACGCCCACCGGCATGTTCGGCAGCAGCACCTGCAGCCGGCTCGCGCTGCCCAGCACCAGTCCGACGGTGCGCGCCCATTCGCTGCAGATGCTGGCGACCTCGGCGGTGACGTCGAGCGTGCGCGACGGCGCAAGCGAGCCGGGCGCGGCCTCCATCACGTCGTCGACGATGCGGCGCAGGCGGTCGATGTTGTCGGTCATGATGCGGATCAGCCGCCGCTGGTCGGGCCGCAGCTCGTCTTCCTCCAGCAGTGCGTTGGCCTGCGAGATCGCGGCCAGCGGATTGCGGATCTCGTGCGCGACGCCGGCCGAGATGCGGCCCATCGCGGCCAGCCGTTCCTGGCGCAGCCGCGCCTGCACGGCGCGCAGTTCCTCGATGAACAGCACGCACAGCGGCTCGTCCGCCGGCGCGGTGTCGTTGCCGTCGGAGCGGCTGCGCGTGAAGCGGCCGCGGATGTGCAGCGCGCGGCGCGTGGCGTCTTCCAGCTGGATGTTGAGGTCGATCGGCGCCGACGGCCAGTTGCCGCGCCCGAACGCCTGCTCGACCTCGTCGGCCAGCACCAGCCAGCCCGGATGCAGCCGCAGCGAGAACGGCGGCGTGGGGCAGCGCGAGGCCTGCGCCACCAGCAGCCGGCGCGCCGAAGGATTGGCGGCGCGCACGCGCAGCTGGCGGTCGATGACGAGCACGCCGTCGGCCATGTCCTCGATCACCAGCCGGCTCAGCTGCGCCTGCTGGCGCGCGCGCTCGCGGCTGTCGCGCGCGGTGCGTTCCTCGTGCGCGAGCCGCATCGACAGCTCGCCCGACAGCAACGCCACCACGAACAGCCCGAGCCCGCTCAGGCCGGCCTGCGACATCAGCGCCGCCGAGTCCGGCACCGCGCCCGCGACGCGTCCGGCCGCGGCCAGCAGCATCAGCGCGACGCCCGCGGCCGTCGCCAGCGCGGGCAGGCGCGGCGTGAGGATGCCGGCCATCAGCACCGGCAGCACCAGCAGCGCGGCGAAGTTCAGGCTCGACGTGGGATCGATCCAGTGGATCGCGCCGAAGGCGAACAGGTCGACGCCGATCGTCATCCACCATTGCCAGCGCGCCGACTGCAGCGCACGCAGCACGCGCAGCTGGTCGGTGAGCCACCAGACGAGAGACTGCGCCGCATACACGCCGCACAGCACCAGCGGCGCGCTGACGGTGCGGCCGGCCTGCGCGCCCGTCAGCGCGATCGCCAGCATGAGCGCCACGCCGAGCGCGGCGCGCGCCGCGACGTAGGTGGCGAAGATGCGCCGCAGCGCGTGGCCTGCCAGCGGTCGCAGCACCGGGTTGGGTCCGCCCCAGCCGCCGTTGGGCGCCGGCGCGGCCTGGTCGAGCGAGCCCTCGAGCGCGTTGAACCAGGATTCTTCCGGCAGCCCCGCGTTGGCATCCTCGCGCGACTTCGCCGCGCGACGCGCCTTGCGTTGGCGGCTACCCCACATGCACAGCCTGCGTTCCGGTCAAGGCGAGCTCACGCGCCACGCCGCGGCCCGGCGTCGCGATGCGCGGCGCAGCAGTACAGGCGCGCGCCGTCGCGAACGGCCTCGGAGGCCGGGAAGTGCAGGCCGCAGGCCGCGCAGTCGACCATTGCCTCGGGGGCGGCCACGGTGGCGGCGCTCGCGGCCGGGCCCCGAGGCGGCGCGGCGACCTTGCGGTTCGGACGCAGGAGCCACCAGGCCAGCAGGCCCAGGATCGCCCACAGCAGGACGCGGCCCACCATCAACTGCCCAGCCCCGTGGGCGCGCGTTGCAGCACCACCTCGAACACGAAGCGAGAGCCGACGTAGGCCAGCAGCATCAGCACCGCGCCGGCGTAGACCCAGCGCGTGGCCTGGCGGCCGCGCCAGCCGCGCGTGCGGCGGCCGACGATCAACGCCGCGAAGGTGAGCCAGCTCGCCAGCGACAGCACGGTCTTGTGGTCGCCCCAGCGCCAGTGCACCATCGTCAGCAGGCCGATGGCGATGGCCAGCGTCAGCACGACGAAGCCGGCCTCGACGAACAGGAACGTGAGCCGTTCCAGCGACAGCAGCGGCATGCCCATCAACCCGGCGCCGCCCTTCTGGCGCATCTGGCTCTCGGCGCGATCCAGCATCGCGGCGTGCACCACGGCGACGCCGAACAGCGCGTAGGCGGCGATGCCGAGCGTCCAGTGCAGCGGTGCGTAGGCCGAGTACGAGACGATCACGACGTCGCCCGGGAACACCCGCGCCAGCAGCACGCTCGACGCGCCGACCAGCCCGAAGATGCGGCGCAATCCGGAGATCGGCACCAGCCGCGATTCGGTGAAATGCACCGTCAGCACCAGCCAGGACGTGAGCGACAGCACCGGCGCGAAGCCCCAGCGGATCCCTTGCCCTGCATCGGCCTCGAGCCCGAACGCCGCGGCCAGCGACAGCCCGTGCAACACCAGTGCGACGACCTGCGCGCGGGCGCCCCAGGCGGGGCGTCCGAGCACGGACAACGCATACGCCGCGATGGCGGCCCAGGAAAGCGATTGGATGAGGGTGGAAGTTAGAATCACCCCCGCAGTTTACTGGGGCGCGCCGCGCCCATCCTCGCTGCGCATTCGCACCCATGGCTTCAGCTCTCACCGACCGCCTGTCACGCCTCGTCAAGACGATGCGCGGCCAGGCCCGCATCACCGAATCCAACGTCCAGGACATGCTGCGCGAAGTGCGCATGGCGCTGCTCGAAGCCGACGTGGCGCTGCCCGTCGTGCGCGACTTCATCGCGCGCGTCAAGGACAAGGCGCTGGGCCAGGAAGTGGTCGCGTCCCTCACGCCGGGCCAGGTGCTGGTCAGCATCGTGCAGAAGGAACTCGCCGCGACGATGGGCGAAGGCGTCGCCGACATCAACCTCGCCACGCAGCCGCCCGCCGTCATCCTGATGGCCGGCCTGCAGGGCGCCGGCAAGACCACGACCACCGCCAAGCTCGCCAAGTACCTGATCGAGAAGCGCAAGAAGAAGGTGCTGACGGTGTCGGGCGACGTCTACCGCCCGGCCGCCATCGAGCAGCTGAAGACGGTCACGAAGCAGGCCGGCGCCGAGTGGTTCCCGTCCACGCCCGACCAGAAGCCGCACGACATCGCCGTCGCCGCGATCGACTACGCCAGGAAGCACTACTTCGACGTGCTGCTGGTCGACACCGCCGGCCGTCTCGCCATCGACGAGCTGCTGATGGCCGAGATCAAGGACCTGCACGCGCTGCTGCATCCGGTCGAGACGCTGTTCGTCGTCGACGCGATGCAGGGCCAGGACGCGATCAACACCGCCAAGGCCTTCAGCGAGGCGCTGCCGCTCACCGGCATCGTGCTGACCAAGCTCGACGGCGACTCGCGCGGCGGCGCGGCGCTGTCGGTGCGCCAGGTCACCGGCGCGCCGATCAAGTTCGCCGGCACGTCCGAGAAGATCGACGGCCTCGAGGTGTTCGACGCCGACCGCCACGCCGGCCGCGTGCTGGGCATGGGCGACATCGTCGCGCTGGTCGAGGGCGTCACCAAGGGCATGGACATCGAGGCCGCGCAGAAGCTGGCCGAGAAGATGAAGTCCGGCAACGACTTCGACCTGAACGACTTCCTGTCGCAGCTGAGCCAGATGAAGAAGATGGGCGGCCTCGCCGGCCTCATGAACAACCTGCCCGCCGAGATGACCGCCAAGGCCGGCCAGCCCGACATGGACAAGGCCGAGCGCGACATGCGCCGCATGGAAGGCATCATCAACTCGATGACGCCGCTCGAGCGCCGCAAGCCCGATCTGCTGAAGGCCAAGCGCAAGTTCCGCGTCGCCAAGGGCGCCGGCGTGCAGGTGCAGGACGTCAACCGCCTGCTCAATCAATACGAGCAGATGCGCGACATGATGAAGAAGATGCGCGGCGGCGGCCTGATGAAGATGATGAAGCAGATGGGCGGGCTCAAGGGCATGAAAGGCATGATGGGCGGGGGCCCGCGCTGAGGCGCAGGGTCGCCGGCGCATTGCGTCGCGGCCGCTGTCGGTTCAATGCCACTCGCCAGCAGGGTTCAGCTCGACAAGCTAGGATCGCCGCCATTCAAACGACCCACGTTGGAGACCCCCATGCTTCGTCGCCTCGCCCCGCTGTTCGCCGCCGCCGCCCTGCTCGGCCTGACGGCCACCGCCAACGCCGCGCTCAAGCCCGGAGACGCCGCGCCGCTGTTCACCACCGACGCCGCCGTCGGCGGCAAGCAGATGCCGCTGGTGCTGTCGGACGCGCTCAAGAAAGGCCCGGTGGTGCTGTACTTCTTCCCGAAGTCGTTCACCAGCGGCTGCACGCTGGAGGCGCACCTGTTCGCCGAGGCCACCGACAAGTTCGCCGCGCTCGGCGCGACCGTCGTGGGCGTCTCGCACGACGACATCGCCACCCAGATCAAGTTCTCCAAGGAAGAGTGCCGCGACAAGTTCGCCGTGGCCGCCGATCCCGAGTCGGCCATCATCAAGTCGTACGACGCCAAGATGGCGATGCTGCCGATGTCGGGCCGCATCTCGTACGTGATCTCGCCGGACGACAAGATCCTCTACGAGTACTCCAGCATGGATCCGTCCGAGCACGTCAACAACACGATGAAGGCCGTGCAGGACTGGCGCGCGACGCACAAGCAGTAGGCTCGCGAGGCGGCCGCCGCTCCCCGCCCCCCCGCCCGTCATCCTGCGCGCA
>CAIMXF010000594.1 GCA_903845345.1 uncultured beta proteobacterium
AGCCGCAAGTACCCGGAACGCCTGCAGGGCGCGCTGGAAGCCACCGGCGAGACCGACGCGCTGGTCGTGATGGGCGGCGCCGTGATGAGCGTGCCGCTGGTCGTTGCCTGCTTCGAGTTCGACTTCATGGGCGGCTCGATGGGCTCGGTCGTGGGCGAGCGATTCGTGCGCGGCGTCCGGGCCGCGGTGGAGCAGCGCGTGCCTTTCGTCTGCTACACCGCCACCGGCGGCGCGCGGATGCAGGAAGGCCTGTTCAGCCTGCTGCAGATGGCCAAGACCAACGGCGCGCTGACGCTGCTGGCCAAGGCGAAGCTGCCCTACATCAGCGTACTGACCGACCCGACCATGGGCGGCGTGTCGGCGAGCTTCGCGTTCATCGGCGATGTCGTCATCGGCGAGCCCAAGGCGCTGATCGGCTTCGCCGGCCCGCGCGTCATCGAGAACACCGTGCGCGAGAAGCTGCCCGAAGGCTTCCAGCGCTCCGAGTTCCTGATGCAGAAGGGTGCGATCGACATGATCGTCGACCGTCGCAAGCTGCGTCCGACGATCGCGAAGCTGCTCGCGCAGTTGCAGCGCCAGAGCGCGGACGCCGTCGCCTGACGCCTGGTTCCTGATTCGTCCCAAGGGGCGGCCGGGCTCACGCTCGCGCCGCCCTTGTCGTTCCTGATCCAATCTCCTCCATGACCCAGCCCACCACCCTTGCCGAGTGGCTCGCCCACTGCGAACGCCTGCATCCGAAGCAGATCGACATGACGCTGTCGCGCACGAAGACGCTGATCGAGCGCCTCGGGCTGAAGTTCGTGGTGCCGGTGATCAGCGTGGCGGGCACCAACGGCAAGGGCTCGACCTGCGCGATGCTCGAGGCGATGGCGCTGGCGGCCGGCTACAAGGTCGGCGCCTACATCAAGCCGCATCTCGTGCATTTCGAGGAGCGCTGCCGCGTCAATGGCGTGATGGTGAAGGCCGATGACCTGATCCCGAACTTCGAGGCCGTCGAGGCCGCGCGCGGCGACATCGCGCTCACGTACTTCGAGTTCACGACGCTGGCCATCATGCGCACGCTCGCGTCGGCGGCGGTCGACCTGGTGATCCTCGAGGTCGGGCTCGGCGGGCGGCTCGACGCTGTCAACGCGGTCGATGCCGACGTGTCGGTGATCACCAGCATCGACATCGACCACGTCGAATACCTGGGCCCGGATCGCGAGTCGATCGGGCGCGAGAAGGCGCACATCGCGCGCAAGGGCCGGCCGCTGATCGTCGGCGATCCGATGCCGCCGCAAAGCATCATCGACTACGCCACGCAGATCGGCGCCGACCTGTGGCTGTGCGGCCGCGACTTCAACTACGCCGGCGATCGCCAGCAATGGTCGTGGAGCGGCCGCGGCAAGCGCTGGAACTCGCTCGGCTATCCGTCGCTGCGCGGCGCCAACCAGCTGCTCAACGCGTCGGGCGCGCTGGCGGCGCTGGAGACGCTGCGCGACAAGCTGCCGATGACGGCGCAGGCCGTGCGGCTGGGCCTGGCGTCGGTCGACCTGCCGGGCCGCTTCCAGATCGTTCCCGGCCAGCCGGCGCTGGTGCTGGATGTCGCGCACAACCCGCACTCGGTGGCGGCGCTCGCGATGAACCTCGACCAGATGGGTTTCTTCAAGCGCACGTTCGCGGTGTTCGGCGCGATGCACGACAAGGACCTGGCCGGCGCCGTCGGCAAGATCTCGCACCTCGTCGACGACTGGATGCTCACCGACCTGCCGCTGCCGCGCGCGGCCAAGGCGGTCGAACTGGCCGAGACCGTGTGGCAACTCACGGCCACTGCGCCGTCCGCGTCGCCCAAGGCGCGCGTGAGCACCTTCTCTTCGCCGGCCGAAGCGCTGGCCGCCGCGCTCGCCCAGGCAGACCCGGCTGATAGAATCGTGGTCTTCGGCTCGTTCTACACCGTGGGCGGCGTGCTGAAGGACGGCCCCCCGCGACTGGTGGCCCGACACCTCGGTTGATGGACGGCGCGAAGGCGTGCCGTTCACGCCACTTGGCCGGACTCCGGCCGCTCCGGAGCAAGCCTCTCGCCCCTTGGGGGCTGTCTGCGGTACTCCGCGGGCCGGGGCCAACTTTGAATTGAGAAGGCATGGGGCTGCTGTCGATTTTCCAACGCAATAAGCAGACATCTGCCCCGGCCCCGAAGGGGCGGGGCGGCAAGTCCGCCGCTCGCCAGCAGGCCCCGCTGGCCAACGCCCGGAATCCCGCCGACGCCGCAGAAGCCATGCGCGAGGTGCGTGCGCGCGCCCGCACGCGCCTGATGGGCGCGACGGTGCTGCTGCTGATCGGCGTGATCGGCTTCCCGCTGCTGTTCGAGACGCAGCCCCGGCCGATTCCGGTCGACCTGCCCATCGAGATCCCGGCCCGCAACGCGGCGACCGCGGTCGCCGCGTCGTCGCACCCGGCCGTCCGCGTGATGTCTTCGGCGGCGCCGCTGGCCGCGTCGGTGCCGACGCCGGAATCCGTGTCCTACGACGCACGGTCGTCCGCATCGATGGCGGCGTCCGCGCCGGCGCCGGAGCCCGTGCCGCACTCGGCCTTCGCCTCGCTGGCGGCGGCGTTGGCGCCCAGTTCGGCGCATTCGAGCGACACGCCGGCCTCGGCCGCGCCCGTCGCGCCGGCGATGGCCGGCTCCAGCCCGACCGTCGCGCCAACGAAGCCGGCCAAGCCGGTGAAGGTGACGAGCGCGCCTGCCGCTGCGTCGAAGCCGGCGGCGCACGTCGCCGGGCCGGTGCTGCCACCGCCGCCGGCGGCGTCCAGGCCGTCGCCCGCGGCGATCCTGGCCGACACGCCCGCGGCCAAGCCGTCCGACGCCGCCGCCAACGGCGGGCGCTTCGTCGTGCAGGTGGGTGCATTCCTCGACGACGCCAAGGTGCACGAGGCGCGTACCAAGGTCGAGAAGCTGGGCCTGAAGACGTACACGCAGCCGGTCGACACGCCCACCGGCAAGCGCATCCGCGTGCGCATCGGGCCGTACGCGACCAAGGCCGAGGCCGACAGGATCGCCACGAGGCTGAAGGCCGATGGCCTGCAGGCCGTGGTGCTGGTGCTGTGAACCTGCCGCATCTCGACATCCAGCTCGGCTGGGTCGACATCGCCCTGCTGGCGATGTTCGGTTTGTCGGTGCTGGTCGGCCTGTGGCGCGGCTTCGTGTTCGAGATCGTGTCGCTGCTGGGCTGGCTCGTCGCCTTCGTCATCGCCAACGCCGCCGGGCCCTTGCTGGCCGACTACATCCCGCTGGGCGACGCCAATTCCTCCACCCGGCTGTGGGTCGCCTATGTCCTCGTGTTCGTCGTGCTGCTGCTCACCTGCACGCTGCTCGCGCGCATGCTGCGGGCGCTGGTGGCGGCCACGCCGCTGTCGTTCGTCGATCACCTGCTCGGCGGCGTGTTCGGCGTGGTGCGCGGCGCACTGGTGCTGGTGGTGGTCGCGCTGCTGGTGCTGCTGTCGCCCTACGCGACGTCCGCGCCCTGGAAGAACTCGCACGGGTCGTTGTGGTTGGGCCTGGCGCTGGAAGGGTTGAAACCCGTCCTGCCGCAGTCACTTAACCTGCACATCCACAGCTAAGGCCCCACGGCGCAACGGACTTCATTCACGGCGCCAGAGCACTTCCTCCACCTATTCGGGCCGAACTCGGCTACGGTTGCGGGTGTGACGGAGGACTGCGGCGACGGTCACGGATCTCTCTCTCGGCATTTCAGGAAACGGAACCAGCTATGTGCGGCATCGTGGGCGTGATTTCAAAATCCCCCGTCAACCAGATGATCTACGACGCGCTGCTGCTGCTGCAGCACCGCGGGCAGGATGCCGCCGGCATCGTGACGATGCAGGGCACCAAGTGCTTCATGCACAAGGCGCGCGGCATGGTGCGCGACGTCTTCCGCACGCGCAACATGCGCGCGCTGCCGGGCACGGTCGGGCTCGGCCAGGTCCGCTATCCCACCGCGGGCAACGCGTACAGCGAGGAAGAGGCGCAGCCGTTCTACGTCAACGCGCCGTTCGGCATCGTGCTGGTGCACAACGGCAACCTCACGAACGCGCACGCGCTGAAGGCCGAACTGGTCGAGAAGGATCGGCGCCACATCAACACCGAGTCCGACACCGAGGTGCTGATCAACATCCTCGCGCACGAGCTGCAGAACGCCGCGCGCGGTGCCGCGCTGACGCCCGACCTCGTGTTCCAGGCCGTCGCCGAAGTGCACAAGCGCATCAAGGGCTCGTACGCGGTCGTCGCGCTCATCGCCGGCTACGGGCTGCTCGCGTTCCGCGATCCGTTCGGCATCCGTCCGCTGATCTACGGCACCGCCCACACCGCCGAGGGCACCAGCGTGATCGTCGCCAGCGAGAGCGTGGCGCTCGAAGGCACCGGCCACCAGGTGGTGCGCGACGTCGCCCCGGGCGAGGCGCTGTTCATCGATCCGAACGGCAACGTGCACGCGAGGCAGTGCGCCGAGAACCCGACGCTCAACCCGTGCATGTTCGAGTACGTGTACCTCGCGCGTCCCGACTCGGTCATCGACGGCATCTCCGTCTACCAGGCGCGCCTGAACATGGGCGAGACGCTGGCGCAGCGCCTCATCTCCACGATGCCGCCGTCCGATATCGACGTCGTGATCCCGATCCCCGAGTCGAGCCGTCCGTCGGCGATGCAGCTCGCGCAGAAGATCGGCAAGCCTTACCGCGAAGGCTTCGTCAAGAATCGCTACGTCGGCCGCACCTTCATCATGCCGGGGCAGTCGGTGCGCAAGAAGTCGGTGCGCCAGAAGCTCAACGCGATCGGCGTCGAGTTCAAGGGCCGCAACGTGCTGCTGGTCGACGACTCCATCGTGCGCGGCACGACGTCCAAGGAGATCGTGCAGATGGCGCGCGAGGCCGGCGCCAACAAGGTCTACATGGCTTCGGCCGCGCCGCCGGTGAAGTACCCGAACGTGTACGGCATCGACATGCCCACGCCCGAGGAACTGATCGCCTCGGGCCGCACGCAGGACGAGATCCGCGACTTCATCGGCGCCGACGCGCTGATCTACCAGGACGTCGACGCGATGAAGCGCGTGGTCGGCAAGTTGAACGGCAAGGTCGCGAGCTTCGAGGCCTCGTGCTTCGACGGCCGCTACATCACCGGCGACGTCAGCATCGAGGACTTCTCGACGATGCGCGAGCAGCGCCGCTCGCAGCAGACCGAGGAAGAAGATCCCGCGCGCTCGCGCCTCGCGCTGCAGAACACCGGCGAGTAAGATCCGCCGCCTCCCACGCACATGGCACCTTCGGGTGCCCTTTCATCGCACCGTGACCATTCCCATCCGCACCCGCATCGCCCCGTCCCCGACGGGCTTCCTCCACCTCGGCACCGCGCGCACCGCGCTGTACTCGTGGGCGTTCGCACGCCATCACGGCGGCGAGTTCGTGCTGCGCATCGAGGACACCGACGTCGCCCGTTCGACGCAGGACTCGGTCGACCAGATCATCGCCGCGATGAACTGGCTGGGCCTGGGCTATGACGAAGGCCCGGTCTACCAGATGCAGCGCCTGGATCGCTACAAGGCGGTGGTCGACCAGATGCTCGCGGCGGGCACCGCGTACCACTGCTGGTGCACGCCCGAAGATCTCGACAGGATGAAGGCCGACCAGGAAGCGCGCGGCGAGAAGCGGCGCTACGACGGCACGTGGCGTCCGCAGCCGGGCAAGATGCTGCCGGCGATTCCCGGCGGCGTGAAGCCGGTGGTGCGCTTCGCGAATCCGGCCGACGGCGAGGTCAGCTGGAACGACCTCGTCAAGGGCCCGATCACGATCGGCAACAAGGAGATCGACGACCTCATCATCGTGCGCGACGACGGCGTGCCCACGTACAACTTCGCAGTGGTTGTCGACGACTGGGACATGCGCATCAGCCACGTCTTCCGCGGCGACGAGCACATCAACAACACGCCCTGGCAGATCAACATGTTCCGCGCGCTCGGCGCCGCGCTGCCGCAGTTCGGCCACCTGCCCATCATCCTCGGCGACGACGGCCTGAAGCTGTCCAAGCGCCGCGGCGCGGTGAGCGTCACCGACTACGAAGACAACGGCTACCTGCCCGAAGGCATGAACAACTACCTCGCGCGCCTGGGCTGGAGCCACGGCGACGACGAGCTGTTCACGCTGGAG
>CAIMXF010000595.1 GCA_903845345.1 uncultured beta proteobacterium
AAGGACACCCACTCGGCGAGGATCTGGCGCAGGCTCTTGAGCGTGGGCCGGCCGTCGCCGCCGATCATCGTGAGGTTGATCGGCGCCGAGCTCTCGAGGCTGGTGTGCGCGAGCAGCACGCGGATGAGTTCCTGCGGATCGACGGTGCGGCTCTTGGGCTCGAACACGAGACGCACATGGGCTTCCCGGTTGGATTCGTCGCGATCGGCGTCGAGCACCGACTGGACGGTCGCCTTGAGCTGGAGTTGATCCGCGGTCAGCGTCTTCTTGCCGAGCTTGACCTTCGGGTTGACGAGTTCCTCGACTTCCTGGAGCACCTTCTGGGTGCTCGCGCCGGGAGGCAGCTCGGTGATGACCAGTTGCCACTGTCCGCGCGCGAGATCCTCGATCTTCCAGCGCGCACGCACCTTGAGGCTGCCGCGTCCGGTGGCGTAGGCCTCGCGAATCTCGGACGAGGGGCTGATGATCTGGCCGCCGCCGGGAAAATCGGGGCCGGGGATGGCGGCGTAGAGCTCGTCGTCGGTGAGCTTGTCGTTGCGCAGCAGCGCGATGGCGGCATCGGCCACCTCGCGCAGGTTGTGGCTGGGCACTTCCGTGGCCAGCCCCACCGCGATGCCGCTGGCGCCGTTGAGCAGCACGAACGGCAGGCGCGCCGGGAGCAGCTTGGGCTCCTCGGTGGTGCCGTCGTAGTTCGCCATGAAGGTGACGGTGCCTTCGTCGATCTCGTCGAGCAGCAGGCGCGCGATCGGGTTCAGGCGCGCCTCGGTGTAGCGCATCGCGGCGGCGCCGTCGCCGTCGCGGCTGCCGAAGTTGCCCTGGCCGTCGATGAGCGGATAGCGCAGGCTGAAGTCCTGCGCCATGCGCACCAGCGCGTCGTAGGCCGCGCTGTCGCCGTGCGGATGGAAGTTGCCCAGCACGTCGCCCACGACCTTGGCGCTCTTGCGCGCCTTCGGCCCGGTGGGCATGGCGTTGGTGAACGACAGGCCCATGCGGTGCATCGCGTAGAGGATGCGGCGTTGCACCGGCTTGCAGCCGTCGGAGACGTCGGGCAGCGCGCGGCCCTTGACGACGCTCAGCGCGTATTCGAGATAGGCGCGCTCGGCGTAGTGGGCGAGGGTCAGCGCTTCGCCGCCACCGTCGCCACCGCCGTCGAACGCGAGGGGAGTCTGTTCCATGGTCAAACCGGATTTCCTTTGATCGCCGCGGCACGCCCGTGAGGCGTCCGCAAGGGGTCATTGTCGGTGCTGGCGCACGCCTGGCCCGCCGCTACCCCTGAAGTATCGTCAGGAATCGACCGTGCCCGGACCGGCGCGAAGCCCTCGCGCGCTCGCGGGGCGGCGTCTCTCAGCGCCCGCAGACGGCAGGCGCGCAGGACACCACTTCCACGCCATGCGCGTGCTGCGGCAGCTTGCGTTGCAGCAGCGCCCAGTAGAGTTCGAGCACCATGTGGACATGGGCCTCGGTCTCGGCGATCTCGGGCATCTGGCCGCCCGCCTTGCGCACCGTGCCCTCGCCGGCGTTCCACGCGGCGAGCGCGATGTCGATGCCACCGTAGCGGCGCGTCAGGTCGGCCAGCATGCGCGCGCCGGTGAGGATGTTGGTGCGGGCGTCGAGCATGCGCTGGGCGGCCGGCACCTGGCGCTCTTCTCTCGTGCCGTAGCGGTCGGCCGTCACCGGTGTCAGCTGCATCAGGCCGACGGCGCCGCGCGGCGACACGGCATGCGCGTCGTAGTTCGATTCGACGGTGATCACGGCCTTGAGCAGTTCCTCGTCGACGCCGGTCGTCTTCGCGGCCTCCTCCAGCAACGGCTGCATCGCGCGCACCTCGGGCGCGATCTCCAGCCAGGTCAGCAGGCCGTCGGTACCCTGCGTCTTGCCCGGCACGCGGCGGCCGTCGGTCTCGCGCAGCACCTGGTCGTAGCGCGAGTCGATCTGGCTGGATGCGAAGTGCGCGACGCCCGCGCCATCCACATAGCCCCACAGAACGGGCTTGCCGGCGACCGGGACGATGGGCGCGACCGGGTTGTCCGCAGGCACGGCGGCCGCGATCGCGGACGTCGCCGCGAGCGTGCGCGCGACGCGCGCCTCGGGCAACGCATCGCACGCGGCCATCGAGCCGGTGACCAGCGCGACGACGCCGGCGATGATCAGCAGCGGACGGCTCATGACGCCTGCCCCGACAGCGGTTCTTCGAGCGCCGCCTCGACGCGCGCCTGGTATTCGCGCTCGAGCATGGACATCACCACCAGGCTTTCCCAGCCCGCGGTGTCGCCCGTGCCCACCCGCACGCTCTCGCGCAACCGGCCTTCCTCGACGAAGCCCTCGCTCGCGTACAAGCGCAGCGCGCGCGCATTGAGCGACTTCACGTCCAGCCAGAAGCGATGCGCATGCAGGTCGCGAAACGCCAGTTGCTTGAACAGCCGCACGCAGGCGCGCCCGAGACCGCGGCCCTGCGTCTGCAGCACCATGCGCTTGAGTTCGACAGAGCGGTTCGGATTGCGGCAGCCCTGCACGATGACGAAGCCGACCTGCTCCCACTCGTCTCCCGCCTCGACGATGAAGTGACGCGAGTCGGGAAACCGGATCGCCCCCTCGTGCTGCGTGCGTTCCCAAGGGGTGATGAACGTGAGATTGCGCGCGTCCTGTTCCACCGTCACGACGAAGTCGAGGTCGGACAGCATCGTCGGACGGATCCGCAGATGTGCGCTCTCGGCGATGTCACGGGTGGGCATGGGAAGGTCGGTGATCGAACGAACGGAGGAGGTGGCGCAGAGCACGGAAGGCAGGGCTGCCCGACCGGGGTCGCGCAACGGAGCGTGGATTCTATGGTTAAGGATCGCAGGGACCGGCCCCTGGGAAGCCCCGAAGAACGCGGGATTTCTGCACGATTTGTCACCCTGGGCGGATAACTGAAGCGCAAGGCGTTGACGGAGGCGCCTGCCCAGGTGCCGATGTTGTAAGCAATTCATTCGACGAGGCTGAACACGCCGCCCATCGCGCCGCAATGACAGGGCATCGCCGTGCCCACGAGACAGCGTATCGGCGTGCCAGGCGGTCGACGTCGGATGCACTGATCGCGGCACCCGGCCTCAGACTGCATGGTGGCTCCGAGGTTCAGCGCGGGAGCACATCGACCTCTGCCTCTGAAGCGAAATCGCCAACGACGCGCGATGAGCCGCGACGGGTCGGACCATCATCTCGAAGTCGACGTCCCGAGTTCAAGGTTCGAGGCTCGTTGCACAAAGTAGCGACGCCACTGGACAGCGCCGTTGAACCATTGCGCGCCATGGGCGCGACTGGAGTTCAAGACGGCACCGTCATGAGCGCTTGCATCTTCGGGCCGCGAGCCAGCGGCGCGCTCGATGCCCTCAAGGAATCGGGCCGGAAATTCCCTCGCAAGACGATTCGTCTCCTCGCATGGCTGCCTCGCAGACGATCGCTGTCACGACTTCGCCGAAGGTGTTGCGGCCGCGCCCGCGGTCCGTGATCACCACTTCGATGTCTCTCATCGTCGCGCCCTTCGAGCGAGCAAGCTCAGATGTCGATCTCGACCGCGTCGCCGCGGAGTTCCATCAGTTCGCGACGTGCGTGCGCCTCGCCCTTGCCCATCAGTCGCGTGAACGAGCCTTCGGTCTGCACGGCGTCGAGCAGGCCCAGTTCGACGCGCAGCAGGCGGCGGGTCTCGGGGTTGAGCGTGGTCTCCCACAGCTGGTCGGCGTTCATCTCGCCCAGGCCCTTGAAACGGCCGATCTTCCAGGAGTCCTCGCGGGCGCCCTCCTTGCGCAGCTTGTCGAGCGTGGCCTCGAGTTCGCCCTCGTCGAGCGCGTAGATCTTGGCTGCCGGCTTGCGGCCGCGTGCGGGCGCATCGATGCGGTACAGCGGCGGCTTGGCGACATAGACGTGGCCGCGCGCGACGAGTTGCGGAAAGTGGCGGAAGAACAGCGTCAGCAGCAGCACCTGGATGTGCGAGCCGTCGACGTCGGCGTCCGACAGGATGCACACCTTGCCGTAGCGCAGTCCCGAGAAATCGGGGGTGTCGTTCGGTCCGTGGGGGTCGACGCCGATCGCCACGGCGATGTCGTGGATCTCGTTGTTGGCGAACAGGCGGTCGCGTTCGACCTCCCACGTGTTGAGCACCTTGCCGCGCAGCGGAAGGATGGCCTGGGTCTCCTTGTCGCGACCCATCTTGGCCGAGCCGCCGGCCGAGTCGCCCTCGACGAGAAACACCTCGTTGAGCGACAGGTCGCGGCTCTCGCAGTCGGTGAGCTTGCCGGGCAACACGGCGACTCCCGAGCCCTTGCGCTTCTCTACCTTCTGGCCGGCCTTCTGGCGCGCCTGCGCCTGGCGGATGACCAGTTCGGCGAGCTTGCGGCCGAACTCGACATGCTGGTGCAGCCACAGCTCCAGCGCCGGCCTGGTATAGGCCGACACCAGCCGCAGCGCGTCGCGGCTGTTGAGGCGTTCCTTGATCTGGCCCTGGAACTGCGGATCGAGCACCTTGGCGGACAGCACGAAGCTGGCGCGCGAGAACACGTCCTCGGGCATCAGCTTGACGCCCTTGGGCATCAGGCTGTGCGCCTCGATGAAGCCCTTGACCGCGGTGAACAGGCCGTCCTTCAGGCCCGACTCGTGCGTGCCGCCGGCCACCGTCGGGATCAGGTTGACGTAGCTCTCGCGCACCGCGGAACCGTCGTCCGTGAAGGCCACGCACCACGTGGCGCCCTCGCCTTCGGCGAAGTTCTCGGACTCGTTGGCGCCGGCGAAGCGCTCGCCTTCGAACAGCGGCACCACCGGCTCGGCGGTGAGCGTCTGCTGAAGGTAGTCGCGCAGGCCGCCCTGGTACGTCCAGGCGAGCGCCTCGGGCTCCCTGCCCGTCTTCTCGATCGTGAGCGAGACCGTCACGCCGGGCATCAGCACGGCCTTGCTCCGCAGCAGGTGCACGAGCTCGCCGCGCGGCAGCTCGGCGCTCTCGAAATAGCGCACATCCGGCCAGACGGTGACGCGCGTGCCATGGCGGCGCTCGCCGGAAGCCAGCTTGCGCACCTCCAGCGGCACGGTGACGTCGCCGCCCGAGAAGGTGAGCGCGGCGCACTGGCCATCGCGGAACACCGTGACCTCGAGCTGCTTGGCCAACGCGTTGGTGACACTGACGCCCACGCCGTGCAGGCCGCCCGAGAAGCTGTAGGCCCCGCCGCTGCC